>NZ_CP034752.1:307500-615000 GCF_004295645.1 Limnobaculum zhutongyuii
AGCTTACGAGCAGCCATTTTGACCAGGAAATCAGCTTCAGACAGATGCCATATTTTGCTATCGCTGGAAGCGATAGTCGTGACCTTATTCTGTAGATCCTGGAGAGTTGATATTTGAGCATTCAGCTTATTGTTTTGCTCAGCTATCTGGTTCTCGGTATTTTTCAGCTGTTGAGTAAACTCATTTTGTGATGCTAACAGCTGACCATCTTCTTTCGATTGGCCGGTTTTCAGTGAATCAATTTGAGCCTGTAACTGCTGTATTGTTGCCTGCTGGGATGCAGCCCATTGATGACCGTGGTAATAAAGACCACCGCCAAGCGCAATGACTAAAGCGATAGCAATCGCTCCTAATGCAACACCAGACCGGCTACCTTGCCTGACTTTTGGCGTTTGAGTATTTGTTTCTTTTTCAGCTGACACGTTCTCTTGCTCAACTGGTGCTGATGGGGTCGTTGAATCCGTCATCTTGGCACATCCCGTAGTTAAATTTGTTGTAGCGCACGCAATAGCGCATCGTTATCTGCATTATCTGCAATTTGGCAATGCATCCAGCCTAATGTATTGGCCAGAGCAGCAAGTCGTTCACTGACTACCAGTAATTGGCAACTAAGTAACCAGCTACGATAGCGTTCAGGAACCAATTCGTACAGCTGTTGTAACATTTCTCCACTGGTAATTACCAGCGTGTTAACGTTCATCTGCTGCCAATGATGGTAAAGTTTTTCGCCATCATAAGGTATCGGGTGGCGTTGATAACATTCACAAAACGTTACTTCAGCTCCCCGTTTTTGAAGTTGTTCTGCCAGAAAGGGCCTCCCGCCGTTTCCACGCAAAATCAACACTCTTTTACCGGCAACATGCTGTAATTGGGGTAATTTTAGCAGTTGCTCACTGATTTCGCGACCTTCAGGACGAGCTACCGGGCGGTTTATCACTTTTTCAAGTTCCCCGGCGGTTTTCTCGCCAATAGCCAAATAATCTATATTATCAGGCCAGATATGGCATCCTTCGAGTAATTTGTCCCGTGCGTAATATACCGCATGTTGGGAAGCGACGATCAGTAAGTCATCCTGACGCAAATTATTCAAATAATCAGGTAGGTTTTTAAGTTCGTCACCAGGGGCAAAGCTAATCAATGGGGTATGACAGGCACTAATCCCCTGCGCAATGAGTTGTTCAACCAACTCTTCACCGGCAGGAGAGGGGCGAGTAACCAGTATGGTCATCAGGACTAACTATCCTGATAGACGCGTTGCAGAATTTCATCTGCTCCCTGACTGAGTAATTCTTCAGCCAGAGCAATACCCATTTTTTCAGCATCAGATGCAGGGCCGCGACATTCCGCGCGAATCATTATACTGCCATCGGGTGCGCCAACCAGAGCACGGAGCCAAAGTTCATCGCCCTCCAGCTCGGCATAACTGCCAATCGGTACCTGACATCCGCCTTCCAGACGGGCATTCATGGCTCGTTCAGCCGTCACCCGAGTTTCTGTTGCAGCATCATTTAGTGGCGCTAACAATTCACGGGTTCTTTGGTCGTTCAGTCGGCACTCGATACCTACCGCACCCTGGCCTACCGCCGGTAAAGACTCTTCTGGTGTCATAAAGTTACTGATACGTTGTTCCAGCTTCAAACGTTTTAAGCCCGCAGCGGCCAGAATAATGGCGTCATATTGGCCATTATCCAATTTACTCAGGCGAGTACCAACATTACCGCGCAGATCCGTGATGACCAAATCAGGACGACGGGCACGTAGTTGGCACTGGCGACGCAGGCTTGAAGTTCCGACAATGCTGCCGGCAGGTAAATCATCCAGTGAATTAAAACGGTTAGAGACAAAAGCATCACGCGGGTCTTCGCGTTCACAAATAGTGACTAAACCTAAACCTTCCGGAAAAGCGACAGGCACATCTTTCATTGAATGAACGGCAATATCAGCACGTCCTTCCAGCATGGCGATTTCCAGCTCTTTTACAAATAGCCCCTTGCCACCTACTTTAGCCAGAGGCGTATCCAGAATGATATCGCCGCGGGTTACCATGGTCACCAGTTCAACCGTCAGGTTTGGGTGGAAAGCTAATAAACGATCCCGGACGTAGTGTGCTTGCCATAGCGCCAGTGGGCTTTGACGAGTCGCAATGCGAATAGTGTTAGTAGACATGCTTTATCATTACCTTTTTATTATGTCGTCTCATTCTACCAGTTGGGGCCTTGGGTGTCAGCGCAGCATAATAATTATCAACATTTGAAATAAAATGAAGTCTCGATGCTTTTTGCTGAAATTATTTATTATTCAGCAGGAAGGTCTGATATCTACCTCGAATGTTGTATTGAATTGTGAACAAAATAGTGTGGGAAGCGGTGAGGAAAGGGGGCAATACCTTTACGCCTACCTCACAAGGTGTTAAATTGATCACGTTTCTGGCAATCAATGAACGATTGTATTTGCTAAATGGACGAGCAACCAGAATGCAGTTCCTTTAACAATCTTGGGAATCAATCAGGCAAATCGTCTTGCATCTTAATATGACTCTATTAAAGCAGCGATTGGATACGTTAAATCAATTACGTATCGATCGGACTATGGCGAATATGGGATCTGCTTTCCAGCAGGTTTACATGCTGCTGCCCGTTTTTTTGCATTATCACCACCCCAAAATGCCTGGTTATCAGGATGGTATCGTACCTAACGGTATCTGCGCCTATGTTCCTAATGAAGCCCAAACACAGTATTTGACGAACTTCTGTCAGAGTACCGATATTCCTCTTAATCAACATGCTACTCAGGCACTGCCTATTACGGGTGTTTACAGCATGGGAAGTACTTCTTCGGTTGGCCAAAGTCAGTTTTCCGATCTGGATATCTGGATCTGTCATCAGTCATGGCTGAACGGTAATGAACGCACTATTTTGCAGGCGAAATGCTTGCTGCTGGAACAGTGGGCTGCCTCACTGGGTGTGGAAGTTAACTTCTTTTTGATTGATGAAAACCGCTTTCGCCAAAATCAGAGCGGTAAGCTGGATAATGAAGACTGTGGTTCAACCCTGCATATTCTGCTGTTAGATGAATTTTATCGTAGTGCCGTACGTTTAGCCGGTAAGCCTGTTTTATGGAACGTGGTTCCCGATGAACAGGAGATGAATTATGAAGAGTATGTTTCAGCACTATTTGCCGACGGGACGCTACAGCGCGATGAGTGGATAGATCTGGGTGGTTTAGGTTCGCTTTCTGCGGAAGAGTATTTTGGTGCCAGCCTGTGGCAATTGTATAAAAGTATCGATTCGCCTTATAAAGCAGTGTTGAAAACCTTGCTGCTTGAAACCTATTCATGGCAATACCCACAGTCACAACTGTTGGCAATAGAGATTAAACAGCGTCTGCATAATGGTGAGCTGGATTCTTTCAGTCTGGACGCCTATTACATGATGCTGGAAAGAGTGACCACCTATTTACAGGCGATTGGTGATGATGCCCGTCTGGATCTGGTTCGCCGCTGTTTTTATATGAAGGTTTGTGAACGTCTGTCTGAATCTACAGATACTATTCCGGCTCAGGGCAACTGGCGGCGGGAAATTCTCAGTCAGTTAACTCGTGATTGGGGCTGGGATACGGAGCGAATGCAGATTTTAGACAATCGCGCCAACTGGAAAATTGAACGCGTCCGCGATGCTCATAATGAGCTGCTGGATGCGCTGATGCAAAGCTACCGTAATCTGATTCGTTTCGCCCGCCGTAATAATTTAAGCGTTAGTGCCAGCCCACAAGATATTGGCGTACTAACCCGTAAGTTATATGCCGCTTTTGAAGCTTTACCGGGCAAAGTCACGTTAGTAAACCCACAAATATCACCAGACCTGTCAGAAAAAAACCTCACGTTTATCCAGGTACCCATTGACCGGGCAAATCGTGCCGGATGGTATCTGTATAATCAGGCGCCACAGGTTGATTCTATTATTGGCCATCAGCCATTGGAATATAATCGCTACCTGAGCAAACTGGTGGCCTGGAGCTATTTTAATGGGTTGTTGACGCCGGATACGCGTCTGCATGTTAAAAATAGTCAGTATTGCAGCGATGAAAAGCTGCAGGTATTTGTTGCTGATATTGCTAAACATTTTCCATTAAGAGTACCGGCGCCTACGCCAAAAGCGCTATACAGTCCTTGTGAAATTCGACATCTGGCACTGATTGTTAATCTGGAAAATGACCCGACAGAATCCCTGTTGCAGCAAGATACTCCACCGTTTGACCTCGGTAAATTGGATGTATTCAGTTTCGGTAATCAGGAACAGTGTCTGATTGGCAGCGTAGATTTACTGTATCGCAACTCATGGAATGAGGTTCGTACTCTGCATTTCAGCGGCAGTCAGGCGGTGATTGAAGCGCTAAAAACAATTCTGGGTAAGATGCATCAGGATGCGCTGCCGCCTGAATCAGTCGACGTCTTCTGTTATAGCCAGCATCTGCGTGGATTAATTCAGACGCGCCTGCAACAGTTGGTGTCAGAATGTATTAGCCTGCGTTTATCCAGTACCCGTCAGGATTCAAATCGTTTTAAAGCACTGCGCCTTGCAGGACAAACCTGGGGTTTATTCTTTGAGCGTCTGAGCGTTTCAGTGCAGAAGCTGGAAAATGCTGTTGAGTTTTATGGTGCGATTTCCAACAATAAGCTGAACGGCATTCCGGTTCAGCTAAAAGCAGGTCAGGAACATTTACCCGAAATTATTGATGGTTCTGCCAGCGAGGGGATTATCCAGTTCTTCTTTGAAGATACAGATAAGGGATTCAATATCTATATTCTGGATGAGCTAAATCGGGTTGAAGTCTATCTAAACTGCCAGGGGTGTATTGAAGAGTTGGTATGCGACGTTAGCCGTTTTTACGCCTCTTCCCATGAACGTTTTACTTATGGTTCGGGTTCGGTCAATTTTAACTTGCCGCAGTTTTATCAGATTGTTCAGTCAGAGGGTGAAGCGCGAATTATCCCTTTCAACAGCAATTCAATTTCACCGCTGAGTGCGCCATCAGTGCCGATCACTAAAAAAGATATTCTTCTTAGTCATACCTTCTGATTTACTGATCTCGAGTATGTAGAGTTTTCCGGCCGGCGCGTAAATCACTTCTGCGCAACGATGCTATGACCGGAATATTGTCTAATATTGAATTGAATCACCTGATTTGCGAAAAATTAATCCCGCAAATAAACCTCTTCACCCGCCTGTTCGGTACAGGCTTCTGACAGCACAGAGAAAAACTCCTGCCCGCTGCGATCGCAAAACCATTGACCATCACGGTAGTCAAAATGGTATCCACCGCTTTTGGTTGCCAGCCAGACTTGATGCATAGGCTCTTGTTTGTTAATGATAATTTTAGTGCCATTCTCAAAAGAGAGTGACATCACCCCACCATTGATTTCATAATCAATATCGGCATCGCTATCGATGCTATCAATGGCCTCTTCGATGTTATGCATCAATTTTTCTGCCAGTTGATGAAACTCAGTATCATTCATAATCAGAATTCCTATTGCTTTTCGTGATCTAGCTGCGATTATAGAGGGCTAAACAAAATGAATCACAGGCTTATTTTAATGAATACATTTTTTCGTTGCTCACTCTTAGTACTGACAACCTTTTGGCTTGCTGGCTGCGGCTTGAAAGGGCCTTTATATATGCCAACGGACGAGCCGCCTAAGAAGGAGTCTCCGCTAAAACCGACGCAATCACAACCTGCACAAACAGAAAATAATGCTCAGGGTGATAAAGCGACCAAAGAGTGATCATTTGTTTATCCGCTAAAATTTATTTTTATCACGTAACCGGCAGGGGACGTGATGCGGACATTCAGAGTATTTCGGTTGTATCAGATAAACACAGCATAAAAAACAGATTAGGCAGACACTATGGATTACTTTAATTACAAAGACGGGCAATTATTTGCCGAAGATGTACCGGTGGCAGAGTTGGCCGCTCGTTTTGGTACACCTCTTTATATCTATTCTCGGGCGACGATTGAGCGCCACTGGCATGCATTTAATGATGCGTTATCCGGTCATCCTCATCTGATTTGTTATGCAATTAAGGCCAACAGCAACCTGGCATTTCTGAATGTTTTGGCACGTTTAGGCTCAGGTTTTGACATTGTTTCACAGGGTGAACTGGAGCGCGTTCTGGCTGCTGGTGGCGATCCGGCTAAAATTGTATTTTCCGGTGTGGCTAAGTCAGAGACTGAAATTCGTCGGGCGCTGGAAGTGGGTATCCGTTGTTTTAACGTGGAATCTATTCCTGAATTACACCGTATCAATCAGATTGCGGGTGAAATGGGGGTGAAAGCGCCTATTTCGTTGCGTATTAATCCGGATGTGGATGCTAAAACTCACCCTTATATCTCTACCGGGTTAAAAGAGAATAAGTTTGGTATCAGCTATCAAAAAGCGCGTGAGGTTTACCGCTTAGCTAACGAGATGCCAAATATTGCGGTCAGAGGTGTCGATTGCCATATTGGTTCTCAGCTCACAGAGCTTTCGCCTTTCCTTGACGCGACTGACCGATTATTGGTTTTACTGGACCAGCTTAAAGAGGATGGAATTGAGATCCATCATCTGGATCTGGGCGGTGGATTGGGCGTACGCTATGACGATGAAACACCACCAGAGCCGAAAGAGTACGCGGCTGCCTTACTGCAAAAGCTGAAAGGGCGCGAAGGTTTGGAGCTTTGCTTTGAACCAGGACGGGCGATTGCCGCCAATGCCGGTATTATGTTGACCACAGTAGAGTACCTGAAAGATCAGGACGATCACCATTTCGCCATTGTTGATGCGGGTATGAATGACCTGATTCGCCCTGCTTTATATGAAGCATGGATGAAGATCATTCCGGTTATTGAAAAACCAACGGGTCAGCGTCAGACCTATGATGTTGTCGGACCGGTATGTGAAACCAGTGATTTTCTGGGTAAAAATCGTGAATTAACGCTGAATCAAGGTGATTTACTGGCGGTGCGTAGTGCTGGAGCCTATGGTTTCACTATGAGCTCAAACTACAATACTCGCTGTCGTCCGGCAGAAATCATGGTTGATGGTGCACAGGCTCATGTGGTGCGTGAGCGAGAGAATTTTGAAGATTTGTGGCGCGGTGAGCATTTGGTGAAATAATATATCAGGATGTACGTTTTCTGGTTTCACAGCTTCAGAATAGCTGGCCCGGCAAGACGAGAATTTAACTGGCGATAAATCAGTAATATATAAGGTCGTCGAAAGTGGGGTATGAAATGCAATTCTCTAAAATGCATGGCTTGGGCAATGATTTTATGGTTGTCGATGCGGTGACACAGAACGTCTATTTTTCACCGGAGCTGATTCGCCGTCTGGCCGATCGCCACTATGGTGTCGGCTTTGACCAGCTCTTGGTGGTTGAGGCACCCTACGATCCTGATTTAGATTTTCATTACCGGATATTTAATGCTGATGGCAGTGAAGTTGCACAATGCGGTAATGGTGCCCGCTGTTTTGCTCGTTTTGTTCGTCTGAAAGGATTGACCAATAAGCGGGATATTCGGGTCAGTACACAAAATGGTCGTATGACGCTCTCTGTCAGTGAAGACGATCTGGTTACCGTTAACATGGGTGAACCCGATTTTGATCCCTCACATGTGCCTTTCCGTGCGGCTAAAATGGAGAAAACCTACATTTTTCGTGCAGCTGAACATACGGTGCTGTGCGGTGTAGTGTCGATGGGTAACCCACACTGTGTTTTACAGGTAGATAATGTAGAAACCGCGAATGTGGAAGAGCTGGGGCCGCTGTTAGAAAGTCATGAACGCTTTCCTGAGAGAGCCAATATTGGCTTTATGCAGGTCATCAATCGCGGAAGCATTCGTCTGAGAGTTTATGAGCGCGGAGCAGGTGAAACTCAAGCCTGTGGTAGCGGTGCTTGTGCTGCTGTTGCCGTGGGTATTATGCAGGGCGTGCTGGATGATAATGTGAAAGTTGAACTTCCCGGAGGCAGTTTACAAATAAGCTGGAAAGGTCCGGGACATCCACTGTACATGGTAGGGCCTGCCTCACATGTTTATGATGGGTTTATTCACTTATGAGCCAACGTAAAAAAAAGGGATCAACTTCGGAGATTCAACCAGTCAGCCTGACCGATGACATGGTTAGTCAGTATCTGCTGAATAATCCTGATTTTTTTATTCGTAATGCTCGACAAATTGAACAAATGCGGGTTCCTCACCCGGTGAGAGACAGTATCTCATTAGTTGAATGGCAAATGGGCCGCCAGCGTAATCATATTGAGCAGTTAGAAGAAGAGATTACGTTACTGATGGAGCAGGCAACCACCAATGAGATTCTGTTTACCCGGCTGATTAACCTGCAATGCCAGTTGGTACAGGCGGATAGCCTGCAAGATCTATTAGACCGCTTACGGCAATGGGCTCGTTCTCTGGGGCTGGTTGACGCCACCATTCGCCTGTTTAATGAGAAATGGCATCTGGGCGCGCCTTCAGATTTCACACATCTCTCCCTGCCGCGTCAGTCATTCGAACCAATGCGTATTCAGCGACTGGGCAACCGTAATCAATATTTAGGTCCACTGAATAGTCCGGAAATTTTGTTATTAATGCCTGAGGCTAAAATGGTTGGGTCTGTTGCGTTATCCCTGTTAGGAAAAAGAGGTGATTTAGGTATGGTGATATTTACCAGCCGTGACCCTCAGCATTATCAGCAGGGGATGGGCACATTGATACTCGATCAACTCAGCCTGATTCTGCCCGGATTGCTATCCCGATGGATAGAGCCGGTATGACAGAACACCACTACGACCTGAACTGCCCATCCTTACAGAATCCCGTTGATAGTTTTCTGCGTTACCTGCGGGTTGAACGTCAACTCAGTCCTTATACTCTGAAAAGCTATCAGCGGCAGCTGGCAGCGCTTATTGCTTTGCTGGTTGATATTGGACTAATGGACTGGACTAAACTGGATGCCGCTGGCGTAAGAATGCTGGTCACGCGTAGCAAACGTTCCGGTCTGGAATCAGCCAGTCTGGCACTTAGGCTCTCTGCTCTGCGCAGTTTTCTGGACTGGATGATTGGTCAGGGACAAATCACGGCTAATCCGGCAAAAGGGATCTCAACACCGCGTAAGGGTCGCCACCTACCGAAAAACATGGATGTGGATGAAGTGAATCATCTGCTGGATATCGATTTAAACGATCCTCTGGCGGTCAGAGATCGCACCATGTTGGAGTTAATGTATGGCGCGGGTTTGCGTTTGTCTGAATTGGTTGGTTTGGATTGCCGCCAGGTGAATCTGGACTCGGGTGAAATCCGGGTGGTAGGAAAAGGCAGTAAAGAACGTAAATTGCCTATCGGCAGAATGGCGGTAACCTGGTTGAATCGCTGGTTACCCATGCGTGAGTTTTATGCACCAGATGATGATGCGCTGTTTGTCTCAAAACATGGCAACCGAATTTCAGCCCGCAATGTGGAGAAGCGTTTCGCCGAGTGGGGGGTTAAGCAGGGGGTAAACAGCCATGTGCATCCCCATAAACTGCGGCACTCTTTTGCTACCCATATGTTAGAGTCCAGCGGAGACCTGCGGGCCGTGCAAGAGCTGCTGGGACATGCTAACCTCTCCACAACCCAAATCTATACCCATTTGGATTTTCAGCATTTGAGCTCGGTGTACGATGCTGCTCATCCACGCGCCAAGAGAGGGAAATCCTGATGCATTTTTATCGACCGCTGGGGCCTGTCAAAGCACTGACCTTCGATCTTGATGATACGCTGTATGATAATCGCCCGGTTATTGAGCGTACTGAACGTGAAGTGGTTAGCTTTATGCAACAACAGTTTCCTCAGGTTGCTAACTTAAGCCGTGAGGGATTTAATCGAATCCGTCACCAACTGTTGGAGCAGGAGCCTGATATCTATCACGATGTCAGCGAATGGCGTCGTCGGGCGTTTGAGACCACCTTGCAGGTTCATGGCTACAGCGATAATGATGCCCGACAAGGGGCCGAACTCACCATGGAGCATTTCAGCTACTGGCGTAGCCGTATTGATGTGCCGCAATCTACTCACACCACATTGAGCCTGTTGGCGACACACTATCCACTGGTGGCCGTCACCAACGGTAATGCTAATCCGCACATGTTCGGTCTGAGTGACTATTTTAAACTGGTGTTACGTGCCGGGCCGGATGGTCGGGCGAAGCCGTTTGGCGATATGTATTTGAATGCCGCCCAACAGCTTAAACTGGCGCCAGAAACTATTCTGCATGTTGGCGATGATCTGATTACTGATGTTGCCGGAGCAATACGCCATGGCCTTCAGGCATGCTGGATTAACGATCGTGAAAGAAACATTATGCATGAACCAACCGGCTGTTTATTACCCCATATTGAAATTTCCCGGTTGGAATCATTGTGTCGATTGATATAATCTATCCATTCATCTGTATAAATTAACAGTATATGGCCTAATAATGGACGTTTCCTACCTGCTAGAAAACTTAAATGATAAACAGCGCGAAGCTATCGCCGCTCCCCGTACCAATATGTTGGTGCTTGCCGGAGCAGGTAGTGGGAAAACTCGTGTATTAGTGCATCGTATTGCCTGGTTGCTGTCTGTTGAGCATTGTTCTCCTTATTCCATCATGGCGGTAACCTTTACCAATAAAGCCGCCGCAGAGATGCGCCATCGTATCGAACAGCTGATAGGGACTAGTCAGGGTGGCATGTGGATTGGAACCTTCCACGGTCTCGCACATCGCCTTTTACGGGCACATCATCTTGAGGCTAATTTGCCGCAGGATTTCCAGATTCTGGATAGCGAAGATCAACTGCGATTATTAAAGCGAATTATCCGGGCGATGAATCTGGATGAGAAGCAGTGGGTCCCACGTCAGGCCATGTGGTACATCAATAATAAAAAAGATGATGGTTTGCGCCCACAGCATATTGATACTTATGGCAATGTAACGGAAGGAACCTGGCTGCGTATTTATCAGGCGTATCAGGAAGCCTGCGATCGGGCCGGCCTGGTAGATTTTGCCGAGATTCTGTTACGTGCTCATGAACTATGGCTGCACAAGCCTCAAATCCTGAATCATTATCGTGAGCGTTTCACTAATATTCTGGTGGACGAATTTCAGGATACCAACCGTATTCAATACGCATGGATACGTATGTTGGCGGGTGACAGCGCTAAAGTGATGATTGTTGGTGACGACGATCAGTCGATTTATGGCTGGCGTGGTGCACAGGTAGAGAATATTCAACGCTTTCTGGATGATTTTCCGGGGGCGCAAACCGTTCGTCTGGAACAAAACTATCGTTCAACCAGCAATATACTGAAAGCGGCTAACGCCCTGATTGCCAATAATGATGGTCGCTTGGGTAAAGAGCTGTGGACTGATGGCGAACAAGGCGAACCGATCTCCCTTTACTGTGCATTTAATGAACTGGATGAAGCGCGTTTTGTGGTCAGCCGTATTAAAGCATTTCAGGACAGCGGCGGTGCTTTAACTGATTGTGCCATCCTGTATCGTAGTAACGCCCAATCGCGGGTGTTGGAAGAGGCGCTAATACAGGCATCGATGCCCTATCGGATATACGGCGGCATGCGATTCTTTGAACGTCAGGAAATTAAAGACTCTCTGGCTTATCTGCGGTTAATCGCTAATCAAAATGATGATGCTGCATTTGAGCGGGTGGTAAACACCCCAACGCGCGGCATTGGCGATCGTTCGCTGGATGTTATCCGTCATGCCGCCCGTGACCGTCAGGTTACGCTATGGCAGGCATCTATTGCTTTACTACAGGAAAAGGTACTGGCCGGTCGGGCTGCCGGAGCCATTCAGCGTTTTATTGAATTAATTGAAGCCTTGGGCCGCGAAACCAGCGAATTGCCTCTGCATGTACAAACCGATCGAGTTATCCGCGATTCGGGCCTGCGTCAGATGTATGAGCAGGAAAAAGGCGAAAAGGGCCAGGCTCGTGTAGAAAACCTGGAAGAACTGGTGACGGCAACTCGCCAGTTCAGCTTTCAGGATGAAGATATGGATTTGACGCCGCTACAGGCATTTTTGTCCCATGCTGCGCTGGAAGCGGGAGAAGGACAGGCAGATGCCTATCAGGATGCGGTACAGTTAATGACTCTGCACTCAGCTAAAGGTCTGGAGTTCCTTCAGGTCTTTATCGTCGGTATGGAAGAGGGAATGTTCCCCAGCCAAATGTCGTTGGATGAAGGTGGCAGGCTGGAGGAAGAACGCCGTCTGGCCTATGTTGGTGTCACGCGCGCCATGCAGAAGCTAACCCTGACCTATGCAGAAACCCGCCGTTTATATGGTAAAGAGGTTTATCACCGCCCATCCCGTTTTGTGGGTGAGCTGCCGGAAGATTGTATTGAAGAGGTTCGCCTGCGAGCCAGCGTATCGCGTCCGGTAAGCCACAGCCGAATGGGTACACCAATAAGTCAGAATGATAGCGGTTATAAGCTGGGCCAACGGGTTCGTCATCCTAAGTTTGGTGAAGGCACTATCATCAACCTTGAGGGCAGTGGTGAACATGCCCGACTGCAAATTGCATTTCAGGGCGAAGGTATTAAGTGGCTGGTGGCCTCTTATGCCAGGTTAGACATTCTGTAGTTATCTGATTTTGAGAACGTCGGGCGAGGCCCGACGATTACCCTGTTAGAATAGCCATTAACTTATTGGCATATGGATCTTGTGTTGCTGATTCCCCATTACCCTGATGTTTTTAGTCATAAAATCGCCCTTCTTTCGTTGTTCCCACCGGTTGAGCTTTTCTTTTGAATTCAGAGCTTGGTTTAAACTATAAAATCCAGAAAAAATAATGAATTAATAGATGAAAAGCTGGCTGTGGCTGTTATACCTGCTATTTTCGGTGCGAAAATAAACAATAAATACTTTCCAATGGTTGACAGAGTTTTTCCCGAAGGCGTAACATGCGCGCACTATTTTCCTATGGGGGCAACAGCTTTGGACATTCCCAGTCGATACTGGCTCAATGATCTTTTAATTAAGTTCAACTTCTAAGGCTATCCCTATTTGCTGATAGCCTTCGTGGTTGTCAGCGACCTCTATATTATCCCGTCGCTAATGAGCTGGATCTAGTCTAGGTCTGATTAATATGGCTTTTGCCAGCATGTCAGATTGTTCAATGCGTTGTCTGTATCTCCACTGTAAAAGAGGGATGACGCTATGCTAAGCGCATTTCAATTAAATCATTGCCGCTTGTCTCGTTTAGAGTTGGACGAGGGCGATAATCTGGCCTCGTCTGTATGGGTCGATCTGGTGGAACCAGAGGATGAAGAACGGGAACGCGTTCAGGAAGAGCTGGGTCAGTCACTGGCAACGCGTCCGGAACTGGACGACATTGAGGCATCGGCTCGTTTCTTCGAAGATGAAGATGGCCTGCACATTCACTCCTTCTTTTATTACGAAGATGCCGAAGACCGCGGCGGCAACGCCACCGTGGCATTTACCATTCGTGACGGTCGTTTGTTTACGCTACGTGAGCGCGATCTGCCCGCATTCCGCCTTTATCGGATGCGTGCCCGTAATCGGGCGATGATCGATGGTAACGCGTATGAGCTGCTGTTAGATCTGTTCGAAACTAAAATTGAACAGTTAGCCGATGAAATCGAAAATATTTACAGCGATCTGGAAGCTCTGAGCCGAATTATTATGGAAGGGCATCCTGGTGATGGCTATGACGAAGCGCTGTCCACACTAGCCGAGCTGGAAGATACCGGCTGGAAAGTACGTCTGTGTTTGATGGATAGCCAGCGGGCATTAAATTTCCTGGTGCGTAAAGCACGGTTACCAAGTAATCAGTTGGATCAGGCGCGTGAAGTGTTACGCGATATTGAATCTCTGCTGCCTCACAATGAATCCCTGTTTCAGAAGGTTAACTTCCTGATGCAGGCAGCGATGGGCTTTATCAATATCGAACAAAGCCGCATTATTAAGATATTCTCGGTGGTATCGGTAGTATTCCTGCCGCCAACGCTGGTGGCATCAAGCTACGGTATGAACTTTAAGTTTATGCCTGAGTTGGACTGGTCATTGGGTTATCCGGCGGCAATTGGTCTGATGGTGTGTGCGGCGTTAGCGCCTTATCTCTACTTTAAGCGCCGTAATTGGCTCTGATACCCCGTTTCCATCAAAGATTTACCGTCTGATTGTTATATACTTATTTTATATCAATCAGCGGTAACTTCCTTGTTGGCTCTGTCTCCGCTGCGCTAGCTATCAGGATATGTAACCGTGGCAGAACGCTCTCCCATTTTCCAATGGGTCATATTGTTAACTCTTTCTCTGTTGTTATCGCTGGTGATGTTGCATTTTCACATCCCTGCAGCGATGTTACTTGGGCCGATGGTGGTTGGCGTAACCATGAGCCTCTTTGGTGCAACAGTACGCATTGATAACCGTTTCTTTATCTCTTCTCAGGCCATTCTTGGCTGCATGATTGCTCAAAATCTCTCTTCATCCATTTTGGTCTCGCTGGCGGCAAACTGGCCCATTGTTCTTTCTATTCTGTTGGCCACGCTGTTTGCCAGTGGTATGTCAGGCTGGCTGCTGGTTCGTTTTAGTAACCTGCCGGGTACCACCGGAGCCTGGGGATCATCACCGGGCGGTGCGGCGGCGATGGTTGCTATGTCGGAAGAGTATGGTGCAGATGTGCGCTTGGTGGCTTTTATGCAATACCTGCGGGTGCTGTTTGTCGCTGGTTCGGCGGCGCTGGTGGTTCGTATTGCTATGGGAGGAGAGGCACAGAGTGTTGTGCAGGAGCTGATATGGTTTCCTCCGCTGGGCTGGGATTTTGTCGCGACGCTGGCTCTGGCTATTATTGCCGGTTGGTTAGGGCGTCGTCTGCGCTTTCCGTCGGGTACTATGTTGTTTCCGATGTTGATTGGCGCAGGGTTGCATGCGGGTGATGTGTTAACCATTCAGCTACCAGAATGGCTGCTGGCAATGGCATATGCCTTTATCGGCTGGAGCGTTGGCTTACGTTTTAATCGGGCAGTTTTTCTGCTGGCGTTGAGAACGCTGCCGCAAATTGTTATCTCGATACTGGCGCTGATGTCACTGTGTGCATTAATGGCGCTGGCATTGACCAAAGTATTGGATATGGATTTTCTGACCGCCTATCTGGCAACCAGCCCGGGGGGATTAGATACCGTGGCAATCATTGCTGCCGGGAGCGGGGTGGATATGTCTTTTGTCATGGCGATGCAAACTCTGAGACTATTCAGTATTTTGATGACCGGCCCGGCGATGGCGAAATTTATCTCCCGCCATGCGCCGAGAAAGGCTGAAAGTTAACGTAGTTTGCGTTGATAATACAGGGCATCAAACACGAAGATAATCAGTGCCGCCCAAATAAAACCGAATGTAATCAGTTTCTCTTTACCAATGGTTTCACCATAAAATACCGTTGCCAGTACGAACATCATGGTTGGGCCGATGTACTGGAAAAAGCCCAGAGTAGACAGGCGCAATTTAGTTGCGGCAGCGGTAAAGAACAGCAGTGGAACGGTAGTGACGACACCAGCTGCAACCAACAGTAAATTCAGCGACATGGTATTCTGGCCCAGGTGACTGGTTGGGGTATCGGCAATAAAGAACAGATAGAACGCTGCGATTGGCAGTAGCCACAGTGTCTCAATTAACATGCCGGTCTGTGAATCGACGCCAATTTTTTTACGTACCAACGCATACAGACCAAAAGTAAAAGCCAGTATCAGGCTGATATAAGGAATAGAACCAAACTGCCAGAGCTGGATGGCGACGCCGCTAAAGGCCAGCGCTACCGCAACCCACTGCATCCGACGAAAACGTTCACTAAGAAATAACATGCCAAGTAACACATTGACCAATGGGTTAATAAAATATCCCATGCTGGCTTCCAGCATATGATGATTATTCACCGCCCAGATAAATGTCAGCCAGTTACTACCAATTAATATTGCACTAACTGCCAGTAACAGTAATTTGGTTTTATTGCGACAGGCCGCACGTACGGTATTCCACTGCCGACTAACGCTAATCAGCAATATCATAAAGAAAAATGACCAGATAATTCGATGTGTCAGTATCTCATTGGCAGGTACATAATCGATTAGCTTAAAGTAGGCTGGAGCAATACCCCAGATAAAGTAAGCGGCTAAAGCGAATAAAACACCCTGACGAGTCTGCTGCGATTCCATGAAATACCTTGTACTGAACACTCAAAATAGAATTTGCCAGTGTACTTCATTTTAATGCTTCTTTATGTCTGAAATTAACACAAGTTATAGGATAAACAGGTTTTAAATACCGGGAAATACTCAATTAATATCGGGCGGGATAATACGCACTCTATCGATGATACCCCTTCGATTTATAGGGATAAAGATCGAAGAATTTGCAGGAAAAGAGCCTGTTTGCATTAAAGATTGCGGGATACTCTGCCTTTTATCAGTTATCTGCCCTTTTCCCTTTTCGAGGGACGACAAACGGTATGAATGAGCCTAAAATACCCCCCAATAAAAGTAACAGGGGATTAAGGTGTCAACTGCGGTTGTTATTAATACAGAACCTTTAGCCGCACAGGTATTACGTGACACCTTTGGCTATCATCAGTTTCGTCCCGGGCAGCAGGAGATTGTTCGCGAAGCGGTGTCTGGTCGTGACTGTCTGGTTGTGATGCCAACCGGCGGTGGTAAATCACTCTGTTATCAGTTACCGGCGCTGTTGCTGGACGGTATGACATTGGTGGTGTCTCCACTGATTTCCCTGATGAAAGACCAGGTCGATCAACTCCACGCCAATGGTGTTGCTGCTGGTTGCCTTAACTCCAGTCAAACGCGTGAACAGCAATATGAAGTGATTTCTGCCTGCCGTACCGGGCAAATCAAGCTGCTGTATGTTGCCCCTGAGCGGCTGATGATGGATAACTTCCTTGAGCAGCTTAGCGGCTGGAATCCAACGCTGCTGGCGGTTGATGAAGCCCACTGTATTTCTCAATGGGGGCACGATTTCCGTCCTGAATACCGCGCGCTTGGCTCTATTCGACAGCATTTCCCCGATCTGCCATTTATCGCCCTGACTGCCACGGCGGATGAAACCACGCGTCAGGATATTATTCGCCTGTTAGATTTGCGCGATCCTCTGATTCATATCAGCAGCTTTGATCGCCCTAATATCCGCTATACCCTGATAGAAAAATTTAAACCAACCGATCAGCTACAACGTTTCGTTCAGGATCAGCGCGGTAAAAGCGGCATCATTTACTGCAATAGCCGTAAAAAAGTGGAAGATGCCGCCGACAGGCTGAAGGCGAAAGGACTTAGCGTTGCGGCTTATCATGCCGGTATGGATAACGATAGCCGGGAACGAGTGCAGGAAGCCTTCCAGCGTGATGATTTACAAATCGTGGTAGCGACGGTGGCCTTTGGTATGGGCATCAATAAGCCCAACGTGCGTTTTGTGGTGCATTTTGATATTCCCCGCAATATTGAATCTTACTATCAGGAAACGGGGCGGGCAGGTCGTGATGGCTTACCGGCGGAAGCGGTACTGTTTTATGATCCGGCAGATATGGCCTGGCTGCGTCGCTGTCTGGATGAAAAACCGCAGGGTGAATTGCAGGATATTGAACGCCATAAGCTGAATGCGATGAATGCTTTTGCTGAAGCGCAAACCTGTCGCCGCTTGGTGTTGCTTAATTATTTTGGCGAAAGCAAACAACAGCCCTGTGGTAACTGCGATATTTGCCTTGATCCACCGAAGCAATATGATGGCTTAGTGGATGCACAGAAAGCCCTTTCCTGTGTTTATCGGGTTGGTCAACGCTTTGGTGTTGGCTATATTGCGGAAATTTTGCGTGGTGCGAACAATACCCGAATTCGCGAGTTCGGCCATGATAAGCTGCCGGTATATGGTATTGGTAAAGATCAGAGCCACGAACACTGGATTAGCGTATTGCGTCAGTTGATCCATTTGGGTCTTCTGACACAAAATATTGCTCAGTTCTCTGCGCTTCAATTGACCGAAGCCGCTCGTCCTGTTTTGCGTGGAGAGCATCCATTGCAACTGGCGGTACCAAGGCTGCTTAATCTCAAATCACGCAGCAGTGCGGCCACCAAGAGCTTTGCCGGAAATTACGACCGTAAGCTATTTGCTAAATTACGTAAGCTGCGCAAATCTATTGCTGATGAAGAGAATATTCCGCCCTATGTGGTATTTAACGATGCAACATTACTGGAAATGGCGGAGCAACAACCAACTCGTGAAAGTGAGTTGTTGTCAGTTAACGGTGTCGGTTACCGCAAGTTAGAGCGTTTTGGTCAAGCCTTCCTGACGTTAATCCGCGATCATTTAGTCAGTCCTGATTAAAGGTGTTTGCATGAAAAAACTTATTTTACTCATCGGGTTAATCAGTTTTAACCTGATGGCGGCAGGACCTCAGTCGATGGCCGTTATCGATCGCAGCCAATTATCTGATACAGAGATTACCGACAGCGCCAGCTTTGACAAAGCCTCCCAGTTAGAGATTTTAGCGTTTGCTAAAGCACTGCTGGAAAGCGAATCCGTTCCAGAATCACAATTGCCAGAAAAGCTGGCCTTGCCCGCCAAGCGCATTGATATTAAATCGATGGAGAAGGTGCGCCAGCACTTTTGGCTGCGCCTGACTAAAAATTACCAGCTAGCTAATATCTCTTCTGCACAAGGTATGGAAAGACGCGTTGTAAAGGCGTTAAGTGTTGACGAGTTTCGTCAGATAGTTCAAAAGGCTAATGTATCACCTGTAAGACTGGCCTTTCACCGCACCTATGTGGTGGAGCAACTTCGGCTGGCTGCACTGTTCCCTAAAACCAGCAGTGAGATTTCGACTTTCTCTGATAATGAAGTGACGGGAGAGAATTTTGCCGACCGCCAGTTCGTTTTGACGTTTGATGATGGCCCCAGCCCGGAGAACGGTAGCACCGATCGGCTCATAGATACCCTTAACCAGCATCAACTACATGCCTATTTCTTCGTTTTGGGAGAAAGCTTCCAGCGCCGTTTACAACAGCAGTCAAAAGAGCAGCTGATGGATTTATATCAGGGGCAATGTGTCGGCTCTCACGGTTGGCAGCATAAATCGCATGCCAGTTGGGCTGATTGGCAAAATTCGGTGCTGGAAAGTCTAAATCTGATTAGTAAAGCTATTCCCGACAGCTATGTATCCAGCTTTCGTCCGCCTTATGGCCAGCGTCGGGCTGACAGTGGGGCTTTTTTCCGTGAATACCGGATTCCGGTGGTGCTATGGAATATTGATTCTCAGGACTGGAGTCAAAAAGTTAATACACAGCAGGCCAGCGACCGCGTTCTTACATTAATGTTGCTCTGGCGAAAAGGCATTATTCTTTTCCATGACGTGCATACTAAAGCCCCTGCTTCGGTTGATTACCTGTATACCCTGATGCGTGATGCAGGCGTTACCTGGCAAGATTGCCGTCGTGGTGAGATGACGAAAATTCAATAAAGCCAGACTGTTATCTTTCGTGTGGAAGAGTACAATAAATTAGCTAATAGCCGTGAGCTAATGGTCACGGCTGCTATATTTCGTTATTCCAATATCCCATTTTTCTGAAGATTAAAGAGAACTTCCATGACGTTATTTTTAACTGTTGCGGTGGTCCAGTTGGTGGCGCTGGCCTCACCGGGACCCGACTTTTTTTTCGTGTCGCAAACGGCCGTTAGCCGTTCGCGACGTGAGGCTATGTATGCCGCAATCGGTATTATGAGTGGTGTTATGGTTTGGGCGGCTGTTGCGCTGTTAGGGCTTCATATTTTGCTGCAGCAGATGGCCTGGCTGCATAGTCTGATTGTTATCTGCGGTGGTGCTTATCTGTGTTGGATGGGTTTTTGTCTGTTACGATCTGCATTGAGCAAACCTCAGCCACAGTTGCATGATGTTTCTGATGAATCAGAAGGCGTTTAGCACAATAGTCACGCTTTCCTGCGTGGATTATTTACTAATCTCTCCAACCCTAAAGTGCTGATCTATTTCGGTAGCGTGTTTTCCGTGTTTGTGGGTGATGACATTGCCAGCAGTACACGCTGGGGATTGTTTGCCCTTATCGCAGTGGAAACCCTGATTTGGTTTACTCTGGTTGCCTTTATTTTCGCACTACCGGTGATGCGCCGTGGTTATCAACGCGCAGCTAAGTGGATTGATGGTGTTGCAGGGGCACTGTTTGCCGGTTTTGGATTACACCTGATCACCTCTCGCTTTTACTGATTTCAGTGTGGCACTCACCTGATGCATACGTTAACTACGCAGGAAGATAGTTTGGCTGAGTTACTGAATTATCGCATCAGGCTTGTTAATCCTCAGGTTATTACTCCTTTAAATATCCCTGCTTTCTCCCAGGCCCATGCAACTGGCGAAGAGAAAGTGGGTTTCTGTATTGAAAACAATGGCACTGTTGCTGACTCTTTGTCGTTAGAGATTATGTCTGGCGACCAATTGATATATCAGGAACAAGATACTCACCATTTCCGCTCGTCTGGTTGTCATCTCTGGTTCTGGGATGGTTATAGTGATGCCGGAATAATGGATACACAAACTCTCAAGCGTTCTGACCTTTGCCTGCGGTTAGTAGCTTTCCATGCCGGTGAACATTTTATCGTTGAATACCCATTTAAGGGAAAAGCCCGTCATGTTGATTGGGTAGATGTACGAGTTGACCGAATAAACCGTCAGGTTGATGTACTGATGCGCCTCAGTTTCTCCGATGGTGGCTCCAGAGGGCGGGTGAGTGATTTTTCCTGCCCGGATTATTTAACGTTGGCCGCGATGGCTGGTGAAGGTGTTGAGCTTTACTGGTCCCGAAATGGTCATCGGGCTGGTGACATTGGTAATGGCATTCAGACGGAGCAGGGGCTATTTAATGTAACCGTAGTAGCCGATTGGCATACTAAACCGGCTATGCCTGATTTCAAATTGATTGGTTCTTTGTCTGAACGTTTTGGGCGTTCTACCAGCCTGAAAGGGTTTCGCAGAATCTTTTATAATCAGGGATTCTACGCTAAGCATATTACCGACCAGACTAACTTGAATCGCTTCTGTGAGTTAAATTTTAAAATGACAGCGGCCCATGAAATAGGGCATATCATTTTGGATCGCTATGGTGCGGGCTCTTTTCCAGATTATTCATGGAGCCATAAAGGCACCTCTACAGTATTAACTCAACGGGCGAAACGCGGCGTTATGATGCCGTTGCAGGGTGAGATTGATCTGATGAAATATGCGGATGCCCGGGTGAATCGCGTGACGCCTGCGGATCGTTTCTTGCGTTCCGTTGCCGCCGCAGAAGATGTTAAAGGGCTTATCTGGCTGTCGGCAGTTGTTTTTAACGTATAACTGTATCACTAGCAGCAATTAAAAAAACCGGTCTGTTATCCTGACTGACTTTGAGACTGTTGACAACCTAATCAACCAGCACCTGTGAGTATTCCGGCCGTAAAAACGATGTTGCTCATATCAACTTCGTGCTCGGCCGGAAGACCATTTATACTTAGTTGCAGAGCGCGTTGGGTCTGGCCGGGTTAGGGGCAGTTATGAAACACCTTGCGGTGTTTCACCCTGACGGGCCAGCGCGAGCGCTGTTCAAACAGGCTTTGCCTGTTTGTCGTTGGCTTACGCCAAGTCGACCCCAACACCCGTCCCTCCCAACGATTGGCTATGTTAAGGGACTAAACTGAACTATCAAACGTTGTCAGCAATTAAAAAAGCCGGTCTGTTATCCAGACCGGCTTTTTAGCATTCAGATAATGATCAATCTGAATCAGATAACAGAGCTCAGAAGCAGACAGCCAATCAGGCCACACACGGAGATGATTGTTTCCAGTACTGACCATGACTTCAGCGTTTCAGCGATAGTCAGGTTGAAGTACTCTTTAAACAGCCAGAAACCAGGATCGTTTACGTGAGAGAAGATTACGCTACCAGAACCAACGGCCAGTACCATCAGTTCCGGGCTCACGCCAGAGATGGTTAGCAGAGGTGCAACGATACCACCAGCGGTCATTGCCGCGACGGTTGCTGAACCCAGTGCTAAACGCAGCGCTGCGGCAATTGCCCAACCCATTAACAGTGGAGACAGGGTGCTGCCAGCCATCAGGGTTTCGATATATTTAGCGACACCACCATCAACCAGAATCTGTTTGAAGGCACCGCCACCACCGATGATCATCAGCATCATGGCAATGATTTTGATGGAGTCACCAATAGTATCCATAATCTGATCCATTGAACGACCACGGTTCAGACCAAAGGTGAAGATAGCAATTAACACGGCAATCATGGTTGCCATTACCGGATCGCCAAGGAATTCGGCGTAAGGCAGAACCGCATGGCCTTTTGGCAGTGTCATTTCAGCAACAGCACGACCAGCCATTAAAATAACCGGTACTAATGTGGTTGCCACGCTAACGCCAAAGCTTGGCATTTCGCTTTCGGTGAACACTTTCGGGTTATGCAGACCTTCCGGAACCGGCTTATCAATGCTTTTCAGGAAACGAGCATAAACCGGACCTGCCAGAATAACGGTAGGGATGGCGATTAATGTACCAAACAGCAGAGTTTTACCCATATCTGCTTTAAACAGAATGGCAATTGCCGTTGGACCCGGGTGCGGTGGTAACAGTGCATGAGTTACGGATAACGCTGCCGCCATTGGTACACCAATGAACAGAAGAGGAATACGCGCTGATGCTGCGATAGTGAAGACTAAAGGTAATAACAGCACGAAGCCGACTTCGTAGAACAGCGCGAAGCCAACAACGAAACCTGTCAGTACGATAGCCCACTGAATCCGCTCTCTACCAAATTTTGCAATCAGGGTAGTTGCGATGCGTTGAGCGCCGCCACAGTCTGCCAGTAATTTGCCTAACATGGCACCAAAGCCCATGATTAAAGCTAAACTTCCCAGCGTCCCGCCGACACCATTTTTAATTGAAACGATAACGCCGTTAACGTTGAACGCACCCTGGGTTGTGTAACCCAGCGCCAGGCCAACGACCAGCGAAACCAGTATCAGTGAAATGAAACCGTTCAACTTGCAACGGATCATCAGTAGCAGTAGTAGGGCTACGCCAATGACTACGATCACTAATGGCATAATAATTCTCCGATGTATGTACCGTATAAACCTAACTGTGACTATTTTAGGTTAGTATAGGAATATGACTTTTTTCCAGAAGATGGCGTCATATTTCTATTTTTTGTCTGCAATATTTGTAATTATTGCTTTGCTTTCTATTTGTGATATTTATCACATCTTTGTTTGTTACCGGTATCATGATACCGGTAACGTGGTAGCATAGGGAACTATAGTGAAGGGCTAAATGTTCATTTTGAGATAGAGATCAAACTTATGACAGGACAAAGCATAATTCTTATGGGTGTGTCAGGCTGCGGTAAGTCCAGCGTTGGTGCGGCAGTAGCCAGAAAGTTAGGTGCCAAATTCATTGATGGAGACGATCTGCATCCAAAAGCCAATATCCAAAAAATGGCCAGCGGTAATCCTCTGAATGATGAAGATCGCGCACCATGGTTAGAACGTTTAAATGATGCGGTATACAGCCTGCGTCATAAAAACGAAGTTGGCATCATTGTCTGTTCCGCACTAAAACGCCGCTATCGCGATAAATTGCGTGAAGGAAATCCGGAGATGCTATTTCTTTATATGAAAGGCAGCTTTGATGTGATTCTTGAGCGTCTGAAGGCACGTGCTGGTCACTATATGCCGACTGAACTGTTAAAAACTCAGTTCGACGCGCTGGAAGAACCCGGTGCTGATGAGCCGGACGTATTATGTATCGATATTGACGCTGACTTCGATGAAGTGGTTAATCGTGGTACCGAAGCGCTGCGTCAGGCGGGCGTTAAATTCCGTTAATCGTTATCAGATACTGCCTCCGTGCAGTATCTTAAAGCCCAAATCAAGCATTTTGGGTGTTACGGTCTCTCCCCGTAAACGGGCAAGAAGTCTCTCAGCAGCCACTTGCCCCATTTGTTCGCGGGGAGTTAATACGCTGGTAAGCTTAGGTTCCATTGATTGACCAATGTCATGACCGTGGAAACCGGCAATTGCCATATCGTCCGGAATGCGCAATCCTAGACGCTGACACTCAAAAGCAGCACCGATGGCGATATCATCGTTGGTACAGAATATGCTGTCGGTTTCGGGGTAACGTTGGAATGCTTCTTTTAACAGTTCACAGCCCAGGCTATAGGATGACGAGCGATCGGTACATACGCTGCGGGGCTCCAGACCAAACTCACGCATCGCCTGTTCGTACCCCTGCATTTTAATCACGGTACGTTCGTCCTGTCGGGCACCAAGGTAGACAGTATGCAGATGTCCGTTTTGCAGGATCTCTCTGGTCATCTGGTAAGCGGCATCGTGGTTATTAAAGCCAACGGCCAGATCGATACAGGGGGAGGCACTATCCATAATTTCGATGACCGGAATACCTGCCACCTCGATCATTTTTCGTGTTCGTTCAGTGTGGGTTCGTTCAGAAAGGATTAATCCGTCGATATTGTAAGAAAGTAGCGAAGTTAAACGCATTTCTTCGCGTTCCGGACGGTAACCATAGTGAGCCAGCATGGTTTGGTAACCATGAGAATCTGTTACGCTTTCAATACCACGCAAAACTTCGGCAAAAACCTGGTTGGTTAATGAAGGCAGTAATACACCAATGGCTCTGCTGGTGGCGTTGGAAAGAATTTCTGGAGCCCGGTTTGGAATATAGCCTAATTCATCCAGCGCTACGGCAATTTTACCGCGCAGTGTGGCTGAAACTTGCGATGGATCGCGCAGATAGCGGCTGATGGTCATTTTGGTCACGCCGACCTGATTAGCTACATCCTGAAGTCCGGGTCTTTTTTTCTTCATTTTCAACTGATTAAAATAGTAAACCGCCAAGGGTTTAGTTTAACAAAGAAAACGCAGGGCGCATATGCCCGTAACGATTTCAGCATATCAATGAATAACTTTACTCACGATATTATCAGGTGCGTTTAGATTATTTATCACTTCCCGATATAACATGAATTTATTACTACATGGATAATATACTATTTACCTTATGTGGGCTTAATTTTTATTTTGAATGAAACTATTTATTATTATCTGATTATATTTTTCTGTCTAAATGTTAAATAAAAGTGTTTCTATTGTTTGATGCTAAATGATAATTCATTATTTTTCGTTGAATACCATGTCGCTCTCTTAAACCAGATTTTCCCGACAGATAACATCTTTGATATAAATGTGACTTTTGTCACAAAAAAGTCCATTGCTTAAGCTGAATCGAGTAAAGTTAGAGGAAAAAAGGAATTGTTACCGGTATCATTTGAGTATATAGTGATATCGTGGTGTAGCTAAAGGGGTATGGCGAGGTGAAAAACAGCGATATTCATCAGTGAAAAATTGATGTGACTGGTCATGAAGTTAGCCTGTTTAGATTTTAAATAAGCAGCAATATTTTATTTTCTATTATTCAGATAATTTACTGCTTATTTAAGATTTAAATTAATAGTCATAGCGCTATTGGTCATTGATTGGCAATAAGCATTATTCGTTTAATTGGGTGTTCCGCTTATTTCTCTTCGTCATGTAATAGCGTGATTTATTGAATATCACTATTTATACACTTGAACAGGAAGTGAGGAAATCGCATGAACCCTACTGTTGAACGCGTTACTCAGAATATCATTGCTCGTTCTCAAGCCGACAGAGCCCGCTATCTGGCCAGAATCGATGCGGCTAAAACTAAAACTGTACACCGTTCACAACTCTCCTGTGGCAATCTTGCTCATGGTTTTGCTGCCTGCTCGCCAGATGATAAATCCTCTTTAAAAAATATGGTGAAAAGCAATATCGGCATTATTACTTCTTACAACGATATGCTTTCTGCTCATCAGCCGTATGAACATTATCCTGAACGTATCAAGAATGCTCTGCACGCCGTAGGCGCTGTGGGTCAGGTTGCCGGTGGCGTACCAGCCATGTGTGATGGTGTTACACAGGGGCAGGATGGTATGGAGCTCTCTCTATTAAGCCGTGATTTGATTGCGATGTCGGCGGCGATTGGCCTGTCTCACAATATGTTTGATGGGGCGTTATACCTGGGGGTTTGTGACAAAATCGTACCGGGATTGTTTATTGCCGCTATGTCATTTGGTCATTTACCGTCAGTATTTGTGCCTGCTGGTCCAATGCGTACCGGCGCTTCAAATAAAGAGAAAGTACGTGTGCGTCAACTGTATGCCGAAGGCAAAGTAGGTCGCGATGCATTGCTGGAATCGGAAGCGAATTCTTATCACTCTGCGGGTACCTGCACTTTCTACGGCACGGCGAACTCGAATCAGATGGTTTTGGAAGTGATGGGCTTGCATTTACCCGGCTCCTCCTTTGTTTATCCGGATATTCCATTACGTGATGTATTAACCGAAGCAGCAGCGCGTCAGGTAACGCGTATGACCGAGTCTTCCGGTGATTATCTGCCGGTGGGTCGTCTGGTTGATGAAAAGGTGGTGGTTAACGGTATTGTTGCGCTGCTGGCGACCGGTGGTTCAACCAATCACACCATGCATTTAGTGGCGATGGCGAAGGCAGCGGGTATCACTATTACCTGGGATGATTTCTCTGAATTGTCTGAAGTGGTTCCATTACTGTGTCGGATCTATCCTAACGGTCCGGGCGATATTAACTATTTTCAGGCTGCCGGTGGTGTTTCGCTGCTGGTTCGTGAATTGTTGAAAGGCGGATTGCTGCATGAAGATGTGCATACGGTCGCCGGTTTTGGTTTGCATCGTTACACTCAGGAGCCGTTTCTTGAGAATGGTGAATTGGTTTATCGTGATGGTCCTCATGCCTCACTGGATCCGGAAGTTATCTCCACATTAGAAGCGCCGTTTGTTAAGCATGGCGGTACTAAAGTGCTGTCCGGTAATTTAGGACGTGCAGTAATGAAAACCTCAGCGGTGCCTGAAGATCGTCAGGTTATCACTGCACCGGCGGTGGTATTTGAAAGCCAGTATGATATTGATGCTGCGTTTGATGCCGGCAAATTAGACCGCGATTGTATCGTGGTGGTGCGCTTTCAGGGACCAAAAGCCATTGGTATGCCAGAGTTGCATAAATTGATGCCACCGCTGGGTGTGTTAATGGATCGTGGTTATAAAGTTGCGCTGGTGACGGATGGGCGTCTGTCCGGTGCTTCCGGTAAGGTTCCGGCAGCCATTCATATTACCCCTGAAGCTTACGTCGGTGGTTTACTGGCGAAAGTACGGGATGGTGACCTGATTCAGGTTGATGGCACCACCGGACAAATCAACCTGTTGGTAGATGAAGCGGAGTTAGCGAGCCGTGAAGTTATTCAACCGGATCTTTCTGATTCCTATGTAGGTATGGGGCGAGAACTGTTTTCGGCGCTGAGAGCGCAGATTTCGGGGGCAGAGGAAGGGGCGAGTTGTTTTAAACTCTGATTAGTTTTTTATTAATCAAAGTTCTTTAAATTAACATTTGAGGATGTTCCGGCCGTAATGATGAAGTGCCTATATTGGCATGGTGTTCGGCCGGAAAACAATCTGCACTTAGCATTGGTGCGCGTCGGGCCTACCTTTCCTAGGGGCGCTTCGTTGGCTTACGCCAAGTCGACCCCAACGGAAAGGTCTCCCTCCGATTAGCTTGGTTAACTGCACGGAATTAAATAGCAATTCTTTTGTTGTTTTTGCGTTTTAACCTTCCGTCTCTTCCTTTCTCTTCCGTAGTAATCTCAGTGAGTTGGCGGTAACCAGTGCGGTGGCGCCGGAGTCTGCCAGAACGGCCAGCCACAGGCCGGTTAGGCCAATCAGGCTGGTGACCAGGAAGATGGCTTTCAGGCCAAGAGCGATAGTGATATTTTGACGAATAATCTTACGAGTGGCCCGGGAGAGTACAATCATATCTGTCAGGCCAATCAGTCGGTTATGGGTTAGTGCCGCGTCGGCGGTTTCTAACGCCACATCTGTGCCGCCGCTCATGGCTATGCCGATAGTGGATGATTTCATCGCCGGTGCATCGTTAATTCCATCTCCCACCATGGCGGTTGGTTGCTCTCTATTCAGGGCAATAACCGCAGTAACTTTATCTTCAGGCAGCAGGCTGGCCTCATATTCGATATCGAGTTCGTGGGCGATAGCCGCGGCGGCCCGCGGGTTATCACCCGTCAGCATTACGCCATTAACGCCAATTTGTTTTAAGGCTGCCAGCGCCTGTCTGGCATCGGATCGTAATGTATCGCGCAGCGCTAATAAGCCGATAACCTGATTGGCTTTAAGAGTAACCACGACGGTTTTTCCCTGCTCTTCCAATTGAGTAATTTGCTGTTGCTGTTCGGCAGACAGCTCATTTTGTGTCAGCTTAGATGGAGAGCTGATCAGGATGATTTCATCATCTACGTTACCCTGAACACCAACACCGGCAATGGCCCGGCGATCTTCCGCCTGAGTATAGGCGATACCATTCTCTTCAGTTTTGAGAATAATAGCCTGCGCCAGAGGGTGGTGAGAGCCAGACTCCACTGCTGCAGACAAACCTAACAGTTGGGTTTCGGTTATCTCACTCACAGGAATGACATCCGTTACCATTGGTTTACCTTCTGTCAGGGTACCGGTTTTATCAAAAGCGATTTGGCTGATGGTTCCTAACTGTTCAAGTGCCGCACCGCCTTTAATCAATGCTCCCCGACGAGTGGCCGCCGCCAGCGCAGAAGTAATTGCCGCCGGAGTGGAAATCACCAGAGCACAAGGGCAACCAATTAACAGCAGTGTCAGGCCGCGATAAATCCAGGTTTCCCATGGTTGGGCAAACATTAGCGGTGGAACAATAACGACTAACAGCGCGAACAGCATAATGGCTGGGGTGTAGTAGCGACTGAAGCGATCGATAAATCGTTCAATGGGTGCCCGGCGCTCTTCGGCTTCTTCAATTAGCGTCAGAATTCGGTCGATGGCGTTATTACCCGGTTCAGACAGCACTTTTAACTGCATTACGCTGTCAACGGCCAGACTGCCTGCCGCAACTTTTTCGCCCCGCAAACGTTCTACCGGAATAGATTCGCCTGTTAGTGCACTTTCATCAAAACTGGCGCTGGTGGCCTGCAATTCGGCATCGACAGGCAGTCGGGTTCCGGGGGCGATTTCAATCATATCTCCCGGGCGCAGGCTGGCAGCGGTAACGACTTCTCTTGTTCCATCACTATTGAGTTTGACAGCCTCTTCCGGCAGCAGTGCCATTAACGCAGATACCCCCTGACGAGCACGGTTTGCAGCATATGACTCCAGTAATTCACCAATCATAAATAGCATTAGTACCATTGCCGCTTCTTCCGTTGCACCAATAAACAGTGCGCCAATGGCGGAAATGCTCATCAGGGTTTCTATGGCGAAAGGTGTTCCGCTACGGGTCAGGCGAATGGCCTGTAAACCAATAGGAATCAGTCCGATGATGGTAGTGACAGTAAACGCGATACGACCGTAGGTTGGTGAAAACAGCTCCAGAAGCCAACTGAGTAAGATCAACGCGGCCATAATGGCTGGTGGGCCATACTCTTTTAGTCGCTGTTGTTTGGCCGATGGTTTTGCAGTCGGTGTGGCACGGGTATCAGAACTTAATGAGTAGCCTGCCTTTTTGACGGCCTGTTCAATACGCGGTGCAATATCCTGAGCTTCTTTGGTATCAACGACTAACTTTTCTGTGGCGAACAGGATTTTGGCATGCTCGACGCCAGCCACCTGACTTACCGCGGTTTCTACCTTTTTAGCGCAGCTTGGGCAATCCATACCAAAAACTTGCCATGTCAGACGAGTGCTTCCAGTGGAGAGCGTGGCTAAGGTTTCTGTTTTGTCTTGTGAACAACAGCTCGATTGACTGCAGCAACTTTCGGGCTGGTGGTCATGATCGTGATGATGTTCATCTGATGAAGCATGGTCATGTACCTTATCAGATGGTATGTCTTTGTTATGGCTATGATTGTTCATAAGTATATACCTTCACCCATCATTTAATGAAGCTACTCTACACCTTAGAGTCTACTCCAGAGTCAATGGGTGAAAATAATATTTTTTGGGCTGTACAGCGTTACTGTTTTAGCTACCCGGTATAGCCTCACATCACCGCAACATCAGGGCGAATACACCCCATCCCAAGTATTCACGTGTGTAGGTGGCGTAGCGTTTTGGCTCCTGAGTCAGCATGTTTCGAATCTCTTGTGCCATTTCGTCATTAGGATTTGCTTCGAGCCAGCGGCGCATGGTGAGCCACTTGGCAGCTTCATACCTATCCCAGCCTTGTTGGTCGGCCAGAACCATTTCCACAACGTCATAATTGAGGTCGCCAAAAGAGGCGAGAAGTTCTGGTAATGTGAGAAAGTCAGAGAGAGAACTGGCAAAGCATGCTTTGGCAATCTCTTCCGTTGATGGTAACTGGCGCCAGTAAGGTTCGCCAATCAGGATAATTCCTCCGGAATTAAGGCTTTTCGACAGAAGCTCGATAGTGCCAGCGACTCCCCCGGCAATCCATGTGGCACCGATGCAGGCAGCTACATCGACTTTTTCACTGGTAACATAGCCGGCGGCGTCATTGTGAATAAACTCTACACGGTCGGCGACGCCGAGTTCTTCAGCGCGGTGTTTTGCCTGCGCGGAAAACAGCTGGCTCATATCAATACCAACGCCTGTGATTCCATAATCCCGCGCCCAGGTACACAACATCTCACCTGAACCGCTGCCGAGGTCAAGTACACGAGTTTCTGGTTCCAGCCGCAATGCGGCTCCGAGAGTGGCAAACTTTTCTGGTGTGAATGGGTTATGGATGCGGTGAGCACTTTCGGTAATATTAAAGATACGTGGAATATCCAATGCAAAAATTCCTTTTATTAAGTAATGCAATCACTGGAATGTAACCTTAGTAGCGGTAATGGACAAGCGTTGTAAATATTACGCTACTACTCCAACGTACAGATCTATGAGATTGATGAACAAAGCTTGATAGTTCTTAAGAGAGTCAATCGACGGGGGGAGTGAGAAACTATTACCGATGCAAATATAAGCGCCGTGTTTTTACAGTCGAAATATGTACCGTTGCTGATTTATTAGGTTTGTCAGTAATCTGACTTCTAGTTTTAGTGTTTGACCAATAAACCTGAATTCATATTGTTTGGCCAAATAATAATCACTTGTAAAGTAAATATCTTTGGTATCAAAAACAACGATAATCTATACTTGGCGCCCTTTAACGATACAAAGAAAGGTAAATAAAGCATGCCATTATTGATTGCAACCACGGTCCTGTGGGCGTTCTCTTTTAGTTTAATTGGCGTCTATTTATCCGGTCAGGTGGATACCTGGTTTGCAGTTTTAATGCGAGTAGCGCTGGCCTTTTTAGTCTTCTTACCTTTCCTGCGATTACGTCAGGTCAGTTTGAAACAGGCACTACTGTATATGACTGTTGGCGCTTTTCAACTCGGCATAATGTATCTGTTCTATTATCAATCTTTCCTCTATCTCAGCGTTCCGGAAGTTTTGCTGTTTACTATTTTAACCCCTATCTATGTGACGTTGATTTACGATCTGATGTCAGGTAATCGCCTGCGTATGGGGTATTTGCTGAGTGCATTGCTGGCAGTAGCGGGGGCGGCAGTCATTCGTTATGACCAGTTGAGCAGCCAGTTTTGGCTGGGGTTAATCTGTATTCAGGGAGCGAATATTTGCTTTGCCATTGGTCAGGTTGGCTATAAGCGGCTGATGGAAGTCTACCCAATGCCACAGCGAAATGCGTTCTCGTGGTTCTATTTAGGGGCATTGTGCGTTGCCGTGATGGCGTGGTTTATATTTGGTAATCCGGAAAAATTACCGACGACCCATCTACAGTGGGGTATTCTGATCTGGTTGGGTATTGGTGCTTCCGGATTGGGCTTTTTTATGTGGAACTACGGGGCAACGCAGGTGGATGCCGGTACCCTGGCCATTATGAATAATGCGCTTATTCCGGCAGGACTATTGGTGAACTTCGCTCTCTGGCAACATGATGTTAACTGGGTCAGATTGATTATTGGCGGCGGAATTATTGTAGCGTCCCTGCTGGTACATAAGTGGTGGGTGGTTCCTAACGCCGTGACGGTCAGAAAATCGGCTTGAATCAGGCCAGTCTGACAAACGGCAGACTACCACCATGCTGGTGAGCAATATCAATAAACGCTTTTACCGCCGGTTGATGTTGCTCTCCATCACGAACCGCGGCATATAACCTACGCCATAACCCTTCTGCTAAGGGTTTCGTAACAACTAACCCCTGTTTTTCAGCGCTCTCAACCACCCAGTGTGGAAGGGCGGCAATCCCCATTTGTGCTGACACCATCTGAATTAGCAGCATGGTGTTATCCACGCTTTTCAGTGCCGGGGAGATACCTGCCGGCTGTAGGAAGTGTTTCCAGACGTCTAAACGCTGGCGTTGAACCGGATAGATCAGCAATGTTTCGTCCGCCAGACTTTCAGGCGCAATTTGCTGCTGAAGTACTAATGGATGCTCAGGAGCCAGTACCAGACGAACCTCAAAATCAAACAGCGCGGAATAATGCAGACCACTGCGGGGCAAAATATCGGAAGTCATTACCAAATCTAATTCGCCTTGCTGCAGTTCGGGCTGAGGATCGAAAGTCACGCCCGCTTTGAAATCCATTTGAACATCAGGATAAATCTGACGAAACGTATTGAGTGCCGGGGTTAACCACTGAATACAGCTGTGGCACTCAATAGCCAGACGAAGCGTATTTGTAGGAGGAGCGCTGCAACTTTGTAGCGCCTGCTGAATTTGCGGTAATACCCGATCGGCCAGATCCAGCAAGATATCACCCTGTGGCGTAAAGCGAATCGGTTGGCTTTTACGCAGATAAAGTCGGTACCCAAGACGCTGTTCAATTTCGTTCAACTGATGGGAAAGAGCCGATTGAGTTAAATAGAGTTGAGTTGCTGCGTTAGCCAGAGAGCCGTTCTGACGTAAAGCCTGTAGTGTTCGTAGATGCTTTAATTCGATCATGAATATTTTTCACTCTCTGTATGAAAAAGTTGCGCTTGTGGATCACACCATACCTGTTGATTATGGATGTGTAAACATCTAGACGGCTAAATGAGGTTGATATGAGTATCCAGAGTCACATTTTAGGTTTCCCGCGTATTGGCGTGGAGCGCGAGTTAAAAAAATCATTAGAACGCTACTGGAGTGGCGATATCGACAGACAAAGTCTGTTAGAAACCGGGCGTGAACTGAGAGCTCGCCACTGGCAACAACAGCGTGATGCCGGAATTGATCTGCTGCCGGTGGGGGATTTCGCCTGGTACGATCATGTTTTAGCAACCAGCCTGCTGCTGGGTAATGTGCCAGATCGTCATCATAATGAAGATGGCACTATTGATATCGATACCTTATTTCGTATTGGTCGCGGTCGTGCACCAACCGGTAAGCCAGCAGTAGCGGCAGAAATGACCAAATGGTTTAACACTAACTACCACTACATGGTGCCAGAGTTTGTTCGCGGTCAGCGCTTTCATCTGGCATGGAATCAGTTATTTGATGAAGTGGATGAAGCTATTGCTTTAGGGCATCGAATTAAACCCGTATTGCTGGGGCCGCTGAGCTATTTGTGGTTAGGCAAAGTAAAAGGCGAATCATTCGATCGTCTGACGCTGTTGCAGGATATTTTACCGGTCTACCAGCAAGTTCTGGCTAAACTGGCAGAGCGTGGTATCGAGTGGGTGCAAATTGATGAGCCTGCACTGGTGTTGGATTTGCCAAAACAGTGGCTGGAAGCCTACCAGCCAGCCTATCAGGCACTAACCGGAAAGGTGAACATTTTACTTACCACCTATTTCGACGGCATCAGCCATCAGTTAGAAACCCTTCGTCATTTACCTGTACAGGGGCTGCATGTCGATTTGGTTGCGGGTAAAGATAATATTGAACAGCTGCATCAGGTACTGCCACAGGACTGGTTGCTTTCACTGGGTGTTATTAATGGCCGTAACGTATGGCGGGCGGACTTATCGCGTTGGTTTGAACAATTACGTCCGTTGATAGGGCAAAGAGCATGGTGGATTTCCGGTTCCTGCTCGTTACTGCATAGTCCAATCGATCTGGCTCGTGAAACCAGACTGGATGAGGAAGTGAAGAGCTGGTTTGCCTTCGCTCTGCAAAAATGTAGTGAAATTAGTTTGTTAACTCAGGCTCTGAATAATGCAGAGGATAGTGCGTTACAGCAGAAACTGGCGGAATACAGCGCGCCTGTTCGCCAGCGTCAGAAATCTGCACGGGTTCATAATTCTGCCGTGGAGCAGCGTTTAGCGAAAATAGGCCCGCAGGATAGCCAACGTCAGCAGCCATACGCCCAACGTGCCGAGCTGCAACGGGCAAAATATAATTTACCGCTGTGGCCAACCACCACCATTGGTTCATTTCCACAAACTGCAGATATCCGCACCTTACGCCTCGATTTTAAACAAGGGCGTCTGGACGGCAGTAAATACCGTACCGGCATCAGTGAGCATATCAGACAGGCCATACTTGAGCAGGAGCGCTTAGGGCTGGATGTACTGGTACATGGCGAAGCTGAACGCAATGACATGGTTGAGTATTTTGGTGAGCATCTGGATGGTTTTGTCTTTACACAAAATGGCTGGGTGCAGAGTTATGGCTCTCGCTGCGTGAAGCCACCGGTTATTATCGGCGATATCAGTCGTCCGCAACCTATTACTGTCGAATGGGCTCGCTATGCTCAGTCTCTGACTGAGAAACCGGTAAAGGGGATGTTAACCGGTCCGGTAACTATTCTCTGCTGGTCATTCCCGCGTGAAGACGTCAGCCGTGAAGTGATTGCTAAACAAATTGCTTTGGCCCTGCGTGATGAAGTGAGTGATTTGGAAGCGGCAGGTATTGGTATTATCCAAATTGATGAGCCAGCGCTAAGAGAAGGATTACCGCTGAAAAAAGCAGAGTGGAATGATTATCTGAACTGGGCTACGGAAGCATTTCGTCTGAACGCCTCTTCGGTGAAGGATGAAACCCAAATTCATACTCATATGTGTTACTGCGAATTTAACGACATTATGGACTCCATCACTGCGCTGGATGCGGATGTTATTACCATCGAAACATCGCGTTCTGATATGGAGTTGTTAGAGGCGTTTGAATCATTTGAGTATCCAAATGAAATTGGACCAGGAGTATATGATATCCACTCGCCTAACGTACCGAGCGTGGCATGGATTGAAGCGTTATTACGTCGGGCAGCCCAACGCATTCCTGCGGAACGCCTGTGGGTAAACCCGGATTGCGGCTTAAAAACCCGCGCCTGGCCAGAGACCCGACAGTCACTGGAAAACATGGTGCAGGCAGCCCGTTCACTGCGGGAATCTTTTTAATAGTTGATTCTGCATCACTTAATCGGAAAATCAGTGGGCGCATTCAGCGCCCCTTTTTTATAGCTGTGATAAAATTAAACGGATTAATAACTTTAATAGGGTGATCTGATGGAAAAGTTGGCATCGTTATACCAGGCGCATCTCTCTGTATTACAGCAACGTACTCAGGCCGTTTTAGAACGAAATCAGCTCGACGCTCTGCTTATTCACTCTGGCGAGTTGATTCGACTATTTCTCGACGACAGGGATTACCCGTTTAAAGTTAACCCTCATTTCAAGGCCTGGGTTCCGGTTACCGAAGTGCAAAATTGCTGGATTTGGGTTGATGGCGTTAATACGCCAAAGCTTTGGTTCTACTCTCCGGTTGATTACTGGTACAGCGTTGAACCCTTACCAAACAGTTTTTGGACCCCTTATATTGATATTCAGCCGCTGAAAAAAGCGGATGATATTAATCATTTCCTGCCAACAAAACGGGACAAAGTCGGTTATATCGGCCCAAATCCGGCCAGAGCTGAGTGGTTGGGTATCTCAGGGGAAAACATTAACCCTAAACCGGTGCTCGACTATCTGCATTACTATCGTTCATACAAAACTGACTATGAACTGTTTTGTATGCGTGAGGCGCAAAAAGTAGCAATTAACGGTCATAAAGCCGCCCGGGATGCGTTTTACTCCGATATGAGTGAATTCGATATCAATCTGGCTTATCTGACAGCCACCGGCCATCGGGATACTAACGTACCTTATGACAATATCATTGCGTTGAACGATCATGCAGCGGTGTTGCATTACACCAAGCTGGAACAATCTACCCCAGCGGAATCTTTCAGTTTTCTGATTGATGCCGGTGCCGAATATAACGGTTATGCCGCCGATCTGACCCGTACCTATGCCAGACATAAAGACAGCGATTTTGATTTACTGATAAAAGATATGAATGCAGAACAGCAGGCGTTGATCGCTACGTTAAAAGTAGGTGTTAACTTTGTCGACTATCATCTGCAAATGCATCAACGTGTTGCCAAACTGCTGAAAAAATACGATCTGATTGTGAATATGAGCGAAGAAGACATCGTTGAAACCGGAATCAGTTTCACTTTCTTCCCTCATGGGCTTGGTCATCCGTTAGGGTTACAGGTTCATGATGTTGCCGGATTTATGCAGGATGATACCGGTACTCATCGTTCGGCACCGGAAAGGCATCCTCCGTTACGCTGCACGCGCAATCTTGAGCCGGGCATGGTGATGACCATTGAGCCGGGCCTCTATTTTATAGATACCCTGCTGGCACCATGGCGAGATAGTCAGTTCAATCCTAACTTTAACTGGTTACGTATTGATAAATTCAGGCCGTATGGCGGTATTCGTATTGAGGATAACGTTGTGATCCGTAAAGATCGGGTAGAAAATATGACGCGAGATTTGAAACTGTCCTGATGGAATCCTATTTAATACCCGCTGAAGCGGTGACGTTTAATGAAGAAATTAAAAAGAGCCGCTTTATTACTTATCTTGCACCGGTAAACGGTGCCGATAAGGCTAAACTGTTTATACAGCAAATCAGGGATGAGCATCCGGATGCACGCCACCACTGTTGGGCGTTTGTGGCCGGTGCGCCAAATGATTCTCAGCAGCTGGGTTTTTCTGACGATGGAGAACCATCGGGAACCGCCGGTAAACCAATGTTGGCCCAGTTAATGGGAAGCGGCGTAGGTGAGGTGGTCGCGGTCGTGGTTCGCTATTATGGTGGTATTTTGTTGGGTACTGGCGGTCTGGTTAAGGCCTATGGTAACGGTGTTCAACAGGCGTTGAAGATACTGCCCACCCAACTACGCATACCTCAGTCAGAATTTTTGCTGGTGTGTGATTATCAGCAATTAGCAATGGTAGAAACTTTAGTTCAGCAGTCTGGTGGGGAGATTGTACGTGCCGATTATGGTGCCGATATCCGTTTAATATTGTCATTACCATCATTACATATTGAGCAAATTGCAGGTAAATTGCGCGATGTCAGCCGTGGAGCATTGCTTTTGTCTCCGGTTACGTAATAATTCTCAGGTTTTTTATTGAAAAAGGTCGAACCGGAATGCACTTTCGCACAATAACCCGTATTGTCGGGCTCTTGGTTATCCTCTTTTCCGGATTAATGGTAGTCCCGGGGATCGTCGCACTGATTTATCGCGATGGTGCCGGTAGTGCATTCACTCAAACCTTTGTCGTGGCGATTATTATCGGCCTGTTTTTGTGGTTCCCTAATCGTAATCAGAAGAAAGAGTTGAAATCCCGGGAGGGCTTTCTGATCGTAGTACTGTTCTGGACGGTACTGGGCAGCGTTGGGGCATTGCCATTTATTTTTGCCGAATCGCTGGGGATGAGTATCACCAATGCGTTCTTTGAATCATTTTCCGGATTAACCACCACGGGTGCCACCACGCTGGTTGGGCTGGATAGTTTGCCCAAAGCCATTCTGTTCTATCGCCAGATGCTCCAATGGTTAGGGGGCATGGGGATCATCGTATTAGCCGTAGCCATTTTACCCCTGTTGGGCGTGGGTGGTATGCAACTCTATCGGGCAGAAATTCCCGGTCCGTTAAAAGACAGCAAGATGCGACCGCGAATTGCGGAAACGGCAAAAACCCTGTGGTTTATCTATGTGCTAATTACTATTGCCTGCGCGTTGTCGCTCTGGGCGGCAGGTATGAGTCCTTTTGATGCCATTGGGCACAGTTTTTCCACCGTGGCTATCGGTGGGTTTTCTACTCATGAAAGCGGCCTGGCGTTCTATAACAGCTCATTAATTAATAATATTACCGCGGTATTCTTGTTTATTTCCGGGTGTAACTTTGGTCTGCACTTTGCGGTATTAAGCGGACGCAGCGTTAAGGTGTACTGGCGCGATCCGGAATTTAAAATGTACTTCTTCTTTCAGGTCGCTCTGATAGTCATCTGTACTTTAATGCTCTGGCGAAAAGACGTGTATGGCACATTGTTGGAATCGCTGAATCAATCGTTTTTCCACGTAATATCCATGACCACCACCACTGGTTCCTCTACAGAGGCCATTGCCACCTGGCCGACCTTCTTACCGGTGATGTTGCTGATGGCGACATTTGTTGGTGGCTGTGCAGGTTCAACCGGTGGTGGGCTTAAAGTTATTCGCGTACTGTTACTGTTCTTGCAGGGGGTACGTGAGCTGAAACGTCTGGTTCACCCTAACGCGGTATATACCATTAAACTGGGAAATCGGGCCTTACCGGAACGCGTTATTGAAGCCGTTTGGGGCTTCTTCTCTGCTTACGCGCTGGTGTTTATCATTGGTATGTTGGCATTGATGGCTACCGGGCTGGACGCATTCTCTGCCTTCACCGGCATTGTCTCTGCATTAAACAACGTAGGGATTGGTATTGGCGATTTTGGCAGCCACTATGCGCAGGTTAATGATGCCGCCAAGTGGATCCTGATTGTGACCATGATGTTTGGTCGTCTTGAAGTGTTTACGCTTCTGGTTCTGCTCACGCCGATTTTCTGGCGTGAATAACGGGAAACAAACAATAAGAAAGGAATAACCCATGAAAGCACTGCTTATTTATTCAAGTCGCGAAGGGCAAACGAAAACCATTGTTTCCAGCATTGCTGATGAATTGCGGGGAAAGGATATCCAGGTTGACCTGTATAATGTGGATGATGTACCGCAAATTAATTTTGCAGACTATAACGGTGTTCTGATTGGTGCTGCTATTCGCTACGGTCACTTCCATAAAGAATTTCGCACGTTTGTGGAGCGTCACTATCAGGCATTAAACCAAATGCCGAGCGCCTTCGTTTCCGTTTCACTGATTGCCCGAAAAGTGGAAAAGCAAACGGCGGAAACCAACAGCTACACCCGTAAATATCTGGCGGCTACTCAGTGGCATCCGACCCTTTGCGGTGTTTTTGCCGGCGCATTACGTTACCCTCGCTACACCTGGTTAGATCGAGTCATGATTCAGTTAATTATGAAAATGACCAAAGGGGAAACGGATAGCAGCAAAGACGTAGAATATACCGACTGGGATAAAGTGAAGCAGTTTGCCGGGGAATTCGAACGTTTAATCAGCAAATAGCCTGTTTATGACGACATTGTGGCGAAAAATAAAGCGGTTAAAATTATTTTATCAATTAGCACTTGCCAGATGATTCTGAGTCCCTATAATGCGCCGCCACTGACACGGCAACAGCCGCTTCAGTTCAGACGTTATCGTGCATAAATCTGTGATTTAACACTTGACTCTGACGCGGGAAAGCGTAGTATGCGCAGCCCGTGTTGCGGGAAGTTTTTCGCCGCAACATCGCTCTTTAACAATTTATCAGACAATCTGTGTGGGCACTCACAAGACGGTATCTCACGTCATTACACTTCGGTGTAACGACACAAAAAAATACCAAGTCTTAAAGAGTGACCAGACAGTAATTCATTTGAATTATTGAAAGTAATCTTTGAGCATCAAGCTTTTAATTGAAGAGTTTGATCATGGCTCAGATTGAACGCTGGCGGCAGGCCTAACACATGCAAGTCGGGCGGTAGCACAGAGGAGCTTGCTCCTTGGGTGACGAGCGGCGGACGGGTGAGTAATGTCTGGGGATCTGCCTGATGGAGGGGGATAACTACTGGAAACGGTAGCTAATACCGCGTAACGTCGCAAGACCAAAGCGGGGGACCTTCGGGCCTCGCGCCATCAGATGAACCCAGATGGGATTAGCTAGTAGGTGGGGTAATGGCTCACCTAGGCGACGATCCCTAGCTGGTCTGAGAGGATGACCAGCCACACTGGGACTGAGACACGGCCCAGACTCCTACGGGAGGCAGCAGTGGGGAATATTGCACAATGGGGGAAACCCTGATGCAGCCATGCCGCGTGTGTGAAGAAGGCCTTAGGGTTGTAAAGCACTTTCAGTGGGGAGGAAGGATGTGGTGTTAATAGCACCATGTATTGACGTTACCCACAGAAGAAGCACCGGCTAACTCCGTGCCAGCAGCCGCGGTAATACGGAGGGTGCAAGCGTTAATCGGAATTACTGGGCGTAAAGCGCACGCAGGCGGTTTGTCAAGTCGGATGTGAAATCCCCGGGCTTAACCTGGGAACTGCATCCGAAACTGGCAAGCTAGAGTCTTGTAGAGGGGGGTAGAATTCCATGTGTAGCGGTGAAATGCGTAGAGATGTGGAGGAATACCGGTGGCGAAGGCGGCCCCCTGGACAAAGACTGACGCTCAGGTGCGAAAGCGTGGGGAGCAAACAGGATTAGATACCCTGGTAGTCCACGCTGTAAACGATGTCGACTTGGAGGTTGTTCCCTTGAGGAGTGGCTTCCGGAGCTAACGCGTTAAGTCGACCGCCTGGGGAGTACGGCCGCAAGGTTAAAACTCAAATGAATTGACGGGGGCCCGCACAAGCGGTGGAGCATGTGGTTTAATTCGATGCAACGCGAAGAACCTTACCTACTCTTGACATCCAGAGAATTTAGCAGAGATGCTTTAGTGCCTTCGGGAGCTCTGAGACAGGTGCTGCATGGCTGTCGTCAGCTCGTGTTGTGAAATGTTGGGTTAAGTCCCGCAACGAGCGCAACCCCTATCCTTTGTTGCCAGCACGTAATGGTGGGAACTCAAAGGAGACTGCCGGTGATAAACCGGAGGAAGGTGGGGATGACGTCAAGTCATCATGGCCCTTACGAGTAGGGCTACACACGTGCTACAATGGCGTATACAAAGAGAAGCTACCTCGCGAGAGCATGCGGACCTCATAAAGTACGTCGTAGTCCGGATTGGAGTCTGCAACTCGACTCCATGAAGTCGGAATCGCTAGTAATCGTAGATCAGAATGCTACGGTGAATACGTTCCCGGGCCTTGTACACACCGCCCGTCACACCATGGGAGTGGGTTGCAAAAGAAGTAGGTAGCTTAACCTTCGGGAGGGCGCTTACCACTTTGTGATTCATGACTGGGGTGAAGTCGTAACAAGGTAACCGTAGGGGAACCTGCGGTTGGATCACCTCCTTACCTGAAAGATATGCAGTTGCGTGCAGTGTCCACACAGATTGTCTGATGAAGAATAACGAGCAGAAATACCTTTATAGGCTTGTAGCTCAGGTGGTTAGAGCGCACCCCTGATAAGGGTGAGGTCGGTGGTTCAAGTCCACTCAGGCCTACCAAATTCTTCCTCATGCTGCGTTATGCTCGCGGTCGTTTACTGATGTAAACTTCCCGGTCGCATGCCTTGCCTGAGAAAGAATTAACTCTTTTACGAGTGGTAACTGAAAAGGTATCTGTACGTGACTACATGGGGCTATAGCTCAGCTGGGAGAGCGCCTGCCTTGCACGCAGGAGGTCAGCGGTTCGATCCCGCTTAGCTCCACCATTTAGTCCTGTAAATCAATACTTCAGAGTATATTGGCAACAGTATGCTGTGAAGTATTATGCTCTTTAACAATCCGGAACAAGCTGAAATTTGAATCCTCAGCCATACATGAGTAATACACTGACATGTAGTGGACTGAGCGAGTCTCTCAATTGTTTGCAACTTTAGAATGTTGTCTTTCGAGACACCTTCGGGTTGTGAGGTTAAGTGACTAAGCGTACACGGTGGATGCCTAGGCAGTCAGAGGCGATGAAGGGCGTGCTAATCTGCGATAAGCGTCGGTAAGGTGATATGAACCGTTATAACCGGCGATACCCGAATGGGGAAACCCAGTGCAATTCGTTGCACTATCATACGATGAATACATAGTCGTATGAGGCGAACCGGGGGAACTGAAACATCTAAGTACCCCGAGGAAAAGAAATCAACCGAGATTCCCCCAGTAGCGGCGAGCGAACGGGGAGGAGCCCAGAACCTGAATCAGTTTGTGTGTTAGTGGAAGCGTCTGGAAAGTCGCACGGTACAGGGTGATAGTCCCGTACACCAAAATGCACAGATTGTGAGTTCGATGAGTAAGGCGGGACACGTGACATCCTGTCTGAATATGGGGGGACCATCCTCCAAGGCTAAATACTCCTGACTGACCGATAGTGAACCAGTACCGTGAGGGAAAGGCGAAAAGAACCCCGGCGAGGGGAGTGAAACAGAACCTGAAACCGTGTACGTACAAGCAGTGGGAGCACCCTTTGGGGTGTGACTGCGTACCTTTTGTATAATGGGTCAGCGACTTATATTTTGTAGCAAGGTTAACCGAATAGGGGAGCCGTAGGGAAACCGAGTCTTAACTGGGCGTCAAGTTGCAAGGTATAGACCCGAAACCCGGTGATCTAGCCATGGGCAGGTTGAAGGTTGGGTAACACTAACTGGAGGACCGAACCGACTAATGTTGAAAAATTAGCGGATGACCTGTGGCTGGGGGTGAAAGGCCAATCAAACCGGGAGATAGCTGGTTCTCCCCGAAAGCTATTTAGGTAGCGCCTCGTGAACTCATCTTCGGGGGTAGAGCACTGTTTCGACTAGGGGGCCATCCCGGCTTACCAACTCGATGCAAACTCCGAATACCGAAGAATGTTATCACGGGAGACACACGGCGGGTGCTAACGTCCGTCGTGAAGAGGGAAACAACCCAGACCGCCAGCTAAGGTCCCAAAGTCATGGTTAAGTGGGAAACGATGTGGGAAGGCACAGACAGCCAGGATGTTGGCTTAGAAGCAGCCATCATTTAAAGAAAGCGTAATAGCTCACTGGTCGAGTCGGCCTGCGCGGAAGATGTAACGGGGCTAAACCATGCACCGAAGCTGCGGCAGCGATATGAAAATATTGTTGGGTAGGGGAGCGTTCTGTAAGCCTGCGAAGGTGGACTGTGAGGTCTGCTGGAGGTATCAGAAGTGCGAATGCTGACATAAGTAACGATAAAGCGGGTGAAAAGCCCGCTCGCCGGAAGACCAAGGGTTCCTGTCCAACGTTAATCGGGGCAGGGTGAGTCGACCCCTAAGGCGAGGCCGAAAGGCGTAGTCGATGGGAAACAGGTTAATATTCCTGTACTTGGTGTTACTGCGAAGGGGGGACGAAGAAGGCTAGGCTATCCGGGCGACGGTTGTCCCGGTTTAAGCGTGTAGGTGGAGTGATTAGGTAAATCCGATTGCTTATTAACACTGAGGCGTGATGACGAGCCACTACGGTGGTGAAGTAGTTGATGCCCTGCTTCCAGGAAAAGCCTCTAAGCTCCAGGTAACATTAAATCGTACCCCAAACCGACACAGGTGGTCAGGTAGAGAATACTCAGGCGCTTGAGAGAACTCGGGTGAAGGAACTAGGCAAAATGGTGCCGTAACTTCGGGAGAAGGCACGCTGGCATTAGGTGAAGTGGTTTACCCATGGAGCTGAAGCCAGTCGAAGATACCAGCTGGCTGCAACTGTTTATTAAAAACACAGCACTGTGCAAACACGAAAGTGGACGTATACGGTGTGACGCCTGCCCGGTGCTGGAAGGTTAATTGATGGGGTTAGCGTAAGCGAAGCTCTTGATCGAAGCCCCAGTAAACGGCGGCCGTAACTATAACGGTCCTAAGGTAGCGAAATTCCTTGTCGGGTAAGTTCCGACCTGCACGAATGGCGTAATGATGGCCAGGCTGTCTCCACCCGAGACTCAGTGAAATTGAACTCGCAGTGAAGATGCTGTGTACCCGCGGCAAGACGGAAAGACCCCGTGAACCTTTACTATAGCTTGACACTGAACATTGAGCCTTGATGTGTAGGATAGGTGGGAGGCTTTGAAGCGGTGACGCCAGTCATCGTGGAGCCAACCTTGAAATACCACCCTTTAATGTTTGATGTTCTAACTTTGGCCCGTGATCCGGGTTGAGGACAGTGTCTGGTGGGTAGTTTGACTGGGGCGGTCTCCTCCCAAAGAGTAACGGAGGAGCACGAAGGTTAGCTAATCACGGTCGGACATCGTGAGGTTAGTGCAAAGGCATAAGCTAGCTTGACTGCGAGAGTGACGGCTCGAGCAGGTACGAAAGTAGGTCTTAGTGATCCGGTGGTTCTGAATGGAAGGGCCATCGCTCAACGGATAAAAGGTACTCCGGGGATAACAGGCTGATACCGCCCAAGAGTTCATATCGACGGCGGTGTTTGGCACCTCGATGTCGGCTCATCACATCCTGGGGCTGAAGTAGGTCCCAAGGGTACGGCTGTTCGCCGTTTAAAGTGGTACGCGAGCTGGGTTTAGAACGTCGTGAGACAGTTCGGTCCCTATCTGCCGTGGGCGCTGGAAGATTGAGAGGGGTTGCTCCTAGTACGAGAGGACCGGAGTGAACGCACCACTGGTGTTCGGGTTGTCATGCCAATGGCATTGCCCGGTAGCTACGTGCGGAAAAGATAACCGCTGAAAGCATCTAAGCGGGAAACTTGCCTCGAGATGAGTCTTCCCTTGGACCCAGAGTCCACTGAAGGAACGTTAAAGACTATGACGTTGATAGGTCGGGTGTGTAAGCGTAGCGATACGTTGAGCTAACCGATACTAATGAACCGTGAGACTTAACCTTACAACACCGAAGGTGTTTTGGTGAGATGAGATTGAGAGAGAGAAGTCGAATTTCAGCGAATGTTCAGGATTGAAATGGATGGTTGTGTGGATAGTGATATTGACATACAACGGTTCATGTACAGAATATGCCTGGCGGCGACAGCGCGGTGGTCCCACCTGACCCCATGCCGAACTCAGAAGTGAAACGCCGTAGCGCCGATGGTAGTGTGGGGCTTCCCCATGCGAGAGTAGGGAACTGCCAGGCTTTAAATTTGATGTTAGCAGTATAAGTAGCTGAAACCACGGAACGGTACAAATCTTGTCCGATGGTTAAATGACAAAGTCATTTAAACTACTAGACTGTAGATATTGTTATCAGATTTGTATCTGATAAAACCGGTTTTGGCGCTGATATGGCTCAGTTGGTAGAGCGCACCCTTGGTAAGGGTGAGGTCCCCAGTTCGACTCTGGGTATCAGCACCACTTAATTATGTTAGACATAGAAAGAATTTGTCTGGCGGCGATAGCGCGGTGGTCCCACCTGACCCCATGCCGAACTCAGAAGTGAAACGCCGTAGCGCCGATGGTAGTGTGGGGCTTCCCCATGCGAGAGTAGGGAACTGCCAGACTTTAATTAAGAGAAACCCTCAGCGAAAGCTGAGGTTTTTTACTTTGGTGGTGATGCAATTCGCTACACGATTGAGATCAATATAGACCTGTACAGTGGGTTTAAGTAAAACAGATTGCTTCTTATAAGAATGATTGGTGAGAACCGGGCTGTATGGGTTCATTACAGGTGTAGCGTTTCCTGCTCTTTGTAATGCTGAGTCAGTGGTATTTTTGTCTCTGTAACCTGAACGCTTTCCAGATGTAAATCCGAACGGAGGCAGATATTAAACCGTGAGGCGTATACGGACAATGTGTCATGTATACCTGATAAAAACGTCTCTACGGCCTGTTCAGGGAGGATTTGAGGCTAATAGGGTTATGTATGGATCCTTTATTCTACCGATAAGAGATTTACTTATAAGTGTCGTATTAGTACACCTCCTATTGTGAAGACATTCGAAAGAAGATAGGAAAATGGCAATAAAAAAACCCGCCATAAATTAGCGGGTTTAGTATCAAATCAGATAGTACTTAGTCTGCTTTTTTACATTCCAGCAGACCACGGTAGATCAGACCACCGACGATACCACCAATGATAGGCACCAGCCAGAAAATCCACAGTTGTTCTAACGCCCAACCGCCCTGGAAAATCGCAACGCCAGTACTACGCGCAGGGTTAACCGAGGTATTAGTCACTGGAATGCTGATTAAGTGAATCAGAGTCAGGCCCAGACCAATCGCAATAGGTGCAAATCCCGCAGGAGCACGCTTATCTGTCGCACCATGGATGATGATCAGGAAGAATGCGGTCAATACGAATTCAGCAGCAATAGCAGCTTGCAGAGAGAAACCGCCAGGAGAATGCTCACCATAGCCGTTAGACGCAAAACCGCTGGCGTCAAAGCCTGCTTTGCCACTGGCGATCAGGTATAACACGGCACCAGCAGCAATACCGCCAATAACTTGTGTAATGATGTATGGAACAACGTCTTTAGCAGGAAAACGACCACCTGCAAATAAACCAAGAGTTACTGCTGGGTTGAAATGCCCACCAGAAATATGACCGACAGCATAAGCCATGGTTAATACGGTAAGACCGAATGCCAGCGCGACGCCAGCAAAGCCAATGCCTAAGCCGGGGAAAGCAGCAGCTAAAACAGCACTACCACAACCACCGAAGACTAGCCAAAAAGTACCAAAGAACTCAGCTGAGAGTTTTCTTAACATGATGAAATTTTCCTTAAAAGAATAAACAGGCATACCAACAATTAATACGCCTATCCTATGAATATAGTCCATTACGACTGACGGGCCAGAGTGTATACCGAGCAGTGGTTTTTATTCAAATGTGCGATATTAGTCACATAAGAAACGTTACTTTTATTACTTAAGGAATTCATGGGTATAATTTATTGATATATAAGTATTTTTAGGTCTTATTAACTATGGGGTGACCATGTGCTGATTATCCGAATACAATATTATGATTTTATACGATTGTTTATATCGCTTTATTTTTTAATTTAGTATTTATTATTGTTCTTGGTTTATGCACTGTAGTATTTCGTGTGAATATATTTAATATGAAGTAGTTATTACTTATCAATGAGTTGTTTTCAGGGAGTGAAAAAAATGCAATGTCCTAAATGTAAAACCGATACGCTACAACCTTCAACTCTGGATAATGTGATTCCGTGCCAAACATGCAAGAGTTGCAGTGGTGATTGGCTGATGCTGGAGGATTATCTAAATCATAAGAAGCAACTGCCAGTATCAGATAAATATTCTGACCATGTTGTTGTTGAGAGTGAAGAGAGTCGTTTAGCATTACTCTGCCCGGTGACTGGAACGCTGATGCTTAAATTTCGAATATCTAAAGATACCGATCACCGCCTGGATTTAAGCCCAAAAGTTAATGGTATCTGGATGGATAAAGGCGAATGGGAGTTGCTGAAAGCGCATGGTCTTGCTGACAAGCTCAATAGTATATTCACCGATGTTTGGCAGCGCCAAATTCGTGAATCAGCGGCCCGAGAGCAATTTGATGCGCTTTATCTAACGCAATTTGGCGAGGAAGACTATCAAAAAATTAAGTCAATACGGGTGTGGTTGCACCAACATTCACAGAAAGACCGATTGAAAGCATTTCTACTGGCTGACGATCCCTGGTCTGCTATCAAATAACATTAAAGGCGCCATTGGCGCCTTTAACATAGCTAACTTTTCGAATTAATGGGATACGCTACCTGAGGCGCCATAACCCGTCTGCGAACGAATAGATTGAGAGTAGAACAGCTCTCTTTCCTGAACTGCATTTGTCGATGTATCTGTGATAGAGAAGAACCAGGTTCCCATGAAGGCAATTATCATGGAGAACAGCGCCGGATACTCATAAGGATAGATGGCTTTTTCATGTCCCAGTATTTGCACCCAGATGGTTGGGCCGAGAATCATCAGTCCTACTGCACTGAGCAATCCTAACCAACCGCCAATCATAGCTCCTCGGGTGGTTAGCTTTTTCCAATACATTGACAGAATAATGATAGGGAAGTTACAGCTTGCCGCGATAGAGAATGCCAGACCAACCATGAAAGCGATGTTTTGCTTTTCAAACAGAATACCCAGCCCAATAGCAACAAATCCTAACACTACTGTAGTTATTTTCGAGACTTTCAACTCGTCGCGTTCAGTCGCCTGACCTTGCTTGATAACATTTGCATAGAGGTCGTGAGAAACAGCTGAAGCACCCGCCAGAGTTAAACCAGCAACTACGGCAAGAATAGTGGCGAACGCAACAGCAGAGATAAATCCAAGGAAGAAACTACCACCAACCGCATCCGCAAGATGAACTGCGGCCATGTTAGTTCCACCAATCAGGGCTCCTGCCGCATCTTTAAACGCTGGATTTCCACCTACCAGGAAGATGGCTCCAAATCCGATAATAAAGGTAAGAATATAGAAATAACCAATAAAGCCAGTGGCATAAAATACGCTCTTACGTGCTTCTTTGGCATCACTCACGGTAAAGAATCGCATAATGATATGCGGTAATCCGGCAGTACCAAACATCAGTGCTAAACCTAATGAGAGCGCGGAGATAGGATCGGAAACTAATCCACCCGGACTCATAATTGCGGCACCTTTCGGACTGGTTTTAATGGCCTGTACGAAGAGCTCATTAAAATTGAAGTTAACAGACTTCATCACCATGATGGCCATAAAGCTGGCTCCGGCAAGCAGCAAGACGGCCTTGATGATTTGCACCCATGTTGTGGCCAACATGCCGCCAAACAATACGTACATCACCATCAGAATACCTACCAGAACGACTGCAACATGGTAGTTCAGACCAAACAGCAATTGAATTAGTTTTCCAGCACCGACCATTTGAGCAATCAGATATAAAGCCACTACTACCAGTGAACCACAGGCTGACAGAGTACGGATCTCTTTTTGTCCCAGGCGATATGATGCAACATCGGCAAAGGTATATTTGCCCAGATTACGCAGACGTTCGGCTATCAGGAATAGAATAATCGGCCAGCCAATTAAGAACCCGATAGAGTAAATCAGGCCATCGTAACCGGAGGTATAGACCAGCGCAGAGATACCAAGAAAAGATGCAGCAGACATAAAATCACCGGCAATAGCTAAGCCGTTTTGTAGTCCGGTTATTTTGCCGCCAGCAGTATAGTAGTCGGAGCGGGAACGCGTCCGTTTGGAGGCCCAGTAAGTAATATATAGCGTTAGTCCAACAAACAGGACAAACATGACTATCGCTTCAATATTTAGCGATTTAGCGGCTGGCGTTTGACTTCGCCACCAATGGCATCAGCAAAAGCTATTGGGGAGGCTGCCAGTAGCGCTAAGGCAGAGAAAAGACGAGTTTTCATTGGTGTGCCTCATTCAGAATTTGCGCATTGAGTTCATCGAACTCTCTGTTCGCCCGATAGACATAGATTCCAGTTAAAATAAATGAGGCAAGGATCAGTCCAATGCCAATTGGAATTCCGCGGGTAATACTGGTCCCTTCTGTGACAGGCGTTCCCAACCACTGTGGTTCAAAAGCGATGAGCAGAATGAAACCAACATACAGGGCTAATGTAATAAACGAGAGCGTCCAGGCAAAGATGTCCCTTTTGCGCACCAGATCTTTGAAGCGCGGGTTATTTTCAATCCGTTGATAAATGTGATCATTCATCAGAGCGTCTCCTGTGAGATAAAGATTGAATATCGCCGCGCAAGGCGGCGTAGGTTATGAGGCTGCTTTCATTAACTCTTTTTCCTGCAATAGTTTCTCAACTACGCCTGGATCGGCCAGGGTAGAGGTATCTCCCAGATTACTGGTATCGCCATCGGCGATTTTCCGTAGAATGCGCCGCATAATTTTACCCGAACGCGTTTTAGGAAGGGTTTGGGTCCAGTGCAAGATATCAGGCGTGGCTATCGGCCCAATCTCTTTACGCACCCATTTAATAACATCGTCATAAAGTTCATCGCTGGGTTCTTCACCGTAATTTAGCGTGATATAGGCATAAATAGCCTGCCCTTTGATGTAATGAGGAATACCGACAACGGCAGCTTCGGCGATTTTAGGATGAGCAACTAACGCGGATTCGATTTCAGCAGTGCCCAGACGATGTCCTGATACGTTTAGAACATCATCTACCCGGCCTGTTATCCAGTAATATCCATCTTCATCGCGGCGAGCGCCGTCGCCACTGAAATAGAAACCTTTGAATGAAGCAAAGTAAGTTTGTTCAAATCGTGCGTGGTCGCCATAGAGTGTACGTGCCTGGCCAGGCCACGAATCGGTTATAACCAGATTACCTTCACAGGCATCGCTTAACAGGTTTCCATCATTGTCGACTAATGCGGGCTGAACACCAAAGAAAGGTAAGGTCGCAGAACCTGCTTTTAGCTCTGTAGCACCAGGAAGAGGCGTTAACATAAAACCGCCGGTTTCTGTTTGCCACCAGGTATCAACAATGGGGCATTTACCGTTACCAATCGTGTAGTAATACCATTCCCAGGCTTCCGGGTTGATAGGTTCACCAACGCTGCCCATGATTCTCAGGGAGTTACGTGTGGTATCTGTAACAGCCAGATTGCCTTGCGCCATCAGAGAGCGAATGGCCGTAGGGGCGGTATACAGAATATTGACCTGATATTTATCTATCAGCTGTGACATCCGGTTAGGGCCGGGGTAGGTCAATAATCCTTCAAAAAAGAGGGTAGTCGCCCCATTGCACAATGGTCCATACAGCGCATAGCTATGGCCAGTGACCCAACCCATATCGGCGGTACACCAATAGATTTCGCCATCATGATAATCAAAGACATACTTGAATGTCAGCGCAGCATAAACCAGATAACCACCGGTGGTATGTAGCACGCCTTTTGGCTTGCCGGTTGAGCCGGAGGTGTAGAGAATAAACAGCGGACTTTCGGCCGGAAGCTCTACCGGAGCACACTCATCACTTGCTGCATCAACTAACTCATGCCACCACAAGTCATGATTAGGCTTCCAGTTGATGGTATTACCGGTTCGTCTGAAAACAATGGTATGTTCCACGCTATTCACGTTAGGATTTGCTAACGCGTCATCAATATTCTTTTTCAGCGGGATGGTCTTACCTGCACGTAGTCCCTCATCCGCGGTAATTACCAGACGAGAGCTGGAATCGATAATGCGTCCGGCAATAGCTTCCGGAGAAAAACCAGCAAAGATAACGGAGTGGATCAACCCCAGGCGTGCACAAGCCAACATGGCAACAGCAGTTTCCGGCACCATTGGCATATAAATCGCAACGACATCGCCCTGTTTCATGCCCAGTGATTTAAGCACATTGGCAAATTTGCAGACCCGATGATAGAGCTGACGATAGGTAATTTTTTGCGTTTCGCTGCCATCGTCGCTTTCCCAGATAATTGCCGTCTGGTCACCGCGAGTTTCCAGATGACGATCCAGGCAGTTAGCTGACAGGTTCAGCGTTCCGTCTTCAAACCAACGAATATCGATATTGCCAGGAGAAAATGATGTATTTTTAACCTTAGTGTAAGGTTTCACCCAATCAATAATTTTCCCTTGCGTATCCCAAAACGTGTCAGGATCTTCTACTGACTGCTGATACATAGCCTGATATTGCTGTTTATTGATCAGCGCGTTTTCTGCTATAGCAGCAGGAACGGGATGTTTATGAACAGTGCTCATTATTGTCCCCTTTATTTTTGTTAACATTATGTAATGTAGTTGTTATGCAAACATTGCGCACATTTTATGTTTGTTTTTTGCGCGGAAGATCACGCTTCATTACAGTGGATAATGGTGAAGAGGTATAAAATTGCTTTAAAAGACAAATGAATAGGCTGCCATGGACTTAATCACGATTATTTATTCTGACAGGATGAGAATGGATACTATTTCTATGCGCTAAAAAAGGAATGGTAAGAGGATAAAATTAAACAACATGGTTCCGGACAAAAAGGAGTTGAATATAAAGTAGCCGGATGACACATCAATTCAGTAAAAGACACGCTTTATCCCCCACTTTTATCTGCATTTTGACCATTAGCTTTAAAAATCGGAACTAATATACTAATACTGTCACTTATTGGGTTTCTACCACTTCTATCTTTTCATACTTAAAATGAGTTATTATTCCTTTCAGTTCTCTATTATAAGTTATTTATATCAATTGATTAGATGTCATTTTTTTTAATAAAGAGTAAATTAATTTCACTCAATAAAATCAGAAAATAGCGGTAAATCTCTCTTTCTTTTTTCGCAATTCACAATGCTATCTTGTAGGGTTTCAGCTAGTGAATTCGTCTGAATTTCAGTATTTATGTAAAGAAAAATGTAATTTTGCTGCATAAGATGCTAAAAAGAGCGCCTGTATTTTTTCTATGGTGCTTTTTGACCATAAAACCGGGGAGTGTTGACCATTCTGGCGGGGTGTTATCTGTTTGAAGACCCGCATAAAAATAATGAAAAGCCTTACTTAAGGCGAGCCTGTAAGCAGGCATTTAACGAGATTGAAGGATTTTTGATATATGAAAGGTTTTAAATTTACTTTAGCCTGGCAGATTTTGATTGCTCTGGTACTTGGGATCATTGTTGGTTCTGTAATGCATGGGAGTGAATCAACCGATTGGTTAGTTGTTAACTTCTTTAAGCCTGCCGGCGACATTTTTATCCGTCTGATTAAGATGATTGTGGTACCGATTGTGGTATCAACATTAGTGGTCGGTATTGCCGGTGTCGGCGATGCTAAAAAGTTGGGCCGCATCGGACTGAAAACCATTATTTATTTTGAGATTATCACCACGGTAGCCATTGTGATTGGTTTAGTGGCGGCTAATGTTTTTCAACCCGGTCACGGTATCGATATGTCCCAGCTTAATGCGGTGGATATATCCCAATATAAGGCAACAACGGCAGAAGTGCAGAGTGGGGCTCATAGCTTAGTCATCACGATTATGTCGTTAATTCCAACCAACATCTTTAAAGCATTAGCATCAGGCGAGATGCTACCGATCATTTTCTTCTCCGTGTTGTTTGGATTAGGGTTATCGTCACTGCCTAAAGAGACTCGGGCACCTTTATTGAATGTGTTCAGATCGATGTCTGAAACGATGTTCAGAGTGACCCATATGATTATGCGTTATGCACCTATTGGGGTGTTCGCATTGATCTCAGTGACTGTTGCAACCTTTGGTTTCTCTTCATTAATTCCTTTAGTGAAGCTTGTTGCGCTGGTTTATGGCGCGATTATTTTCTTTGCATTAGTAGTTCTGGGTACCGTTGCGCGTATATGTGGTTTACGTATCTGGACTTTAATCCGCATTCTGAAAGATGAGCTAATTTTGGCCTATTCAACCGCCAGCTCAGAAACAGTATTGCCGAGAATTATCGAAAAGATGGAAGCCTATGGAGCACCTAAAGCTATTACTGGCTTTGTTGTTCCTACCGGTTACTCTTTTAATCTGGATGGCTCTACGCTTTATCAAAGTATTGCGGCTATCTTTATCGCTCAGCTGTATGGCATTGAGCTGTCGCTAATGCAGGAAATTACGCTGGTATTAACCCTGATGGTGACCTCTAAAGGCATTGCAGGCGTGCCTGGCGTATCCTTTGTGGTGCTATTGGCCACATTAGGTAGCGTTGGTATCCCTCTGGATGGTCTGATGTTTATTGCTGGTGTGGACCGTATCATGGACATGGCTCGTACTGCTCTGAACGTTGTGGGTAATGCCTTGGCGGTACTGGTTATCGCTAAGTGGGAAAGACAGTTTGATAAAGATAAAGCGCGTGCTTATGAAGAAGAGATTTTTGGTAAAACAAAAATAGCCTGATAGCACTTTCGTCATCTGATAAACAGCCACCTTAGCGTGGCTGTTTTTGTATCCCTTTTTGATAATAATATAAGTACAAAAAAATGGACATGCGTTCAATTTGAACATATGATCAACTCAGTTTTGAAACAGAAGCAGAGAGTGAACAATGTCCTATATGGCAAAAGATGAGCGCAGAAATGCGATTCTGGATGCTGCAATTAAAGTCGCATTAAGAGATGGTTTTATGAATGTGACTACGCGAAAAGTCAGCGCTGAGCTGGGTGCTGCGACAGGGATTATTCATCATCACTTTTCATCGACCTCTGAGCTGCGTCGTGAGGTGTTCCGCCAGTTTACCAAGCGGGATCATCAGGCAATTTGTGAGCAGATTGCTGAGTTAGCGCCGCCAGAACAGTTATTTCAACTGTTGGATTATTCCACATCATCCCCAAACGATCCGGTGAATAAGCTCTGGAACGATGCATGGGCAGAGGCGGTACGTGATAAAGCGCTGGGAGAGGTATACAGCGATTCTATGCTGATGTTACATGGTGAGGCGGTCAGTATTATTCAATCAGGATGCCAGAGCGGCTTTTTTCACCATGAGGCAGGGCAGGAAAGTATTGAACTGAAAGCATGGCGGCTAATGTCCATTAGCTTCGGTACCATTACCATTTCATATATTAATCCGTCGATTATGCAGCCGGTATCTGCTGCTGAGCTACTCAAAAATAGCATTCAGCATGAATTAGGTTATCGGCCTGACTAACTCTCTTCTGGCGTAGCTCATTGTTTTACAAAAATGATATTGCTGTCATGTGTTTTGAACGTTGATTTATTATTGATTAAGGCTATTCAGGTATTTTTATGCAAAACCAGCGTATTGGAGCGCTTTTTGCTCGCTATGCGATTCCGGCATTAATTGCGATGTTAGTGAGTGGTACCTATCAAATTATTGATGGCATCTTCGTTGGGAGATATATCGGTAGTGATGGGTTAGCCGCGATTAATCTTGCCTGGCCGTTAATTGGTGTCATGTTAGCGGTGGGACTAATGGTAGGTATCGGTATTGGTAGTCATGTTTCTCTGTCTCGCGGAGCCGGAGACCGTGAAATTGCATCATCGTATATTGGTCAGTTGCCGTTACTGATGATTATCCCCGGCATTTTGTTGAGTATTATTCTGTTTCTCTTTGGGCATAAGATTCTGGCTTTTCAGGGGGCTACCGGAAAAGTACTGGAGTACGGAAATGACTTTCTGATCGTCGTGACCTGTGCAACGCCTCTGGTATTGGGCAGTATTGCAGCACCTTATCTAATGCGTAATCTGAATGCGCCTCGCCTTGCTACGACATTTATGGTGGTCGGAGCGTTAATCAATATTCTGTTGGACTACGTATTTATTGTACTGCTGGAAATGGAACTGGTGGGTGCAGCTCTGGCAACGGTGATTGCGGAGACTACGGCAATGATATTGGCACTGATTTATATCTTTAGTCGCCGCAGCCCGGTAAGAGTACAACGACGTCACTTTAAACCTCGTATGGACCTTAGCTGGAAGATTAGTAAAAATGGTTCATCAAGCCTGTTTATGTATCTCTATTTAGGGGCAACGGTTGTTGCGTATAATTTTATGTTTATGAGATATGGCGGTGCTATTGAAGTGGCGGCTTATGCCGTAACTGGTTATTTACTAACGTTTTACTACTTATTGTCCGAAGGGTTGGCTCATGGGATGCAGCCAATTGTTAGCCGTTTTTATGGTGAAAAGCAGATTGATTCCGCTAAGCATGTGTTAAAGCTGGCTATGATGTTTAGCGTTGGAGGTGGGGTGCTTTTTACCCTGGCTCTATTGCTATTCCCTTCCCTGTTTGCTGGCTTTTTTGCCGGTGATAATCAAAGTTTGCAGCAGGTAATTATCCACGCGATCCGAATCTCTCTATTCGTGCTGTTTATTCAGGGCTTTTTTGTTGTCACTGAAGCGTTTTTTCAGGCGATCGGAGAAGGGCATAAAGCACTGATAATTACGATTTGTAATATCCTGATTCAACTACCGTTCTTGTTTATTTTACCGCGCTATTTGGGTACCGATGGCATTTGGCTGGCGATGCCGCTTTCCGCCATATTCCTGATGGTCCCGGTGCTGTTTTTGTTGATAAAACAGGTTAAGCAGATGGATCAAACTATCATTGTGTAATGACTTTCCTGACCGTTCCGGTATCTGGTACGGTCAGGAGTGATATTCAATGCAGAACGTACCTTTACCCAGCTGTTTAGCCTGATACATTGCTTTATCCGCTAACGATAGTAAGGTTTCCGGCTTGAGCAGGTCGTCATTTAACGCAATCGCAATACCTATACTGGCACTAAGCTTGACGGGGGTTTGGTCAATATGGGTAACTTCAGATAGCCCCTGTAGTAACCGTTGGCTAATTGCCGACACGATGTGCTGAGGATTATCCGGGTGGCTAAACAGAATAGTAAACTCATCACCGGCGAGACGCGCGGCCATATCGTTTTGCCATACCGATTTACCAATAATTTCAGCGACGGTCTGTAAAACTTTATCGCCAAACTCATGACCATAGCTGTCATTGATTCCTTTAAATCCATCCAAATCCAGGAAAAACAACGCCAGCCATGTGTGTTGTTCCGGATCGAGCAGCATATTGTTTAAGGTATCAATAAACGATCTGCGGTTTGGCAAATTCGTCAGCATATCGTGGGATGCTTCAAAAATCAGAGTTTGCTGTAATTGTTTAAGCTCGGTGATATCAAGGGAAAGAATGTAGAATTCACCCTGCTCACGATCTCTGTTAGGGATCAACGTGGTTTGAACATACTTCAAGCCCTCTTTGGTGGGCAAGGTATTTTCAAACGAGACTTTTTGACCAGCAATCACTTTTTCAATATAACGTTGAGCTGCCCGAAAGCTGGTTTTGCCGATAACGTCAGGCATATACATTCCGACAATACTTTTGACCTCCAAACCAAACCAGTCTTCATAGGTTTTATTATTAAACGTGTAGTGAAGCTGATGATTAACGCAGCTGACTAAAGCAGGGACGTTATCCGTAATCTCTTTTAAACGCTCTTTTTCAATGTTCAGTAAATTTTGAGTCTCAATCCGCTGTTCCACCTCTTCATTGACCAGATGCAACATTCTTTCCAGTTGCTCTGTGCGGTCTTTGACTCTGGTTTCCAATTCATCGGTTAATTTTTTAAGTTCATACTCAATGGACACTTTATCGTTAATGTCTACGATGATGGAAATAAAGTGGTGGGGCATTCCCTGACTGTTTTTCACCATTGAGACCGTCAGTAACACCCAGAAAATATGCTTTTGTTTAGTGATATAGCGCTTTTCAATGGTATAGGTTTCTATCTTTCCATCTAATACATCTTGTAATAAACCGAGGTCGGTATTCAAATCGTCAGGATAAGTGATCTCCTGAAAGGTCTTATTTAACAATTCTGATTCAGGATAGCCCAACAGTTCACAAAGTTTTGGATTTACCCGTAACCATTGTCCGGTTAAGGAGACATTAGCCATCCCCACGGCAGCCTGATTGAAGGTTTGAGCAAACATAGATTCAGTATTACTCAGGTTATCTTCAACTTTGCGGGTATAGGTGGTCTCCTCCAGACTGTGGAAGTATTGCTCAACAATTTTGGCAAAATCACTCAGTTTACGTTCATCATCATGGCTAAACTTATGTTTTTGGGAATCGATGATACACAACGTACCCAGAGGAATTCCCTGACGAGAGTGAATCTGGCAGCCGGCATAAAACACCAGATGAGGGGCTTTTACTACCGGCGGAATATGGCAAAAACGCGGATCTTTACGCAGATCAGGAACGACGAATACCGATCGTTGCATGATAGCGTGGCTGCATACCGAAATATCTCGCGGAGTTTCAGTTAGCGATAAACCAAAACAGGATTTGAACCACTGTCTGTCACTATCAATCAGGGTGACCAGCGCGATAGGTACATTAAAAAAGTCTGCCGCTAAGCGGGTCACACGGTCTAACTGCTCTGAAGGCGGAGTATCCAGTATCTGAAGTGACTTTAGTATTTCAATCCGTTGTTTTTCAGTATTGGGTAGCCGTACAGGAATCATTAGCGCGTTCTCATTGTTATATATACCTTTTAAGTATAGACAATAATTTGTGCTTTACAGGCAAGCAATTGAAATGATTCCTGTATTACTTCTCAGGAAAGTATCACCTGTTTCAGCAACATAAATATCACCAGACTAAGAATCACTGAGACCAGCGTATTACGAATAAACAACGCCAGTAAAACAGAAATAACAGCACCAATAAAATAAGGATTAAGAGGAATCTCCCGAAATCCATGGTCATCCAGAAAAATGATTGGCCCACAAATAGCAGTTAAAATTGCCGGTATCGAAAATCCCAGCAGTTTTTTGATAGTGGGACTGAGTTTAATTGGCAGACTGGGTTCTAAAAACAGATAACGGTTTACAAATACAACCAATGCCGTAGTAAAAATAACCAACCAGATCATTCTTTATCTCCCATAACCAGCGAAGTGATTAATCCGGCAAACATAGCGGTTACCCCAGAAATGATTAATGAACTGGGGACATGATAATAGCCCAGAACGATGGACAGTATTAGTGCTGTAAATACGCAAACGATAGTCGGAATGTTTTTGATCAACGGAACCACAATCACAATGAAGGTTGCCGCAATGGAAAAATCTAATCCGTAGCTACCTAAATTTTCTATTTGAGTCGCGGCTAACACGCCAGCCAGCGTTGATAGTAGCCAAAAAATATAGAAAAACAGCCCAACCCCAAGGGCATACCAGCGGTCAAACTCAGCGGCACTGTGCTTTCCAATCAATGCAAACAGTTCATCTGTTAACAGAAACCCTAAAATCAGACGCCATCTTAACGGCAGTGGTGCGATGCGATCTCGCAGGGTTAAACTGTAAAGCAGGTGTTGTGAAGAGATAAAGAAGGCCGAGACCATAATTGCCATGACTCCGGCACCGGCTTTTATCATTCCCATTGCTGCCAGTTGAGTGGCGCCAGCAAAGATGATGGCAGACATGCCAACGCCTTCAGCGGGTGTCATACCGCTTTCAATTGCCATTGAACCCGCCAAAATTCCCCAGGGTAATACCGCCAGACTTAACGGTAATATTGCAATACAACCTCTCAGAAAGCTGCTCCACCCCGTTGGATGCTTATTTTCTGATATTAATTCACTCATGATGATGCTGTTTATCCGTATATTTCACTTATTTCTTGTGTTGTTTTTATACCACAAACTGGGGATAACTATGATTCGATAAACTATTTCTGATGGAGATATTTATTGTCAGATTATTATTGTTGATTATTAATCAATTATCTTATGAATTTATTGCGATTTTATTAATGAATAAAACAAGTACACTATCCATATTCAATTAGGGTACTCATCAGGTAGTTTCCGGCTGGTGCAACATCAAATTAATTAAGCGAAACGAAATTATGAGTAAGATTCTGATTATCAATGCAATGAAAAAATTTGCTCACTCTAATGGTGAGTTGAACTTGACGCTGCATCATGCCGCAGCCGATTTTTTACGCGAGGCTGGACATGAGGTAAAAGAGACCATTATCGATCACGGCTATATTGTGGAAGATGAGATTGAAAAATATCTTTGGGCTGATACGGTGATTTACCAACAGCCAGGCTGGTGGATGGGTGCGCCATGGATACTTAAAAAGTATATTGATGAAGTGTTCACTGAAGGTCATGGTCGCCTGTATGCCAGCGATGGTCGTTCTCGTTCAGACACTAATAAAAAGTATGGCTCAGGTGGTTTGATTCAGGGAAAAACGTATATGTTGTCAGTTACCTGGAATGCTCCACAAGAAGCCTTCGACGACCCGTCACAATTTTTTGAAGGTGTAGGTGTTGATGGCGTTTACCTGCCGTTCCACAAGGCGAATCAGTTTTTAGGTATGAAGCCACTTCCCACCTTCTTGTGTGTTGATGTGATGAAACAGCCTGATGTAGAGAATAACCTTAAGCGTTTGCGTGAACATCTGGCGACGGTTTTTGCCTGATTTTGTCTGGTTGTCTAAAAAACGGTCATCAATAGTGACCGTTTTTTTATATCAAGGGTAAGATAGCAAGACGATAGCACAAAGGAACAGTGGTGATGGTTCAGCAGGTTAAGTCAGTGAAACAGGAATATTGGCGGTATGATGCATTACCCCATATTGAGCTGCGTTCGACTCATCAGAGCCGTATTGGTTATAAAGCCCATCTGCATCAGGCTCTCTCTGTTGGCGCAATAGAAGAGGGCTGTACTCGTGTTAATTACGCTGGCCGTGAGTATGTAGCGGGTGCCGGTGAACTGGTACTGATTGAACCCGAAGCTGTACATAGTTGTAATCCGATAGAAGGTGGAAGCCGTAGTTATCATATGCTTTATCTGGATACGGCATGGTGTCTGGAGCGCCTCTCTTCTCTGTTATCTTTCCCGGTAGAGCATATCTATTGTGACTGCTTTGCCGTTCGTGATTCGACACTGTTTATGCAATATTTGGCGCTGGTTAATCTAATACAACAGGGAAACGTTGAGTCAATACCTGAGCTTCTCGATCGTTTTACGTTCACGCTATTTAGCCGCTACTGCTCATCAACAGCCTCCGGTGAGCCCGATCGAGCGGTGACTCTCTATATGCGCCAGAGGCTGCAGGAAAACTTGATTGCTCCCCCTTCATTATCTCAGTTGGCTGAAGAACTCAGCCTGCGACCAGAAACCTTAATTCGTATTTTCTTCCATGATGTTGGCATTACGCCAAAAGCCTTTGTGAATAATTTACGCATTGAGTATGCCAAACAGCTGCTACGACAAGGGGAAGAGATTGTCGATGTGGCGCAATCAAGCGGATTCAGCGATCAGAGCCATTTTCATAAGCTTTTTGTGTCCAATACGGCGGCAACACCCGGCCAGTATCAACTGAGCCGATCAATTTCTGACAATCATTAGCCGATTGCTATCGATAGAGTCTTCCGTATCTATTTCTACTGGAAGATAAAGTATGACAACGATAGCGTATTGGTTGCCAGAAGCGTTTCCGTTATTGGTTTTGGCTCATGGTGTGGCTCTGCTAAGTCCGGGGCCTGATTTTTTTCTTTTGACGGGCTATGCCGTGCGCTACCGATTGAAGGGAAGCGCGTTGATTTGTGTTGGTATTGCATTGGGGAATGCCATTTATATCGCGATTGCCATCGTGGGGTGGAGTGGGCTACGCCACTATACCTGGCTGTTTAACACGATTGAAATAGTGGGGGCATTCTACCTTATTTATCTGGGGATTATGTTGTGGCGCAGTAAGCCGAGAGTGTTGGAAATTGGTATCGAAGACGCGGGCCCGGTAGCACCCGTGAAGCAACTGGCTTTGGGGTTAGCTTCAGCGCTATTGAATCCTAAAAATGCCTTATTTTATATGAGTCTGATGACGGTTATTCTCGGTAGTCAGGTGACATTAGTTCAACAGATTAGTAGCGGTATCTGGATGTTTTTGGCCGTGTTAATCTGGGATTTATTTGTGGCAGCCGTGATTAGTTTACCGCTGGTGCAGCTGCGATTAGGTAGCAGTATTCACTGGATTGAACGCTCAGCGGGTGCGGTATTATTGATGATGGGATTTTGGTTGATAATTCAGGCTGCAACGGGCAGATAACTGACGATAGCGTCTGGATGAAGCGACCATAGTATCTTGCTTGAAAAGTTTTGAGAGGCGTAAAAATGCAAAAACAGACCTTATCATGGTGTTGGTCACAACCCGGCAGACCTGATGAACTGGAACTTAATCATACCGCGATTCCTTATCTGGAAGACGATCAGGTATTGATTGCCAACAGTGTAACCGGACTCAATCCGGTGGACTGGAAGTTTATTGAGCAGCCTTTTGATTTATGGCAACCAGGCCATGTTCCTGGTGTTGATGGAATGGGCGTTATTATCGCTAAAGGTTCACGGGTAACTCACCTGCGTATTGGAATGCGAGTGTGTTACCACACCAATTTACGTACTAATGGCAGTTTCAGTCATCACACGATGGTATCAGCGAAAGCGGTTATTCCCGTCCCGGATGGGGTTAGCGATGAATCTGCGGCCGCATTACCTTGTCCTGGATTGACCGCATGGCAAGCGATGAAAAAAGTACCTGAACTCAAAGGGAAGCGCGTGTTGGTCAGCGGAGCGGGTGGTGCGGTAGGTTCTATTCTTACCCAGTTACTGATTCGTCAGGGGGCTTTGGTTTATGCAACCGCCAGTTCAATTAATCATGCCCGTTTAGGACATTGGGGGGTAATTCAATCCTTTGATTATAAAGATGATGACTGGCGGCAACAGCTAAGACAGCAGTTGGGTTCTCATGCATTATATGCAGCATTTGATCTGGTAAGTGGTGAACATGCAGCTACGTTGGGAGCATTGCTGGGATATTATGGACATCTGGTTTGTGTACAGGACAGACTTGAACACTCACCGGTAGGGCCATTTACTACCTGTATCTCTCTGCATGAAATTGCTTTAGGGGCGATGCATCAACATGGTAGTGATGCTCAATGGGCTGAATTAGTCTCCGCCGGGCAGTCACTTCTGGCTGACATTGGTCGTGGAGCGCTGGTTTTACCTAAATTTCAGTTAGGGAGCTTTGAACAGTTACCAGAAAGCCTGACTGAGCTGAAACGTAATGACAGAGCTATTAAATATTTGATTCAGAATTAATTGATTATGGAACTGATTTTTTTAGGTACCGGTGCCGGTACGCCAAGTAAAGAAAGAAATGTGAGCAGTCTGGTACTGAATCTGCTTAGTGAACGCAATAGTTTTTGGATGTTTGATTGTGGAGAGGGAACCCAGCATCAGATTCTGCATTCTTCCATAAGGATGGGGCGTCTGGAAAAGATTTTTATCACTCATCTGCATGGGGATCATATTTTTGGCCTGCCCGGGCTGCTCAGCAGCCGCTCAATGGGTGGGTCTCAGGACCCGTTAACGCTATACGGTCCACCGGGGATTAAAGCGTTTGTTGAGACAACCTTGAGTCTCAGCGGTTCTTATCTGACTTACCCATTGGAGATTATAGAGATTCAACCGGGGAAAGTAATGGATGACCAACATTTTTGCGTCACTGCCTTACCGTTGGTGCACGGTATAGAAAGTTTTGGTTATCGAATTGAAGAAGCGGATAGACCCGGTACATTAGATGCTTCCCGGCTGCTGGCTGAAGGAGTACCTGCGGGCCCAGTTTTTCAGCGTCTGAAAGCGGGTGAACAGATTCAATTGGATGATGGAAGAGTGATTAACGGTCAGGATTACCTTGGCCCCGCTCAGAAGGGGCGTGTGTTAGCAATATTCGGTGATACCGCTCCCGGTGAGAATTCATTAGTGTTGGCTAAAGATGCCGATGTAATGGTTCATGAAGCCACACTGGAAGCATCAATGGCCGAGCAGGCTAACAACCGGGGACATTCTACAACTCAACAGACTGCTGAATTAGCAAAAACGGCCGGAGCCAAACGCTTAATAATCACTCATTTTAGCGCTCGTTATGGAACAGAAGAGAGCTTACGTTTGCTGGCTGAGTGTCAGGCGATCTTCCCATCAACTGAGATGGCCAGCGACTTAGCGGTATTTGCACTTTAGTTAACTAATCAGGTATCTGCTGTGCAGATACCTGATTATGCTCATCGGTAGAATATACAGTTTTGATTATTATTTATGGCAGATTGATGAATATAACAATATCAATCGGAGTGTTTGTTTTTATAAGTTAATGAGTGTTTTTGAGCGTTTTAATTAGTTGTTATATATGTAGCGTGTCTCCAATTTGTTATTTTTAAATTATTATTTAACATCCCTGTTTGGAAAAATAATGCTCAGATTAACAATTCTATAAAAATAATGCTTTTTGTGGTTTATGACAGATGAAAATATTTTATTAGTTGGTAATATTCTGCATTCTAATATAAATCAGAGAATGTTATGTACAGTAAATTGGTTGTTTCACTAGCTGAGCACCCTCAGTACTTTGATGATGTAATGGAGTGGTGCTACCGGGAGTTTTGGGAAGGACCAAGAACCGATAATTTTGAACTCAAAGAGTTTTTGAATGAACATCTCAAGAAGAATAAAATTCCCTGCTCTTTAGTTGCATTGTGTGATGGGAGGCCTGTAGGTTCAGTACATCTGATGGGAAGAGAGCATGATATCAATCCCTTTTTCCCCTGCCTGAGTGGTTTATATGTTTTGCCTGGATACCGAAAGCTTGGTTTTGGTTCAATGCTGATTGAGAATGCATTAGAGCGAGCCCGTACTAATGGTTTTTCGAATGTCTATTTAGCGGCAGATGAGAGTATTACTTATTATGTTTCCCGAGGTTGGACGGTGATCGCTCCTGATGAGCAAAGCGAGCTCTATATTATCTCAAGACCAAGTCGTATCCCCTTCTTTCCCATGAATCCTAATATGCTACATTGATATATTTAAACGGTGATTAAATATTAATCTTTTTATCTAATTTTGATGATATGGGTATTTTATTATTCATATTATTTTTGACGATTAGTGTGGTTAATAATATCTATATGGAACTATCTGTTTCGATAACTTTCTCTTGGTTAAAACAATAGAGGTTATAAGCATTAAGATAATAGTTAATTATATTTAATTAATGTAATTCTGAGGCGTAACACAGATTGATATCATCATTGATTGTCAATTGCTGGTCTTTAACATTATAATAAAAACACTGTTCCAATTTTTCTGAAACGAATACCAGCATAAGGTGGCAACCAAATGGCCGCGGATGATTTAGATAAACAACCAGACTCAGTCTCATCGGTACTGAAAGTTTTTGGTATATTGAATGCGTTAGGTGAAGAGCGTGAGATGGGAATCTCTGAGCTGGCCCAGCAGGTAATGATGTCAAAAAGTACGGTATATCGCTTCCTGCAAACTATGAAGACATTAGGGTATGTTACGCAAGAGGGAGAATCCGATAAATATTCCCTTACCTTGAAGCTATTTGAGTTAGGTTCAAAGTCATTACAGAATGTTGATTTGATTCGCTATGCCAACGTTCAAATGCGTGAAATATCTAAACAAACTAAAGAGGCTATTCATCTGGGGGCTTTGGATGATGATGCCATTATTTACATTCATAAAATTGATTCGTTGTATAACCTGAGAATGTACTCGCGCATTGGTCGCCGTAACCCAATTCATACTACGGCGATTGGTAAAGTATTGATGGCATGGAGCGATCCACAGGAAGTACAGGAAACGTTAAGTAAGATTACTTTTACTCGCAGCACAGATAATACCATCCTGTGTGCCGAAGATTTTATCACTGTGTTAGAGCAGGCTAAAGAACATGGCTATGCGGAAGATATTGAAGAGCAAGAAGAAGGACTGCGTTGCATCGCCGTACCGGTATTCGACCGTTTCGGTATTGTTACCGTTGGTTTGAGTATCTCATTGCCGACTATTCGCTTCTCTGAAGAGAACAAGCCTGAAATTATTAAGATGCTGCATGATGCGGCTCGCAATATCTCTTCACAAATGGGTTATCACAACTATCCGTTTTAAGTTACAGGTAGTGAGGGGGCTTTAGTCCCCTTTTGTTACCATCAACAATGCATTCTCCTGCAATATATTACCCACTTTCAAACGTATTAATTACTCCACGCAACAAAAGTCAGACACCAGACAAAGTTTTTTGTCATATATGCGTGTACATTTCAGCCAGTATTTTAGGAAAATAACTTTATATCAATCGGATATTACTCTCTGACAGGATTCGGTTTATGAAATTGAAATGTGCAATTATTGATGATTTTCAGAACGTTGCTTTATCTATGGCTGACTGGTCTTCACTACGAGACCGGGTTGAGATATTTTCTCTCTCTCAACATATTTCTGATGAGCAGGAACTGGCAGACAGAATTGGTGATTGTGAAATTGTTATCATTATGCGGGAACGTACCCCGTTTACCCGTTCGTTATTGGCTAAGTTACCTAAACTGAAACTACTGATTACTTCAGGTATGCGTAATGCCGCTATCGATGTGAAAGCGGCAACGGCTCAAGGCGTTACTGTTTGCGGTACACCAAGCGGTTCTGAGCCACCGATGGAGCTGACCTGGGCACTGATTTTGGGGCTGGCTCGTCATATTGTGCCGGAGAATAATGCCTTCCGCCAAAATGGGGCATGGCAGAGTACCGTAGGGGTAACACTCAGCGGTAAACGCCTCGGACTGTTGGGGTTAGGTAAAATTGGTGGGCGTGTTGCTCAGGTTGCCAAAGCGTTTGGGATGGAGGTTTCTGCCTGGAGCCAAAATTTAACGGCTGAACGAGCAAATGAAGTTGGGGTTGAATTGGCTCCATCAAAAGAAGCTCTGCTGGAGAGCAGCGATTTTGTTTCTATTCATTTAGTACTGGGAGAACGCTCTCGAGGGTTAATTGGTGAAGCCGAGTTAAACAGAATGAAGTCAAAAGCATTTCTGATTAATACCTCTCGGGCAGCAATTGTCGATCAGAAGGCACTTATTGATGCTTTGAGTCATCAGCGTATTGCTGGTGCAGGACTGGACGTATTTGAAATCGAACCATTACCTGAAGGCGATATTCTGCGTACGTTACCCAACGTCCTGGCAACACCTCATTTAGGATATGTTTCTGACAGTAACTATCAGGGTTATTTTCAGGGAGCGGTTGAAGATATCCTCGCTTATCTTGCAGAAAAGCCGATTCGCCAATTGAGCTAAGTTTATTAAAAATTTTTTCTGTAAATACACCTCATAATAAACGATGGGGTGTTTCTTTTTAATAATTACCAAGATCTTTTTTGGATTTCTGCAACGCTTTGGGTTGTGGGATGCAGTTTCTAATCAAATAGTTAATTTTTCAATGGTTAGCTTGGGTCAAAAAAACAGTGGTCTCTATTACTCACTGATAGATGAAAGATTTGTGACTGGTGTATACTCCGGACAGGCAATTTTCTATTTAGGTTATACAGAGTTGGAGGCTGAATGATAAATAATAATAAATCGGATGAAAAAGTGACAAAAGGTGCAATGATTACTCAGGAAATATTGGACACTTTAGCCGTACAATGTGCTGAAAAATATGCAGCAGTAAAAGAAAAGGTTTCCCTTACCGGTGAAATTAGCGACGAGACGCTGCGCCTGATAGGTCCTACAACCAATGATATTGCGGAAATTTGTGTGATAAATGTTTATCAGGCTCGTTATTATCTGCTGAAATTGATGGAAGAAGGACGAGTATTAAAAACCGGTGTGAAAAAGGGCTACCCATTGCACTGGTGGTTGATTGGTGCAGAAAAATAGTATTTATATTGAAGTACTTTATCTTTAAGGAAATTATCATCAGGGATGAATTAATAGCGCGAGGATAGCAGCACAATTTGTGTTTTTCTGTTATCTAAAAGTGTATTTGCTAAATACCAACTCATACTTTTCTCATCTGTCTTCAATTGGTTAGTTGTAGTTTTCTATGGTATTTCCGTTAACTTATATCGATTAATCAATTTACCCGCCCGTACTTGCTACTGTAATAAAGCAATTCATATCTATCTGACTATAATCAGTTATTATCGGTAATTATTTGCCAATAAAGGGTGACATTGATGTTCATCAGTCGATTATCTGTTTTTATTGTGCCCGTTATCGGGGCTTTTTCTGGCATCCTGCTGAGTGCAATGGCTATGGCAACACAGACTTCTGATAACCGAATGTTAGCTAAAACCGGAGACATTATTCAGGTACGCCTTGATGAGCTACATCCAACACAAATTGCTGTGGGTAAGCTGCAAATTGCTGGTGATTTAGACGAATATACAAGAAAACCTGAGAAGCTATTTGCCGAGCTCTGTAAAGTTCAGGGTGCGGGTAAACTGAAACAACAAACTAAATTCTCTTCTCCTGAGGACCCCTCTTCATATCGCTGTTCGTTACCCGCAGGAACCGATAAATCAGCAATGAATACTGTTGATATTGGCCCAGGTGGAAAAATTTATCTGACTGATGGGCATCATGCTTTTAATAGTTTTTGGGAAGCCAGCGGTGGCGATATCAGTTTAAGCGTATTAGTCGGGCAAAATTTGAGCCGTGATGCAACAGGAAACCCTGTTACTCAGGCTCAATTTGAGCAGAAAATGGCGGAGCTAAAACATTTTTTGCCCATTGATGCTAAAGGTAATGCCATTACGTTTGCACAATTGCCATCGTCTCTTGGATTGAAATTATTTCAGGACGATCCCTGGCGTTCAATGCTCTACTATTTAAGGGGCATTTCTTATGATAAGTCAGATAATAATCTGGATCCAAAAACCGGTCAGCCTTATCCGGAAGTGCCTTTTCTTGAGTTTTATTGGGGGCAATTGCTAAACAGCAAAATGAATTTGGCTCAGTACTCACTATCCGAGCTGGATGGGTATATTAACGCATTGAAAGATGCAGCTAAAATAATGACTGAATTATCACCGGAGCAACGGGTAGGTGATTCAGGAAAGAGTGCGGCTGAGTTGGGTAAGTTGGATAAGATACATAAGAAAAAACTGAAAAAATTATCAGAGCCAGACTCGAAGCTGGCGAAGGCGTTGGCTTATCAGAGGTCTCATCAACAATAATTTCCGGTTTATCGTGTTCTGTTTAGCCAGGCATGGCTCCATTGCTCTGGTGTCTCCGGATAATCAAGAGACAGTGCCTGATTAAGAGCGTATAGCGTTGGTGATGGTAGTTCTCCGGGTTCTTGCAACTCTTCGGTACGAAGAACGCGTGACGGAGGACCATCATTTACAATATTCCCACCGGACAGATGTATAACTCGTGAATAGTGACGAGACACAAAATCTAAATCGTGGCTAATGGTTAAAATCGTAGTGCCGGACTGCTGGCAATGGGCCAGCCATTTCTCAAAAATCTTAAGCCAGTAAGCGTCAAAATCACGACTTGGTTCATCTAATAGCAACAATGGTGGCGATAAGGCAGCCAGACAGGCAACGGCGACCATTCTTCGCTGGCCGGCATGAAGATCTAACGGATGTTTGTCTGCCAGTTCGGTTAGTTCACACAGCATCAAGGCTTGTTCCGTATGCTGTTCTATTTGTGTTCGCGTTAGATTTCGTTGTTTTAAGCCAAAGGTAACTTCATCTCTGACGCTGCTATGGAATATCTGCTTCTCCGCTTCCTGAAACAGGATGCCGATATCCATGGCTCTTTGCCGGGCTTTTTGTTGTGAAAGATCTATACCGTTCAGCGTAATCTGGCCTTCATCTGCTTTTAATAAACCTGCTGCCAGACGTAGCAATGTTGATTTTCCTGCACCATTATCACCAACCAGTGCGACACATTCTCCCTGACTCAGGCTTAAATTAAGATTATTCAGACAATATGTCGAAGCCTTTGGCCAACGGAAGGAGACATTATTAAAGGCTAGCATATTGATCCTTAAACGCGCTGATGAGCTCATTTTCCGTACGTGGAATATCTTCAGACCAGGCATGATGGGTTGAGAGTAAATGAATGACCTGCCAGGCATCGGGAGCATTAATGTGAGTCATCGCCATCTGAAAAATCTGTGAGATAGACCCTTGAATCAACGGTTGGCCTTGTTTGAGTACTAAAGCCTGAGAACAATATTTTGCAGCGGGTAAAAACGCTCGTTCAAACAAAATGATTTTGCAGTCGTGACGTAAAGCATAGTTTCTGAGCTCGGATAACAGTTGGGTTGTTGCTTTGGGCGTTAATCGGCTAAAGGCCTCATCTAGCAACAGTAACTTAGGATGCATTGCTAAAGCACAAGCCAGAACGACTCGCTGAGCCTCTCCGCCAGACAGGGTTGAGGGATGTCGCGTACGTAGGTGCTGGCTATGGGTATTATCCAATGCCTCATCAATACGTTGCAGGATTTCAGCGGGTGGTAAAGCCAAGTTCTCAGGACCGAATGCGATCTCTTCTTCAACACTGAATGTGCAACCAGAAAGTTGGAGCTGGGGGGATTGTTGAACTAACTGTATCCGTGTCGCATGAGTTGATAGTGGGGCTTGTCCGATCTCTTCACCCGATATTTGCAGCGAGCCGCTCAGATGGCCTGTCAGTTGTTCAGGAAACCATCCTGCCAGCAGTTGGGCCAGTATACTTTTTCCACTGCCATTGCCACCATAGATAACAAAAAAGGGGTCGTCTGGCAGCGTAAGATTGAGCGGTCCAAGCAGAGGTTTTTCATCTCCACGTGATGTAAAGGTGACATCTTTTAATATAACCACCAGATATACCCTCCGATTTGAACCAGACAAAGCAGAAGCAAAGCGTAACGGCTTATTTGCTGTAGCTTGCTGTCTGGCGGTGCCCACAATGTTGTCCGGTGAGCACGTGCTCTGAAAGCTTTCATATCCAGTGCAGCACCTCGTATTGCCAGCTCATTAATTGCATTGCTGGTTAATGGTAGCAACAGGGCCGGAATAGCGCGCAATCGCTGGTGCCAGGAGCCATCCAGAGGAATTCCACGGGCTAACTGTGCATCTCTTATGGTGTGTAATTGTTGACGCAATTGCTCCACAATTAGCAGCGGCCCTGCTAAAACATAAGCAAAGCTGATGGGTAATCGACTGGCAAATAGCGCTCGTACAAACTGACGAGTCGGGACTTTCTGTAGCCAGATTTGAGCGCTACTGATGATTGCCAATAGTTTTAGCCAGAGTGCTGTAGCCATTGGCATTCTTTGCTGATCCAGTGGCACTCCATTTATCCAGTGTGCCAGCCAACCGCTGTGTACCAGCCATAATCCTAATCCCATTGGAGCCATAAACCAGACGACATAGCGCCAGCGGTGGCGAGTGTCTGGCAATATCAAAAGCAGGGCAAATAGACTTGCACTGTAGATTAATAAGGCATACCCCAACGGCAAAAGGAGCGCCGTCAGGGCCAGCCATCCCCATAACATGAATGAGGTAAATGGATGCATATCAGCGAACAGCTGCCATATTAGGGAAGCTGTTATGCGTTCTTTGTGGCAACCCTCTGACTAATAGCCAGGCGATAATGGCGGTCAGAATTTTATCGATCAGATTTACCCCGATCACCGTAATAGCGACAGATTCAACTAAGTTCTGTCCTACTGCATTGATATAGGCAACGAAGAAATCTGCGCCACTACCGGTAGCACCACCAAACAGGTATGTACGAATCGGTACTGCTATTAACGTTAATGCCAGCGTGATAACGATGCCTGAGGCAATAACCTTTGGTAATGAGCGGAACCAGCCAATGCGAGCCATAATGCCGCAAACCAGACCAATCACCATGGCCACAGGTGCGAAGGCTGCAGCAATCGGGCCGGAAATTAATCCCCACAGTAAATTAGTCAATAATCCAGTGAACATCGCAGCCCAGGGGCCTGCCAATAAGGCACATAACATCGTGCCGATAGAGTCAAGGAAGATAGGGAGTTTGAGCATGGAAACAATTTGTCCGCCAATCATATTAATTGCAATGGACATAACCATGAGTACCAGAGTACGACTGGAAACGGCATTACTTGCCATAGAAACCTCGATAACGAAATAAATTCAAAATAATCAGTGTGATTAGCGCTGATTAATAACCAGTTCTTCATAACCTGAAAGTGAGCAAGGCTGTCGACTGAAACGCAATTGTTCCAATTCTCCCAGAACTAACTCCAGTGTCGTTCTGACCGTGCACCCTGGCATGATGTGGCCGCCAGTGACTTTCCCCGTTCGATCAGAAACCGATAAATGAAGATGTTCCCTCTGTTGTTCCAAAGTACCGATCAGCGAAACTACTTCAAATTTACCACTGAATATTGTGGTATCCGACTCTCCGGCAAAGCGCAGTGCAACATCTGTCAGGCTACCTACGCATCCGGCAATAAATGCAGCCTGCAAGTTTTGTTCTGTAATAAACGTCTTTAGCGTGCTTAATAGCTCTTGTCCGGGATAGAGGCGTAAGGCAAAAAAACGTGCGTTAGAGTGGGTGCTAATCTGATGATTCATAAAATATTTGCCTGTTAATTCACTGGAGTGAGTGATGGCTTACATTCCCCAACTTTTTGGAGGGCGGACATATCATAGCGTTATCTGTAAAAGATAGAAGAGATGAGGTGAGAAATCACCAGTTCTGAGTATTTGATGTGATGAGATAGAAATAAATTTGTCCAATGGGAAGAGGTTCATGACGGGAAGGATAAACAAGAAACAAAACAGTGGCGGAACTCAATCATCTACTAACAGGAATGAACGAAAGTAAATTTAAAGCTCACACTTTTATTCAGCCCTTCAGTCTGAATTGCGTTACTATCGATGCTATAACGAATGTGAACACTGTTTTTAGGTCAATTAATTCGAGCATAAGAGATTTAATATGGAAAACCTTGTTTGTTACAAACAGCTGCCTAGTTGGAACAGCGAAACGTTACCTGCTATGTTTCAGGAAAAACATAATACTCAGCAAGGAACCTGGGCAAAATTGACGCTATTTAAAGGTGAAATGACATTTGCTTTTTTAACTGGAGATGGCGAGATTATTCGTACCGAACAGTATTCGGTTGATCATCAGCCCGAGCTGATTAAGCCACAGGAGTGGCATAAGATTGCCAGCTGTTCTTCAGATATTGAATGTCAGTTAGAGTTTTATTGTCAGCCGGAAGACTATACCAATAAGAAGTACGGTATGACGAAAACACATTCTGAAGTACTCAATGCAACGCGTTACGTTACATCTTGTAAGGCGCTGGATTTAGGATGTGGTTCAGGCAGAAATTCCCTCTACTTAAATAAGCTTGGCTTTGATGTCAGGGCATTAGATAAAAACGAGCAGAATATTAGTGCGCTTCAGGAGATTATTCATTCCGAATCATTAAGCGGTATTCAGGCCGATGTTTTCAATATCAATGAACAGACGATTAATGATACATACGGTTTTATTCTGTCTACCGTAGTATTTATGTTTTTGGAGCGAGGAAGGGTGCCTGCCATTATAAAAAATATGCAGGATAAGACTGAGAGTAATGGCTATAACCTGATTGTTTCTGCCATGTCGACAGAAGACTACCCTTGTTCAGTACCCTTTTCCTTCACCTTTAGTCAGGGAGAATTGAAAGATTATTATCAAGGTTGGGAAATTATTAAATATAACGAAGACGTGGGAGAGTTGCATAAAACAGATAGCGATGGTAATCGTATCAAGCTACGGTTTGCTACGTTGCTGGCGAAGAAAGTTGCCTGATTTTTCATCATGTCATCAGTTATTTACTTCGGGCACGGGTAAAAAGAATAGGGTAAGCTGGGTTGGTAACTCGAGACAAGGGCATGATTCAGGTAAATGTGACAGGGGATGCTTAAAGCGGCCTGTAGTTTTTTGTTAGAATCAGTCAGATTCTCAATATGATATGGGGGAAACATGCGGGTTAAATTGTGTTTAAGCCTTGTGGCAGCATTATTATTGGCGGGTTGTTCCAGTACTAATACGTTAAGCGGTGCCGGGCAGCAAGTCAGAATAGTTGATGAGCAACCAGGTGCTACATGCCAGTTATTAGGTTCAGCAGAAGGTAGTCAGAGTAACTGGCTGTCCGGTGCCAGCAGTGAATATGATTCAGTTGCTAGCGCAACGAACGATCTGCGTAATAAAGCGGCGGCCATGGGTGGCAATGTTATTTATGGCATTAGTGGACAAGGGCAAAGCTTCTTATCTGAGTTTGTTCCTCTGGACAGTAAAGTCAGCGGACAAGTTTATCGTTGCCCAAATTGATTGACTGATGATTTCAGCTCCGGGGTGTACCGGAGCTGAAGTTGTTTAGTTTGTGAAAGTTATAAAGTTATAAAGTTATAAAGTTATAAAGTTATAAAGTTATAAAGTTAAGCGTTATTTTTCTGATTGATAAGAGTAATACTCAAAGACTCCGTCACCGTAGAATTTGGATGCTCTTTGTTGGACGGCATTAAGAACGAGTCCTTTTATTGTCAGGCCATTCTGCTCAAAACGCTTAAGTGACATTTCGACTTCCCTGACAGAACTATGTTCAAATCGAGCAACCAGCAGATTGGTACCTGAATATCTACCAATGATCATTGAGTCTGTCGTGGCCAGGATTGGTGGGGTATCAAAAATGATCAGGTCGTAATTTGCACCGGCCCACTCAATAAATGAGGAAAAATATTTATTCATTAGTAATTCTGATGGGTTAGGTGGAATAGAACCTCTCGGAATAAAATCTAAACCATCAACTGGTGTTTTATAAACACACTTTTCTATTTCTTTATTATTAGACAAGATATCAGAGAGTCCATTACCCATCGTTATTTTGAATAGTTTATGTAGCCCGCCTTTTCTCATATCTGCATCAATCAGAAGAACCCTGACTCCTGATTGTGCGACCACAACAGCAAGGTTACTACTGATAAAACTTTTTCCTATACCTGATGTAGCACCGGTAATCATCAGAATCCGGTTGCTGGCATCGAGCATAGCGAAATGCAGGCTGGTTCTCAGGCTTCGTATGGCTTCGACTGCTAAATCGGTTTCTTGCTCTAATGCTAACAATTTTGTGTGATTTTCTAGCGGTTGTTTTATGAGTCTTCTATTTCTATTCTTTAAGTTTTTAGATAGTGGGATATTGGCATAAACATTTATACCTATACTTTCAAGCTGTGATGAATCGTTAATAGTTCTTCTGAAAAGCTCCTGAATGAAGATTATTAAAATTGAAAGGAATACTCCTGCAATAAATGATAATAATATTATTAATGATGATTTCGGTTTTATTTTATTTGGTTGAGTAATAGCTTTATCTATAATTCTGGCATTTCCAACAGTACTTGCTTTGTTAATGCTTAGTTCTTGCTGCTTATTTAATAACAACATATAGATTTCCTGACCAGATTGTACGTCTCTGGTTAATCTTAAAATCTCTTGTTGTGTTTTAGGCATATTAGTGACACTTTTATTTAAGCGTTCTTTTTCTTGTATTAATGTATTCTTTTTTTCTAATAAAGAACGATAGGCAGGATGCTCTTTAGTATATAATTTTGATATTTCAGCTTCTTTAAATGTTACTTCATTTAACTGAGAGGTGATTGAAACCATAGAGTCAAGAATAGATTTTGCCTCTAAAGTTAAATCAACAGATTCGTTAGTTTGTCTAAAAGTATTTAATTTGATTTCAGCTTCTTCAAGCTGGCGTTTTATCAGCGGCAACTGTTCTCTTAGAAATGCTAAGCTATTAGCGGCTTCTTCTGATTTTCTCTCGACATTTTGTTGTAGGTAATTATTACTAATACTATCTGCAATTTTTCTTATTTTATCTTTGTCTTGTCCAGTTACGTAAAGTCTGAGTATCCCACCATCTTTAGTGGTGTCCTGAATTGATAAATCGGATAACACATTATTAATTGTAGTGAGATAATCTTTTTTCTTTATCTTAAAGATGGTTCCTACAGGGGCAATAATATCACTGATCAAAATAGATATATTATTGCTTTTTTCTATCAATGCTATTTTACCTATTATATCAATATCATTTCCTTTTAAAGAGTATTGATTATCAGGTAAGACTGTAAGAATAAAATCATAATTATACATCGTTTCGGGAATGTCAAATTTGGAAATAGCCACTTGACCTGGTTTAATTCCCAGTAAGTTAGATAATTTCTCACCAATAATTGGGAAATATTTTTCTGATACTTCAATATTTAATCCTAAGTCAGAAACTGTTTTCCCTATGACCATCCGTGATTTTATTAACTCTATTTCTGCTGCTGTTGATGGCATTATATTGTTTGATAAAATCTCTGATACATTATTTAAGAGGTTATTAGTGGAATTTTTTTCTATCTGAATAAGTACGTCGGCTCGATAAATAGGCGTAGTAAATAGAGCATAAAAAGCTCCAATAAGGGTTAATATTATTGTTATAGATACTAGTAACCATTTCTTATCTATGATGGTTCCTAAAATCTTGCCTAAATTAATCTCATCTTCTTCTTTAGAATTCTTATATGAGGCACTACGAATTTCTGACATACTTATCCCTACTTATTCTCATGCTATCTTTATTGATATTTTTAGTGTCTAAGCACTTTTGCCCACATATCCGCGGACTCAGATAACTGTTGATAAATTAATTCAAACATTCTTCTGCTCTTTCCATAAGGATCGGCAATATCACTTTGGTTATTCCAGTGACCAAATAGCATTGTTTTGCCGCTGGTTTCTGGAGACAGGTGATTTATCATTTCCATATGCCTTTTTTCCATGACTAAAATTAAGTCATATTGGTGGCATAGTTGAGCATTAAATTGTTTGGCTTTATGGCCTGAGACTGATATTCCATGTTGTAGTGCAATTTCTGTAATTGTTTTTTCTACTGGGTGATCCACGACAGCTTTTAACCCCGCAGATTCTATCGTCTTATTAGGAAATTGTATTTTTAAGAGCCGTTCTCCTATTGGAGAACGGCAAATATTACCTATACAAACCACCAGTATGGAGTTAAACATTAGTTTGGCCAATTTCTAATCCAACGAGTCGACTCAGTCATACTGTTAATACTGGTTATTGTTGGAGCTAGTTGACTAATCACACGATTCCAACGGGCGACAGGGGCTGTTGTGACGTAAACAATATCATAAGGTTGCAATTGGAATTCAGTGCCTAAAACCAGGGCAGAGGCATCTTTTGCATTTAGTTGATAAATATTGGCCAGTTTTTTATCAGTGTCGTCATCAGATTTAATGCTTTTTTCTTCTTCCAGAGAGTTAAACAATAATGGCTTATCTTCTGTGTCGTTACTCGAATCAATAACAGTATTATCTTTTGTTTTATCAACATAGTTACGAGTAGAGCGAATAACAAATATTCCACTGGCGTCACTCATCGCTTGATCAATACCATCGGCATGACCCAGAGCTTCAGTTAATGTCATACCACTGCGATCCATGCGTAACGTACTTTGTTTTTTGACTTCGCCCATAACAAAGACTTTTAAATCATCATTGCGTGGAATGTATAAAATATCACCATCATGCAATAAACGGTTCTGGGTCAAATCACCATGTTGCATTAATGCATTTAACGAAATAGGATACTTTTCACCATTACGTGTGAGTATTGCATTGTTCCAGTTAGCATTTTCCGTAAGTCCGCCTGCCTGATTAAGCGCATCGATTATGGTCAATGGAATATTAGTAATAGGTTGTTTGCCGGATTTGGTTACTTCGCCAGTAATATAGGCTTTTTTAGCTCGAAAGGAGGCAATGCTGACATCGACTTGAGGTGACTCAATATACTGAGCAAGCTGATTCGCTATCGCTGTTCGTACTTGAGCCATGGTTTTACCTTTGACTGATATTTTCCCAATGTAGGGATAAAAAATAGTACCATCAGATTGAACCCAGTTACCGGTATCACTAGCACTGCGATATTGACCCGCAGGTGTCGTCAACTCAGGATGATCCCATACGGTTACCATGAGTACATCACCAATACCGATACGATATTCGTAATTCTGTAGTTCTTTCTCCAGATCGGGATTAGGCTGAGCAACTGCGGGATGAACTCTTTGTTGTTCAACTAATTGAGGTGTAATAGTATAAACATTAACCATCTGGTTAATATCAAAGTTCTCATCTTCCTGCTCCTGAATTGTCTTATTAGAAGTTGAAAGATGGCTACCGGGCTCCAGAGTACAACCACTTAGAAAGACCATGGTTATTAATGATGGTATTATTATAGATATTTTCATTTCATATACTGCCATAAAGTTTAGGTCATATTAGGAATACATTAGTAATCCGATAATTAGTGATAGAGCAATTACTGATGAGTGCATTGTTGTGTACTCAAGATGGAAAACTAAGGCTATTATTAAGATCACTTATATATTACTTGATTAATATTATTATCATGTGTCTGCTGCTCTTTTGTTTTTTGCAGGTTAGATGCTAATAATTTTAATTTTTTTATTAAATAGAAATAGATGAAGAATACGCCCAGAAACAGGAGAAGCGAAATTAGTTCTTTGACTTTAAATTGTTCTAATGCAATGCCAAAAAGAGCCAATAATAGAGCCATTGTTACTATAATAAGAAGCGTTTGGCGTGAACTTAACCCCTGAGCCATTAGAATGTGATGTAAATGGTTTCGGTCTGGTTTGAAAGGACTATTTTTCTTAAGAATGCGACTAAGCATTACTGTGACCATATCCATTAAAGGAATTGCAATCAACCATAAACCTGTTACTGCAGCAATAACTGCATTATCGCCCTGGGTTGCTAATAATAATAACCAAAGAATAGTAAAACCGATTAGTGTACTACCTGCATCTCCCATAAAAACTTTAAACTTCTTACCGAATGGGATACTTAAATTAAGCAATAGATAGGGAATAATAATAGCGATGAGAGTAAGGCACCATACAGCTAAATTCTTTTGGTTTCCTAAATAGAAGCAGATACTTATTCCTAATAATGAAATACATGTAAGCCCACCAAGTAAACCGTCAATGCCGTCGGTCATATTAAAAGCATTAACTGAGGCCCACATGGCGAATAGAGTGATAATGTATCCAATTTCACCTAATATCAGTATATTGTTAGGTAATAAATGACCTAATGAATAAAGATAGGCTCCATCTATCATTAATAGAGTAATAACTAGAGCCTGAAGAATTATTCTGGGATAAACCGGTAAATCGAGACGATCATCTATTATTCCAACAATGAGTAAGATTGATGCGCCAACTAAGTAGGCTGTACTATGTGGAAGATATTCATCTGAAAAGATATACATAATACACATAGAGAGATAGATAGCAATCCCACCAACTAGTGGAATATGTCCTTTATGCAACTTACGGTTATTTGGCTTATCTACAAGGCCAAATTGAATAGCGATAATTCGGCTTATTAGTAATATGATTAGACAGCAGGCTGATGCCGAGAATAAAAAGAGAAACACAGTGTACCTTTAGCCCTTTTGCAAATTTGCAGGGTTTAGAGCAGGCTACCGCCCATGACTTACAGCTGCCATTTTGCTGAATTAATTAAGTTGATAATTTATTTGATGCTATTTCATATATATAAAATAAATAGTTCTAGTTAATAAATAGAAACTATGCATCATATAAAATAGATAGTTAATGAAAGGAATATTCAGTGGGAATAGGCGTTACATGACTTCCTGTCAGTTTTCTATCTCTGTTTTGCATCTATTTTAAACAATTATGAAACAACAAGAGCATTCATGTTTGTTTACTTGCACGACTTTATATACTGATTCTAATTTCAGTAATACGTATAAATGAATTCTAAAGGAGTAGATGAATTAAAGCAACGGGCAGTTATTGTTTGTTCGTCTCTGAACTTGTTTATAATATCTACATGCTAATATTAAAAGGTCTTAATATTAGTATGTTGCATCATTAGTCATTAGTTGATAATCAATATGATTTATTAAATTGGATAATATGATTGTAAAGAGTAACTAACTATAAAGTAATGAGTTTAATTAAGTTGTCGTAGGGCTTTATGAGATTTTTTGAGTGATTTTTAAGAGGATGATTATTTTTATAGACCCAATCAACATAGCTGTTAGCAAAATAGTTAAGAGCTTGCCAGGTAATAAATATTCGTTAATCATAACTTGCTAATTGAGATGATCTGAAATTACGTTGGTCTTGTATTTAGGATACAACAGTTATGATGATGTAATAATTTTGTAATGAAATGGTTTCATTCAAATAATATTTACATGGATAATATATTTCGAATTGCTACAAAAGCAAAAACCCGCCATAGGCGGGTTTTCTGAATGATGGTGCCCGGACTCGGAATCGAACCAAGGACACGGGGATTTTCAATCCCCTGCTCTACCGACTGAGCTATCCGGGCAACGGGGCGCATTAAACCGGATCTACGCCTTATCGTCAATGGCTTTCTGTCTTTTAAGCAGTAAATTCCGATCAACCGCTGTTTTTTCACTCGAATTCTATCGTTATGCCTAAATATTCAGCGAAATAGGAGCAGGGTTATTCTGCCTGGGTGTTATATTTTTTGATTTTTTCAATATGCTCAACAAACTGCTCTGCATTCATGAACCCGGATACACGCAGCTCAGTAAGCTCTCTGCCCGTTTTATCGAAAAAAAGGATAGTGGGTAGGCCCAGTACCTGAAACTCCTTCAGCAGCGCGATATGTTGCTTATTATTCGCCGTTACGTCCGCCTGAAGTAAAACTGCATCAGACAGTGCATTTTGTACTGAAGGGGCGCTAAAGGTATATTTCTCAAACTCTTTGCAGGTCACACACCAGTCAGCATACAGATCCAACATAACGATCTTACCTTTGGCATTAGCCAGAACCCGGTGTAGTTCATCACTATCACTAACCGGCGTAAACAGGCTATGTGTATCAGTTTGGGCCTGTGGGATTGCGGGGCTAAATGCCCAATCCTGTAATGGGCGGGTAACAATAAGCGCAGCGGCCAGTAATAATAGCTGAAGGAGTCTGATCCATCCTTGTTGGGAACGTAAGCTGACAATAAAAGCCCAGCCAAAGAAAGCTAATCCCAACGCTGACCACATTCGCAGCTCCCAAATTTCGCCATACAGGCGGCCTAATAAGATCACCGGAAGTGCCAGAATCAGGAAGCCAAATCCTTCTTTAACATACTGCATCCATGGGCCACTACGCGGTAATACCTTGTTGCCAAATAATGTAACCAGTATTAGGGGAATCCCCATTCCCAGGGCATACAGATATAGCGTTCCGCCACCCGCAAGCAGATTGCCGCTTTGGGCAATATAAAGCAGGATTGCTGTTAATGGTGCTGTGGTACATGGAGAACTGATAAGCCCTGCCAACGCTCCCATAATAAAGACGCCTAAAGGAGAACCGCCTTTTTGGTTATTACTCCAGCCGGTCATTTTGGTTTGTAATGACGAAGGGAGTTGTAGGGTGTAGACCCCAAACATAGAGAGTGCCAGCAGAATGAATAACGCTGATAGTCCAATTAGAACCACAGGATGTTGAAAATAAGCCTGAAATTGCATACCAGCAGCAGCCACAACAATGCCCAGTGCGGTATAAGTTAACGCCATTCCCTGCACATAAACAAAGGCCAGAAAAAAGGTGCGCTTCAGGCTATAGCTTTGCTTATTTCCTAAAATAATACTGGAAATCAACGGATACATCGGCAGCACGCAAGGGGTTGCCGCGGCAATGATACCAATAACTAAGGCCCACAAAGGGGAGAAGGGAAGTGACTCCTCACTCTTTGTTCCGTCGGTTTGCGGAGGTAACGCCGTTATTGCTACCGAATTACTGGTACTGGTCGTTGTTATTTCACTTAATGGAACCGTACGTGTTTCAGGGGGATAACAAAATCCAGCCTCAGCACAGCCTTGATAACTAACAGTAATTACAGAGTTGTTTTGAGCTTGTGAAAGGGTCAACGGTATTGATAAAGAATGCTTATAAATTAAGGTATCACCGTAGAAGGCATCGTTATGCTTTTCTGCAGTGGGGAATGTATAGGGTGCTATCGTGGCATCTTGTGCTTCAATTTTTATTTGGTGTTGATAGAGATAGTAACCAGGAGCGATATCCCACTTGAGAATCAGATTTTGATTGTTCTGGCTAAAATCAAAGGCAAAAGCCTGATCGACACTGACAAATTTTCCTGCAGAGGGTGTTTTATCAAATAGTGAAGCCTGTGCACTAAACGAGGTGCAAAACAGCGTCAGCCAAAAGAGAATAATTAATTTAGTGATGTGTCGAGCCATGATAGATATTCTTTGTCGCCTTTGCTGACGGGTAATGCCAGCAGTTCTGGTAATTCATAGGGGTGATGCTGTTTCAGCTTTGCCATCAGGGCATCCTGATGCTGACAGTTTGTTTTCAGCAACATCTGAACCTCATACTCCTGCTCCAACTTACCCTGCCAGTAATAGAGGGAGGTGGCACCAGGTAAAATTGTGACGCAGGCCGCTAATTTTTCAGCTAATACTAAAGTAGCAAGCTCTTGTGCACTGGCTTCATCGGGCGCAGTACAAAGAATTACAATGGCGTTGGTACCGGTATTGTCAGAAATTGCTGCTGTCATAATGTTTACCTCTGGATGATGGAAAACATGTTGCATTCAGCAAAACACTATACTGGTTGAGTGGGGGTTTGTCAGTAACTGGAAGAGAAAGAGAGGAATAGACCTGAAGTGCAAGCACTTCAGGTCTATAAAGGCAATTACAGAACCATATTACCTACGATAAAGCCAAACAGAACTGACAGGGCAATAGCAATAACGCCCGGGACCAGGAATGAATGGTTAAACACATACTTACCGATACGGGTTGAACCGGTATCATCCATCTGAACGGCTGCCAGCAGAGTTGGGTAAGTTGGCAGAACAAACAGAGCAGAAACAGCGGCGAATGACGCTACAACACCAACTGGTGTTACGCCAAGAGCCAGAGCTGCTGGTAACAATGCTTTCGCTGTTGCGGCTTGTGAATACAGCAGCGTAGCAGCAAAGAACAGAATAATCGCTAACATCCAGGAGTGTTCTTGCAGCAGGCTACCAGAGAACTCTTTGATTTCGTTGATGTGAGCTTGAACGAAGGTATCACCTAACCACGCAACACCCAGTACGCAGACACAAGCACTCATACCTGATTTGAAGGTACTCGCATTCAGGATTTCGTTAGTATCAATCTTACAGAAAACACAGATTGCAGTAGCGATAGTTAACATGAAGACAACGATTGCATGGTCACGACCTAAAATAGGGTTTTCGATCAGACCTACAGACTTACTAATCGATGTTGCATACAGCATAACGGCAACGATACCAAGCAGGAATAACAGAACAGAAAGTTTTGCACCCGGCTTAATCACGATGTCGGCAACTTTAGTATTGCTAACCAGGCCTTTAGCCAGACGCTCTTTATAAACCGGATCGTCTTTTAACTCGCTGCCCAGGAAGTTACTGACAATAGCAGTCAACATAACGGCTACAAAGGTAGTTGGAATACAAATACCTAACAGGGTTAAGTAGCTGACGCCAACGGGTTCCAGAATACCGGCAGTAAATACTACCGCAGCTGAAATTGGTGATGCTGTGATGGCGATCTGTGATGCTACAACCGCGATAGACAATGGACGTGAAGGACGGATACCCTGGCCTTTTGCCACTTCGGCGATAACTGGCATAGTAGAGAAAGCAGTGTGACCAGTACCCGCGAAGATTGTCATGACATAGGTAACGATGGGTGCCAGAAACGTAATGTATTTAGGATGTTTACGTAACAGTTTTGCAGCCAAACTAACCAGATAGTCCATACCGCCTGCGACCTGCATTGCTGCGATTGCCGCGATAACTGACATGATGATTTGAATAACGTCGAACGGGATATTACCAGGGTTGATTTGGCAAACCGTAGTAAGAACCAGTACACCCAGTCCACCGGCAAAACCGATGGCGATACCACCTAGTCGTGCACCAACATAGATGGCCAGCAGGACAATCACAAATTGCACAGCTAACATATATTATTTCCTTGATTTTATACGTGTTATTAAAAATAGATAACACAAAGTTAACGACTACAAGTTCCTACGAGTATTAAAAAGGCATGCTATTTTTCAAATGACATGCCTTTTGTTTGGTTATTGCAGAGTCTTAGTTCTCTCGCAACTAGTCGTCGTAACGTTTTGCTTTATATTCTGGGTGCATCAGGTTCTTGATGGAGAAGATATCATCAAGTTCTGCTTCGGTCAGAAGACCGCGCTCCAGAACAACTTCGCGTACGGTTTTGCCGGTTTCAGCACAAATCTTACCAACAATGTCACCATTGTGGTGGCCAATGAATGGGTTCAGATAAGTAACGATACCGATTGAGCCGAACACATAGGCTTCACACACTTCTTTATTGGCAGTGATACCATCAACACATTTTTCAACCAGGTTGTGACATGCATTAGACAGAATGTGAATTGACTCAAACATAGCCTGACCGATAACAGGTTCCATTACGTTTAACTGTAATTGGCCAGCTTCTGCAGCCATAGTTACGCAAATGTCGTTACCGATAACTTTAAAGCAAACCTGGTTAACCACTTCAGGAATAACCGGGTTAACTTTAGCTGGCATGATAGAAGAGCCAGCTTGCAGTTCAGGTAAGTTGATTTCGTTTAAACCAGCGCGTGGGCCAGAAGAGAGTAAACGAAGGTCGTTACAGATTTTAGACATTTTTACTGCAAGGCGTTTTAATGCGCCATGAACCATAACGTAAGCGCCACAGTCAGACGTTGCTTCAATCAAGTCTTCTGCAACTACGCATGGGAAGCCGCTAACTTCAGCCAGCTTCTTCACCGCCAGAGGAGAGTACTCTTTTGGTGTATTCAGACCGGTACCGATAGCTGTTGCACCAAGGTTAACTTCGAGCAGTAACTCAGCAGTACGGGTAATGTTTCTAACTTCTTCTTTCAGTAACACGCTAAAGGCATGGAACTCTTGGCCTAAAGTCATTGGTACAGCGTCTTGTAACTGAGTACGGCCCATTTTCAGGACTTCTTTAAACTCAACCGCTTTACGATCAAAGCCTGCACGCAGTACTTCAATAGACTCAACCAGCTTCATTAACGAAGAGTAAACCGCGATACGGAATCCGGTAGGATAAGCATCGTTGGTAGACTGGCACTTGTTGACGTGGTCATTCGGGTTCAGATACTGATATTCCCCTTTTTGATGACCCATCATTTCCAGACCAATGTTAGCGATAACCTCGTTAGTATTCATATTGACAGAGGTACCTGCGCCACCCTGATAAACATCAACAGGGAATTGATCCATGCACTTACCGTTTTTCAAAACTTCATCACAAGCCTGGATGATGGCATCAGCAATTGAACGAGGAATGGTTTTCAGTTCCTTGTTAGCCATTGCGGCTGCTTTTTTTACCATTACCATGCCACGAACAAACTCTGGGATATCACTGATTTTGCTGTTACTGATATAAAAGTTTTCAATGGCACGCAGAGTATGTACACCATAGTAAGCTTCAGCAGGAACTTCGCGTGTTCCTAACAGGTCTTCTTCGATACGGATGTTATTTGACATGTAAACCTTCTTTAATATACCAAGATGAATAAATAGTGAAAAACTGTGTTGCTAAATGATTACAATATTATAAAAGCGTTGGCGCCCTTGGTGTGGAGATCATAAGCTCCTTTTGATTAAAAGTATGAACCTAGATCAGATTATTGGCATCATAAAAAATATTAATGACATAAACGTGATTTAAATCACACTAAAGAGGTAGTTGTTGTTTTTGTCGTCAGAGTTGATTTTTTAAGATGTCAGCACTATATCAAGGCTATATATATAGTATATTAAACTGCTTTTGCTAATTTTAATGATAGGTTATCAAAACGTCATCTTAATGTTAATTATGCTTGTTTTTGATATAGCTTCAGTATGTTACTATGCAAAAAATCATTTAATTTCTGAATGTTAAGGAGCTTATGTGCGTTGGCTACCGTTAATTCTATTGTTTCTACTGATTTATATCGAGATCACAATTTTTATTAAAGTTGCTGCTGTTTTTGGCGTGGCACTGACATTAATTCTGGTGATCCTGACATCGTGTTTAGGCGTATCACTGGTCCGTCATCAGGGGCTAAAAACATTAATACAAATGCAGGAGAAGATGGCTAATGGCGAAAATCCTGCTGGCGAGATGGTAAAAAGCGTTTCGCTGTTGCTTGCAGGCTTCTTATTACTGATCCCCGGTTTTTTCACCGACTTCTTAGGGTTGCTGTTGCTGCTGCCACCGATTCAGAAGCTACTGACGCTGAGAGTGATGCCATTTATTCATGTGTTTCGTTCAACTTCCGGTAATTCATCAACGACAGGTCAGGGCGGATATACTGTTGAAGGTGAGTTTCAGCGTAAAGAAGATGACACAAGCAAACACATTGGTGACAAAAAAGATCCTGACCTCTAAACAATCATACCGATCGCTGTTCATTGTTTATGCAAAACAACTTATGTAAATTTTTTTCACCTTCCCCCTTGAAGGGGAGGTGAATGCCCCCAATATCACTTTCACGAGGCTGGTAATTAAATGTACCCGCTCAAACCTAACCTGGTAAGGACCTTCTCAAAGGAGAGCTATCAATGAAAATTCGTCCACTACACGACCGCGTAATTGTAAAACGCAAAGAAGTTGAAACTAAGTCAGCTGGCGGTATTGTGCTGACTGGTTCTGCAGCAGCAAAATCCACCCGTGGTGAAGTATTGGCTGTTGGCAAAGGTCGTATTTTAGAAAACGGCGAAGTGAAAGCACTGGATGTAAAAGTTGGCGATGTCGTTATTTTTAACGATGGCTACGGCGTGAAAGTAGAAAAAATCGATAACGATGAAGTCCTGATTATGTCCGAAAGCGATATTCTGGCGATTGTTGAAGCGTAATTTAGAGCGCTCTTTTTTTGAACTGAATTGAAAAGTTAAGGGAAACCTGAAAATGGCAGCTAAAGACGTTAAATTTGGTAATGATGCTCGTGTAAAAATGTTACGCGGCGTAAATGTTCTGGCCGATGCAGTAAAAGTGACTCTGGGACCTAAAGGTCGTAACGTAGTTCTGGATAAGTCATTTGGCGCACCAACAATCACTAAAGACGGTGTATCCGTAGCGCGTGAAATCGAGCTGGAAGACAAATTCGAAAATATGGGTGCACAAATGGTTAAGGAAGTTGCTTCCAAGGCCAATGATGCTGCAGGTGACGGTACAACTACCGCAACTGTACTGGCCCAGGCGATTGTGACTGAAGGTCTGAAAGCCGTTGCTGCGGGTATGAACCCGATGGACCTGAAGCGCGGTATCGATAAAGCGGTTATCTCAGCAGTAGAAGAGCTGAAGAAACTGTCTGTACCTTGCTCTGATTCTAAAGCGATTGCTCAGGTAGGTACTATTTCTGCTAACTCTGACTCAAGCGTTGGTTCGCTGATTGCTGAAGCCATGGAGAAAGTAGGTAAAGAAGGCGTTATTACCGTTGAAGAAGGCACTGGCCTGGAAGACGAGTTAGACGTTGTTGAAGGTATGCAGTTCGATCGCGGTTACCTTTCACCTTATTTCATCAACAAACCAGAAACGGGTGCTGTTGAGCTGGAAAGTCCTTTCATTCTGTTAGTAGATAAGAAAATCTCTAATATCCGTGAAATGCTGCCAGTATTAGAAGCGGTTGCAAAAGCAGGTAAACCACTGGCTATCATCGCTGAAGATGTAGAAGGTGAAGCTCTGGCAACGCTGGTCGTTAACACCATGCGTGGTATCGTGAAAGTGGCTGCTGTTAAAGCTCCTGGCTTTGGCGATCGTCGTAAAGCTATGCTGCAGGACATCGCAACGCTGACTGGCGGTACCGTCATTTCTGAAGAGATTGGTTTAGAGCTGGAAAAAGCCACTCTGGAAGATTTAGGCCAGGCAAAACGCGTTGTTATCAACAAAGATACTACCATCATCATTGATGGTGTTGGTGAAGAAGACGCTATCAAAGGTCGCGTAACGCAAATTCGTCAACAAATCGAAGAAGCGACTTCTGATTACGATCGTGAAAAATTACAAGAGCGTGTCGCTAAATTAGCTGGCGGTGTTGCTGTGCTGAAAGTAGGCGCTGCAACTGAAATCGAAATGAAAGAGAAGAAAGCACGTGTGGAAGATGCACTGCAAGCAACCCGTGCTGCGGTAGAAGAAGGCGTTGTTGCTGGTGGTGGTGTAGCATTAATTCGTGTTGCAGCGAAAATTGCCGATCTGCAGGGTGATAACGAAGATCAAACCGTCGGTGTTCGTGTTGCATTACGCGCAATGGAAGCTCCATTACGTCAAATCGTTGCTAACGCAGGTGAAGAACCATCTGTTGTGGCAAACAACGTGAAAGCAGGTGATGGCAGCTACGGTTATAACGCCGCAACTGAACAATATGGCGATATGATCGATATGGGTATTCTGGATCCAACCAAAGTAACCCGTTCTGCTCTGCAATATGCAGCGTCAATCGCTGGTCTGATGATCACCACTGAATGTATGGTGACTGACCTGCCGAAAGATGACAAATTAGACATGGGTGCTGCTGGTGGTATGAGCGGCATGGGTGGTATGGGCGGAATGATGTAATTCCCCTGTACATTCAGCCTGTCTGAATAGTAAAAACCCCGGTTGATACCGGGGTTTTTTTATGTTTTTAAAAGCAGATTAGGCAAATAGTTAACATGCAGGATTCAACAACAGTTGGAGAATATTTTCCGGATGATAAAGCCCACTTTCTTTCAGACTGTTGGCCGACAGTTTAAATGTTTCCGGATACTGACGACGCCAGCGATGATAAATATTCACAATGTCGATCATCTTTGATTTTCTGAGCTGAGAATATTTCAGTGCCCAATAGCCAAGCAGATTACGCAGTATAAAGCAGTCAGTAATCAGTTGATAATAGGTCTCGGCCTCAGACATTTTCGCATGATAAGGGAAGCTATCGTGATAAAGACGATAGAACAAATAGTTAGTCACTACATGAGGGAACTCATTGAATACCGGAGCGACGGTTTGCATCCAGGCATTTTCAAGAGCAGCCATTTTTTGCGCACCGCTTTCAGTCGACTGCTGCAGAATATCTTGATGAACTTCTTTCCAGAATGACGCCATCGTTGGCACAGTTTCAACATTGGCTAATTCCGCTACCTGCGACCCAATTTGAGCAAACAGCTGCCAACGGGCCACATTATTATCAGGGATGTTACTCATGCGGAGTTTAATATCATCATGAGTTAACGATGCGGCTCGCAAATGCAGCTGTTCAATAGCCTGATTTTTCTGTTTTTTATTGGTGTAATCATCCCGAGTCATTGGCAATACTAATTCACCGATTGCCAATAACCGTTCTGAAAGTGAGAGTTCCGGGCGCAGCGCAATAGCAATACATTCGGCGTTAACTCGGTGATAGATATCGGTGAGAGGCGATTGGCTTCGGGATGAAATCATTTTTTTAGATTCCAACCAGATAGATGTCTGGCTCATCAGGATCTGACCACAAGCTTCCGGACATTCAATAGCCAAACTTTTACGCACCTCATTTTGCCAGCGAATATCCACATAAGGGTAATCAAGGCAGAATTTAGGACGGGTATGGAGATCGTCCCTGCGGCCAATCAGACAGTAAGTACAGGAGCGGCCCTTATCAAAAAACGGGCAGTAATTATCTTTGGTTAGATGAATGGTGCCCCAGTTTTCCAGATCGGTTTTTGCCAGTTGAATACTTTGCTGGGCTACGGTGCGGATATCTTCATCAGAACTTTTCAGATAAGCCTGAGTACTGATTTTATCCAGTGGGATCTCTTTACCAATACAACAGGTACATAAACATCCACCGCCATTACATTGAAACCGGCGTACATATTCAGGTTCATAAATATTGATGATATTCATCCCAGCCTATCCAATGTATATTTATTCCATCAACCAATGGCTATAGTACGGTTTTATTTCCGAATGGTAAATAAGTAAAACTTATGTGGGGAATAGGGCGTTATATTTATTAGAAAAAAGTGGTTTTTTATTTATCTGTATAAGGTAGTAACTATGGTTACTAAATTTAAATATATTAAAGTAAATTATTTCAATAGGTAATTAATTGTCATGTTGCATAGAAAAATCCATCTGCCATCTAATTGTATTAGATGAATTTATCTATGCTTTTTAATTGATTATAAAGGAATTATATTCAAATCCAATGGGGTTTTACTGGGTTGCCCACCAATTTCACGGGTCAGTTTAGGAACCAGATAACCCGACGTTGTTTCCAACATTTTTCGTATAATATGGCGAGCCTGGTTATCATCTACCATAAAATGAGCCGCCCCCTGAACTTTATCTAAAACGTGGAGATAATAAGGTAATATTCCTGAGCTAAATAATGCATTGCTCAGGTTAACCAACGCGTTGCAATTATCGTTAATTCCTTTCAGTAATACGCTTTGATTTAATAAGGTTACTCCAACATTTTTTAATTTTTGCATGCTGTTTTTTACATCAGAATCAATTTCATTCTCATGATTAATATGGGTAACCAGGACAATTTGTAAGCGCGAACGGGCAAAACGTTGGCACAACTCATCGGTTATTCTGTCCGGGATAACTACAGGTAGGCGAGAATGAATGCGTAAGCGTTGCAGATGAGGGATTTTTTCTACTTCTGTTATCAGCCAGTCCAGTTCATGATCTTTGGCCATCAACGGATCGCCACCGGAAAAGATAAGTTCGTCCAGTTCAGTATGTTGGCTGAGATAATTTAGCGCGTTCTTCCAGCTCTCTTTATTGCCAGGATTATCATGATAAGGGAAATGGCGACGGAAGCAGTACCGGCAGTTAACGGCGCATCCACCCTTAACCAACAGCAGAGCCCGGTTATGATATTTATGCAATAAACCAGGAACGGCTGCACTTTGCTCTTCTAAAGGATCTACACTGTAACCTGGCGTTTCATAAAACTCATCCTGTAGGGTAATGACCTGCCGTAACAATGGGTCAGTGGCGTCGCCTTTTTTCATTCTGGCTGCAAATGACCGGGGAACACGCAAGGCAAACAGACGGCGAGCGTCGATACCTGCACGTAGTTCAGGGTGATTCTCAAGAGATAAATAACGTAATAATTCTTCAGGATCGGTAATAACATCCGATAACTGTTGCAACCATCCTTCTCTAGTTGCGGTGTTATAGGTTACAATGTGCGCCATTTTTAGCTGAGCTACCTAAATTAATCAAGAAAGAGGACCATCATGGCGACTTATTCTAGCAACGATTTCCGTCCGGGTCTTAAAATCATGCTAGACGGCGAACCTTGTGCCGTTATTGAAAGTGAATTTGTGAAACCAGGTAAAGGTCAGGCCTTTGCCCGTGTTCGTCTGCGTAAACTGATTTCTGGTAAGTTATTAGAGAAAACCTTCAAATCTACCGACAGCGCTGAAGGTGCTGACGTTATGGATATGAACCTGACTTATTTATATAACGACGGCGATTTCTGGCACTTCATGAACAACGAAACCTTTGAGCAATTAGCTGCGGATGCAAAAGCCGTTGGTGATAACGCTAAATGGTTGGTTGAACAGGCAGAATGTATTCTGACTCTGTGGAATGGTTCTCCAATCGCCGTAACTCCACCTAACTTTGTTGAACTGGAAATCGTTGATACCGATCCGGGTCTGAAAGGTGATACAGCAGGTACCGGTGGTAAACCAGCAACCTTATCTACCGGCGCGGTAGTTAAAGTTCCATTATTTGTTCAGTTAGGCGAAGTGATTAAAGTTGACACTCGCTCTGGTGAATATGTATCCCGCGTTAAGTAATTATCTTAATCGCCAGTATAAGGCCGTTTTACGGCCTTATCTGTTCTGCCTTCCAAAACAATTCTGACGATAAGGAGTGCTGCATGTTTAAGGCTATTAGTGCTATCTTTTTATCACTGGTTGTGGTTTCAGCAGTAATACTGTCCGTGGCTTCGGAGAAGATATCCGCCATGTTGGTAGTGCAATTGAACGTGGAGCCAGCTGAAGTTAATTTCTCAGGTTATTCTGTTATCAGGGTATAGCCGTCATGTCATCATTGATTATCACTGTTTGCATGTTGACGCTGAGCAACGTGTTCATGACTTTTGCCTGGTATGGGCATTTAAAATATTTTCATAGTAAAACCTGGGTGATTGCCGCGTTAGTCAGTTGGGGCATTGCGCTGTTTGAATATCTGTTGCAAGTGCCGGCCAACCGAATAGGGTATGAAGTTGCCAGCGCAGGCCAGTTAAAGATTATTCAGGAAGTGATTAGCCTGACGGTATTTATTCCTTTTTCCATGTACATACTTAAAGAACCTTTTCGTACTGACTATATTTGGGCTGGCTTGTGCCTGCTGGGTGCGGTGTTCTTTATGTTCAGGAATAAAATCATGGTATAATTACCAAGCTGTACTATTTTACTTCAGGATTTACTGAAATAAGGTTAGCAGCATCTGCTTATTGGCTGGTTGGGACGACCCAATCACGCATCATCATTTCAGGGGACGACCCCAAAGTATCAGGGGAGTACCTGTTATGGCATGGATTATTCTGTTTATTGCCGGTTTACTGGAAGTCGTATGGGCAATTGGTTTGAAATATAGCCACGGATTTACCCGTTTAACCCCCAGCATTATTACCGCAGTGGCAATGGCTGCCAGCGTTTTTCTGTTGGCAAATGCAATGAAAACGCTACCTGTAGGAACCGCATATGCAGTCTGGACCGGTATTGGTGCTGTTGGCGCCGCGGTAACTGGGATCGTTTTGTTGGGAGAGTCTGCCAGCGTAATGAGAATAATCAGCCTGTGTCTGATTATTGGCGGTATTATCGGCCTGAAGTTTAGTTCGTAATAATATAAACCCACCTGACCTCTTGATTTCGGGTGGGTTTATTTTTCGGCGGTATTATCCAGTGGATTAAGAGATTTAAGCACCGACAGGCTATGGTTAAGGTTCTGTTTATTGTTGGCAGCTAAACGCTCCAAACCTGCAACAATGAATGAGAGTAAGTATTCACATGCCTGTTCTTTGTCTTCCACTGAACAGAGCTGTTGCGACAACCCACCGATACGATCGACTTCCGAGAAAGTGTTACACATTACACCTACCATAAAATCAAAGCCCCACTGAATACTGGCTTCATCGGCATCAGGCATAGCACGACGCATTTCCTGTTGAAAGCGTGCAGCACCAGAATCAAATTGCTCCTGCAATAGTGACAGGTTGTAACCCAGTAGGGTTGATACGATACGTGCATAGCTGCGCCAACCTGCACCGCCGTTTAAATGCCAGAACAGGTAGGGCGTCACGAAAGCATGAACAATTTGCTCAATGGAAAGCGGTTTGCCGCCATTTTCATTGCTGAAGTAATCAAGAAGCTGCAAGCGAGATTCACTTAACAGGCCAATTCTGCGTTTAATTACCGCATCAAACAGCGCTTCTTTAGTACCAAAATGATAGTGGGCCAGAGCCAGTTTTACATCGGCTTTTTGAGTTATCTGACGGATAGATACGGCATCATAGCTACTCAGGGCGAAGAGTTCTTCGGCGGCATTAAGAATTTTTTCTGATGTTGATATTTGCATGTCGTATTTTGATACCATCAAAGAGGCGACCAGTGGCTTCCTGGCTAAACGTTTGATCATTATAAAGCCGCATAGCAGAAATACATCTAATTTTATCCGCTTACCGTCTTCAACTATACCTGCTCACAGATTCTGACTCTCAGGGCAGGCTTTAATTACCTCTCTCTATCATCCTATTTTTTAACACATTAGAAACCCTTTATTTACCTGATAACGATTTTTCAGGATCCACTTCACGATCTTTTAAAAATGGGTTGGACGACTGTCTAAATAATCTATAGGTTGGACGTACGACCAAATAATAATTCCTGATTTAAAGAAAAGCAGTGGATACCCGTTTAGATAAATAAAAAGTGAGTGTGTCATATGAAAATTATCGATCTTAGCGTAACTATTGAAGACAGCACCCCTTGCGATCCGCCTTCAATGCCTACCAAAATTGATTATTGGGGCCATGAAAAAGGCGCTGAACATATGCGTCAGTTTTTTCCGACGGCAACAGACAAAGATTTACCAGAAGGCCTTGGCTGGTCAATTGAATATGTGCAGCTAACCACTCATAGCGGCACCCATCTGGATGCGCCATGGCATTACCATCCAACGATGAATAAAGGTGAGCCAGCCCGAACGATTGACCATATCCCTCTGGAATGGTGTTTTTCTGACGGCGTCAAACTCGATTTTTCTGAAGTTCCTGGTGAGGGCGGCAAAATTACCGTAGCTCATCTGGAGGCTGAGCTGGAGCGTATTGGTTACAGTTTAAAACCGCTGGATATCGTAGTGATTCATACTGGAGCGATGAAGCACTGGGGAACAACGGCATACACCAGTGCCGGTTGTGGCATGAGCCGTGAGGCAACGTTATATCTGTTGGAACGGGGCATCAAAGTAGTGGGAACCGATGCCTGGAGTTGGGACCGTCCTTTATCGCTGATTGCCGAAGAGTTTGAGAAAACCGGTGATTCCTCGCTGATATGGGAAGGTCACTTTGCCGGTATTGAACGCGAATATTACCACATGGAAAAAATGAACAATCTTGACCAGTTACCACCATTTGGTTTCAAGATCGCCTGCTTCCCTGTGAAGATTAAGGCCGCCAGCGCCGGTTGGTGCCGGCCGGTTGCCATGTTCGACCTCTGATAGGGAGACGACATCATGACGAATTCCAGTAGTACCACAACGGGCAAGAAAAATACCAAATGGCACGTACTGTTTGGTGGCTTCTTTGGTTACATGTTTGATGCAGTCGATATATTGCTGCTTGCGGTTTCTATGCCGGTGATTATTGCCGACTTGGGTATTTCTAAGGCGGATGGCGGATTGCTGGCGACCTCAACCATGGTGGGTATTGGCCTGAGTAGTATTGTTGTTGGCTGGTGTGCGGACAACTATGGTCGGCGTAAAACGCTGTTCTGGAGTCTGATGCTATTTAGCATCCTGACGGCGGCGATTGCTTTTACCAGCACGTGGTTTGAAATATTAGTCCTGCGTTTTCTGGCTGGTCTGGGGCTGGGTGGGGTATGGAGCATTATCGTTGCTTATATATCTGAAACCTGGCCGGCGAAACAGCGTGGGCGTGCGGCCTCTTTCGTACTGAGTTCATTTCCGGTTGGTGCCGGGCTAGCTGCATTCCTGTCATATCTGATCATTCCCAGCTACGGCTGGAGAGCACTTTTCTTGTGTGGCGCGGGTGCCATCATTGCGGCAGTTTATTTCCTTATTTTTGTTCCGGAATCAGAAACCTGGAAGAAGGAAAAAGAGTCACGTAAAAATAAGAGCGAACGCGTATCTATTTCAGAGATTTTCTCACCAGAACTGGCGCGTAATACCGTACTTGCCACTATCGTTGCCAGCTTTGGTCTGATTGGATACTGGGGCTGTACCACCTGGTTACCGCTGTTTTTAACTCAGGATCGTGGACTGAGTCTGGAGAACATGTCTCTGTTCTTCGTGGTGCTCAACGTTGGCATGTTTGTTGGCTATAACGTTTTTGGCGTAGTGGCAGATAAGGTCGGCCGTCGTACGGCTTTAATCTGGTCGTTTATCGGTACCGCTATTACTTTACCCATTTATGTCAGTATGACCGGGGAAATGGCTCTGCTTATTATGGGGCCGGTATACGCCTTCTTTACCGCTTTCGTCGGATTGATGGGCTCCTATTTCCCTGAATTATTCCCAACCCGAGTACGTACCATTGGCGCTGGCTTCTGTTTCAATATTGGCCGCGGCGTATCTGCATTCGCACCATTTGCCATGGGCTTTATTGCTCAAAGCTATGGCTTAGTCACCGGCATTATGATCTGCGCAGTGTTCTTCTGTCTGGCAGGATTCATGATGTTTGCTCTCCCTAATATCGACGGCAAAAAACAGCCGACAGCAGCACAGTCGAATCTTGAAGCGCAGGAAGGAAATTAACATGAACAACAAAACTATTATTACCGTTGCGACTACCGGAGCTTTTCCAACTAAGGAAGACAATCCGAATATTCCTCTGACGCCAAAAGAGATTGCCAATGATGTTTATGAGTGTTGGCAGGCGGGCGCTGCAATTGCGCATTTACATATGCGTGATGATCAGGGAAAAGGGACGATGAATATCGATAAATTCACCGAAACCGTAGCCCTGATTCGTGAGAAATGCGACATCGTGATTAATCTCACGACGTCAGGCGATCTGAATGCGACTGATGAAACCCGAATGATGCATGTGGCGGCCCTGAAACCTGAACTGGCTTCTTATGACTGCGGTTCAATGAACTGGGCCCATAGCGGTTTGTTTATCAACCATCCTAAATTTTTAGAGCAGCTTGGTCAGGTGATGATCGACAGTGGAGTAAAACCAGAAATCGAAATTTTTGATGCCGGTATGTTCTATAACTCGCTCTATTACATCAAGAAAAACCTGATTAAAACACCCGCTTACTATCAATTAGTGCTGGGTGCTGCAGGCGGTACGGCTGCCACGGTAGAGAATCTGGTGTATTTGAAAAATCTGTTGCCGCCAGAGGCGCACTGGTCAGCATTTGGTATTGGTAAAGGCCATATGCCGATTCTGCTGGCAACGCTGGCTTTAGGTGGGCACGTACGAGTCGGTATGGAAGATAACGTTTATTACAGTAAAGGCCGTCTGGCTCAGTCTAATGCAGAGTTTGTTTCCCGTGCGGTGCGTCTGGCGGATGAGGCTGGCCGGGGTACGGCAACGCCTGCGGAAGCGCGTCAGATTCTGGGCCTGAAAGGAGCAGCATTATGAGTGATATCGTCATTGTTAACGCGTCAAGAACGGCGATTGGCAGTTTCGGCGGTGCTTTAGCTTCGGTTCCGGCACCTGAACTGGGTACATTGGTGGCAAAAGATGTGATTAAACGTGTCGGTATTGATGCCAACGAAATTGATGAAGTGATTCTGGGCAATGTGCTGCAATCCGGCCTTGGTCAAAACCCCGCTCGTCAGGCCGCATTAAATGCAGGAATATCTGAAAGAGTACCGGCAACCACCATTAACGTGGTTTGTGGTTCAGGCCTGAAGAGCGTGATCATGGCGGCGCAAATGATTGCCGCAGGGGATGCCGAAACTGTTCTGGCTGGTGGTATGGAGAATATGTCAGCAGCCCCCTATCTGTTAGATAAGGCTCGTTGGGGCTATCGCATGGGTAACGGCACTTTGGTCGATACGGTGGTACATGACGGATTGAGCTGTGCCTTTAATCAATACCATATGGGAATGACGGCAGAGAATATTGCCGAACGCTATCAAATCAGTCGCGCTGAGCAGGATGAAGTCGCCCTGCGTTCCCAGCAGCGTGCGATTGCTGCAATTAACAGCGGTGCTTTTGGTAAAGAAATTACGCCGGTAACCATCCGTCAGAAAAAAAGTGAAATTCTGTTTGATAAGGATGAATACCCACGGGCTGACGCGTCAGCGGAAGCGTTAGCGAAATTACGTCCGGCATTTAAAGCGGATGGGAGCGTGACGGCTGGTAATGCCTCCGGTATCAATGATGGCGCAGCAGCGTTGATAGTGATGAGCGCTGAAAAAGCAAAAGCGCTCGGTTTAAAACCAATGGCGCGTATTCGCGGCTATGGCTCCGGTGGTGTTGATCCCGCGTTTATGGGGATGGGGCCGGTTCCGGCAACGCTTAAGGCGTTGGAAAAAGCTCGCCTGAGTATTTCCGATATTGATCTGATTGAGGCAAATGAGGCTTTTGCCGCACAGTTTATCGCGGTTGGCAGAGAGCTGTGTTTTGACGTCGAAAAAACCAACGTCAATGGTGGCGCTATTGCGCTGGGCCATCCAATTGGTGCCTCTGGTGCACGTATTCTGGTGACGCTTCTGCATGCGTTACAGGCACGGGATAAAACCTTCGGACTGGCAACCCTATGTGTTGGTGGCGGGCAGGGTGTTTCTGTCATTGTCGAGCGGATATAAAAGGAGAAAGGGCAATGAAATCCAAAGTGATGAGCAAGGATGATATTACCCGCCATTTCCGTGATGGTATGAGCGTAATGTTTGGTGGCTTTATGGGGAGTGGTACCCCGCCAACCATTATGAAAATGCTATTTGAATCAGGCGTGAAAGACTTAACGCTGATTGGCAACGATACTGCTATACCGGGTATTGGTGTGGCACCTCTGATTGAAGCGGGACGAGTGAAGAAAGTGATCGCCTCTCATATCGGGCTTAATCCGGAAACCGGACGTCAAATGATGGCAGGGGAGATGGAGGTCGAACTGGTACCACAGGGAACGCTGGTGGAGCGTATTCGGGCTGGCGGTTCCGGATTAGGTGGTTTTCTGACGCCAACCGGGGTTGGAACTGTCGTGGAGCAGGGTAAGCAGCGTATGACCATTGACGGTCGTGACTATCTATTGGAGATGCCGTTGAAAGCCGATCTGGCGGTTATTCATGCTAAACGCGGCGATACCGCGGGTAACCTCTACTATCGACGCTCCGCCAGAAACTTTAATCCGATTATTGCGCTGGCGGCAGAGCAGGTGTTTGCTGAGGTAGAGGAGCTGGTTAACGTTGGCGATCTCGACCCGGATATGGTGATGACGCCCGGTATGTTAGTCAGCGGCCTGATAAAAGGAGATGAGTCATGAGTCCAAAAGAGTTTATTGCCCGTCGCGTGGCGCAAGAGCTAAAAGACGGTGACATTGTGAATCTGGGTATCGGTTTACCCACGCTGGTGGCCCATTATCTGCCTGATGATGTGGATATTGTTCTGCAATCGGAAAACGGTTTTTTAGGTATCTGCCCGGTGGATGAAGCAAATCCTGACCCTGATTTGGCCAATGCGGGAGGGCAACCGTGCGGCATTATTTCCGGAGGCTCGACGTTTGACAGCTCTTTTTCTTTTGCCCTGATCCGCGGTGGTCATGTGGACGCCTGTGTTTTGGGGGGGCTGGAAGTCGATCAAAAAGGCAATCTGGCGAACTGGATGATACCGGGCAAGATGGTACCCGGTATGGGCGGCGCTATGGACTTAGTCACCGGAGCGCGCAAAGTGATTGTTGCCATGGAACACAACGCTAAAAACGGTACAGCGAAAATTCTTAAACAGTGTGCATTGCCGCTAACCGCAGAAAACTGTGTATCGATGATAGTTACCGAACTGGCGGTATTTCGCTTCAAAGATGGTCAGTTGGTGCTCACTGAGCATGCGCCGGAAGTATCGGTAGAAGAGATTAGGGCAAAAACAGACGCTGAGTTTGTTATCGATGAGCAACTCAAACCGATAGTGGTTGCAGAGTCTCTCACTGCCTGAAAATTATAATAAGACAGCTAACAAAATAACTCCTTGATTACCCGTTTGTACCATCCGGCAAAGCTTCTCCTCCTGCGTAGCCGGATGGTACTTTTTTTCGAATCTTTCGTGTAATAAACCCTGTAATAGACCCCACCACTCTTTTTTAAGTCCTGAACATAAATTATCCAACTATACTTCTGGTAACCCTGACTTTGGGGTGAAATAACGCAATTTAGACTTAACCGTTTCAGCCACAGTGGGCATTGGCTATAAATCGAAACGTTTCGATGAAGGTCACAATTTTTCCAAAATCCTTTTGCTTTCCCCGACGAATTTTCTAATACTCCCGATAACAACGAAACGTTTCGATGACGGTAAAACCGCCAAATCAGTTCAACAGAAGGTGGGATAAATGAAAAAAGGTAAGCTGCTTAACTCCATGCTCTCTTCCGTGATTTCGCAGTTAGGGCATACCGATACGCTGACTATCGGCGATGCGGGTTTACCCATTCCTGCATCCGTTGAGCGTATTGATTTAGCACTAACGCTTGGAGTGCCTTCATTCTTGCAGGTATTTGATACCGTAACGGATGAAATGCAGGTTGAAAAAGCGATTATTGCCAGTGAAATCAAAGAAAAAAACCAGCATATTCATCAAGAGTTGCTGACCCGTCTTAAACAACTGGAACAGTGTCAGGGCAATGTTATTGCGCTGGAGTATGTTACCCATGAACAGTTTAAGGCTTTATCCCATAGCAGCCGGGCCATTGTCCGTACGGGTGAATGTTCCCCTTACGCCAATATTATTTTGTGCTCCGGCGTTGTGTTCTGAGGTACTCCTATGCAACCTCTGCTTAAACTAAACGGCATTGATAAATCCTTCCCCGGTGTGAAGGCGTTATCTGGTGCCAGCCTTAGCGTTTATCCCGGCAAAGTCATGGCATTGCTGGGCGAAAACGGTGCCGGTAAATCGACACTGATGAAAGTACTGACGGGTATTTACACTAAAGATGCCGGAACTATCGAATACCTTGGTAAAGACGTAGCCTTTAGCGGTCCTAAAGCCTCTCAGGAGGCGGGAATCGGTATTATTCATCAGGAATTAAACCTGATTCCACAGCTGAGTATTGCTGAAAATATCTTTCTTGGTCGGGAATTCGTTAATGCCATTGGCCGTATCGACTGGAAGAAAACCTATGCGGAAGCTGACCGTCTGCTACGTCGCCTGAATGTGGACTACAGCAGTCGCCGTCTGGTTAGCGAGCTGTCTATTGGCGATCAGCAAATGGTGGAGATCGCCAAAGTGCTGAGCTTTGAATCCAAAGTTATCATTATGGACGAACCAACGGATGCACTGACGGATACCGAAACCGCTTCGCTGTTTAATGTGATTAATGAGCTGCGGGCCCAGGGCTGCGGTATTGTGTACATTTCCCATCGTCTGAAAGAGATCTTTGAGATTTGTGATGATGTGACGGTGCTGCGCGATGGTGCTTTCATTGGCGAACGCCCGGTAGCCGATTTAGATGAAGACCGACTGATTGAAATGATGGTGGGTCGTCGACTTGAGGATCTTTATCCTCGTCTGGATCAGCCTCGCGGCAATTTGCGTTTACAGGTGAAAAATCTTTCCGGTAAAGGCGTCCATGATGTCAGCTTCGATCTTTATCGCAGTGAGATTCTGGGTGTTTCCGGCCTGATGGGTGCCGGTCGTACTGAATTAATGAAAATGATTTACGGTGCGCTGCCTCATACCTCTGGCAGTGTGGTTCTTGATGGTCATGCTATAAAAGTTCATAGCCCGCAGGATGGCCTGAAAAATGGCATCGTCTATATTTCCGAAGATCGCAAAGGTGATGGTTTGGTTCTGGGCATGTCGGTTAAAGAGAACATGTCCCTTACCGCATTACGCTATTTCAGCAAGCAGTGGGGGTCGCTAAAGCATGCCGAAGAGCAGCAGGCTGTGAGTGATTTCATCAAGTTATTCAATATAAAAACGCCATCAATGATGCAGACCATTGGCCTGCTGTCCGGTGGTAATCAGCAAAAGATTGCTATTGCCCGTGGCCTGATGACGCGTCCAAACGTTCTTATTCTGGATGAGCCAACGCGCGGTGTGGATGTCGGTGCCAAGAAAGAGATCTATCAACTTATTAACCAGTTCAAACGTGAGGGATTAAGCATCATCTTAATCTCTTCTGAAATGCCGGAAGTTATCGGCATGAGCGATCGTATTCTGGTTATGCATGAAGGCCGTATCAGCGGCGAATTCCCTATTGAACAGGCAACACAAGAAGTACTGATGGCGGCGGCGGTCGGCAAACAGTACGGTGTTACGCAGGAGTAAGACACAGTGAATACCTCAAAAACACCTTCAACCAGTCGCTTCAATAAGGAGTGGTTGCTTGAACAGAAATCGCTGATTGCTTTGATCGTTTTGATCATTGTGGTTTCCTTTCTTAGCCCTAACTTCTTTACTATCGATAACCTGTTCAATATTTTGCAGCAGACGTCGGTAAACGCCATTATTGCAGTGGGTATGACGCTGGTGATCTTAACTTCAGGTATTGACCTGTCGGTGGGTTCAATATTGGCGTTAACCGGTGCCGTTGCCGCATCATTGGTTGGTCTTGAGCTAAACGTTTTTGTCGCTCTGGCTGGCGCACTGGTGCTGGGTGCTGGTATTGGTACCATCACCGGTGTGATTGTAGCCAAAGGCAAAGTACAAGCGTTTATTGCCACGCTGGTGATGATGCTAATGCTGCGTGGAGCAACACTGGTTTACTCGGAAGGCAGCCCGATAAACCTGGGCTTTACCGACTCGGCAGAAGCTTTTGAATGGTTCGGTGTAGGCCGTCCGCTGGGTGTTCCGGCTCCGATTTGGATTATGGTTATCGTATTTATTGGCGCCTGGTACTTACTGAATCATACTCGCCTGGGGCGTTATATTTATGCGCTGGGCGGTAATGAATCGGCAACGCGTTTGTCGGGTATTAGTGTCGATCGGGTTAAAATTATAGTGTATGCGCTGTGTGGTATGTTAACCGCGCTGGCAGGCATTATTGAAGTTGGACGTTTATCCTCAGCGCAACCAACGGCAGGTCTTGGCTATGAGTTAGATGCCATTGCTGCGGTAGTGTTGGGGGGAACCAGTCTGGCTGGAGGAAAAGGACGGATCACCGGTACATTGATTGGTGCTCTGATTCTGGGATTCCTGAGCAATGCGCTCAACTTGTTAGGCGTATCTGCTTACTTCCAAATGATAGTGAAAGGCGCCGTCATCTTACTGGCGGTATTAGTAGAAAACAGAAGCAGTAAATAACCTTTTTATACAGGAATAATGAAGATGAATATGAAAAAGCTGGCTATGTTAGTTTCTGCTACCGCGTTAACCCTTTCTGTCAGTGCTGGTGCGATGGCGAAGGATAACATTGCGCTGGTAGTCTCCACTCTTAATAACCCATTCTTCGTCTCCATGAAGGATGGCGCTCAGAAAAAAGCTGACGAATTGGGTTACAACCTGATCGTGCTGGATTCACAGAATAACCCGGCTAAAGAGTTAGGTAATGTGCAGGATCTGACCGTTCGCGGCACCAAATTGCTGCTGATCAACCCAACGGATTCTGATGCGGTAGGTAACGCCGTATTGATGGCGAACAAAGCCAAGATCCCTGTAGTGACTTTGGACCGCGCGGCTAACAAAGGTGAAGTTGCCAGTCATGTCGCTTCTGATAACGTTGCTGGCGGTAAAATGGCTGGTGAGTTCATCGCTAAGAAATTAGGCAATGATGCTAAAGTCATTCAGTTAGAAGGAATCATCGGAACCTCTGCTGCACGTGAGCGTGGTGAAGGCTTTAAGCAATCTATGACTGAACATCCATTCAAACTGTTAGCCAGCCAACCAGCAGACTTCGACCGTACTAAGGGCCTGAACGTTATGCAAAACCTGTTAACTGCTCATTCTGATGTTCAGGCGGTGTTTGCTCAGAACGACGAAATGGCACTGGGTGCAATGCGTGCGCTGCAAACTGCCGGTAAGAAAGATGTGCTGATTGTCGGTTTTGATGGCACTAACGACGGTATTAAAGCGGTGAAAAGTGGCCGTATGAGCGCCACTATTGCTCAACAGCCAGAGCTGATTGGTAGCATGGGTGTTGAAGTTGCTGACAAGATCCTGAAAGGCGAGAAAGTCGAAGCAAGCAACCCGGTAGCATTAAAACTGATCACTGAATAAGTCTGTACAGACAGAACGTTATCAGTACGTAGTACACGCGGTAAAGTCGCATTTACCGCGTGATCTTTCCCAAGGGGGCGATGATGTCAGCGAATAAACTGGTGGTGCTGGGAAGTATTAATGCAGACCACATTCTCAATGTGAATGAATTTCCCCGCCCGGGTGAAACGATTACCGGCAAAGATTACCGAATTTCGTTTGGTGGTAAAGGTGCTAACCAGGCTGTAGCTGCAGGCCGCAGCGGTGCCAATATTACCTTTATTGCCTGTGTAGGTGATGATGATATCGGCAAGCAAGTGTGCCGACAGTTAAAGCTGGATAATATTGATATCCAACCAATTGAGAGCATCAGCGGTAAGAATACCGGTGTTGCCATGATTTTTGTTAACGGCAAAGGCGAAAACGTCATTGCTATTGATGCCGGCGCTAACGCAGCGGTTACTCCTGACTATCTGAATAAATACCGTCAGCAGGTTATTGATGCTGATGTGCTGCTAATGCAGTTGGAGACTCCGCTGGAAACCATTCTGGCAGCCGCCAAACTGGCGAAGCAGAACGACACCTTGGTTGCCCTTAATCCTGCTCCGGCTCGTGAACTATCCGACGAACTGCTGGCTAATATCGATATTATTACGCCTAATGAAACAGAAGCGGAGCAGTTAACGGGTATCACCATTGTTAACAGTGACGATGCCAACAAAGCTGCCGGATTATTGCATGCGAAAGGCATTCGCACGGTAATTATCACCTTGGGTAGCCGCGGCGCCTGGGTAAGCATTGATGGAATTGGTAGCCTGATTGAAGGCTATAAGGTTGAACCTGTTGATACTATTGCTGCGGGAGATACTTTTAACGGCGCTTTGATTACTGCAATGCTTGAAGGCCAGGAACTGTACCAGGCCGTTAAGTTTGGTCATGCGGCAGCGGCTATTGCGGTAACACGTCGGGGTGCACAGCCTTCCGTGCCATGGCGTAAAGAGATTGATGCTTTCTTAGCAACCAGACAGGAGTAGTGTTTTGGCAACGATGAAAGATGTAGCCCGTCTGGCGGGAGTCTCGACATCAACGGTGTCTCACGTTATTAACAATAACCGGTTTGTGAGCCAACCCGTCAGGGATAAGATTCTTTCTGCCGTTGCTGAACTTAATTACTCACCTTCGGCGGTGGCCCGTAGCCTGAAGGCTAAAGAAACTCGTACTATCGGCATGCTTCTGACCTCCAGTAATAACCCGTTTTATGCAGAGGTGGTCAGGGGCGTGGAAGAGAGTTGTTATGAACGTGGTTATAGCCTGATTCTGTGCAACACCGAAGGTAATACCGAACGGATGGGAAGCAGTCTGGAAACGCTGTTACAACGCCGGGTTGATGGGCTGATTTTGATGTGTAATGACCGTAACCCTATTTCTGAAGTGCTGTTTTGCCATTATCCTAATTTACCGGTAGTCATGATGGACTGGGCGCCGTTTAATGGGGTTTGCGATACCATTCAGGATAACTCGTTGATCGGCGGTAAACTGGCGACGGAGTATCTTATCTCCCGAGGCTATCATCACATTGCCTGCATTACCGGACCGCAGGATAACACTCAGGCTCGCCGTCGTTTACAGGGTTACCAGCAGGCGATGGAAAATGCCGGGTTGATTGCGCCGGAATCCTATCAGATCTTTAGTAATTTTGAGTTCTCCGGTGGTCTTGAGGCGATGCAGCAGTTGCTCAAATTGCCGGAACCACCGAAAGCTATATTTACCTGCAATGATGCGATGGCGGTGGGTGTCTATCTGGCAATAAATCAGGCAGGATTAAAAGTAGGGCAGGATATTGCGGTTATTGGCTACGATGACATTGAACTGGCAAAATTTATGTCACCGCCGCTGACGACCATCCATCAGCCAACTGATGCATTGGGTAAACTGGCCATTGATACGTTATTGCAACGCTTAGAAAAACAAATCACCGAACCGCGTACGCTGGAGCTGACTCCTGAATTAGTGGAACGTGATTCTGTTGGCGTGTGTTAACTCAACCAATACCGTTTCTTACATTAAAACGGTATTGGTCAATACCATCGTTAGTCATCAATCTGATAGCTGAAAACCGGCAACCCAATTTTAAAGAAGATGGCTAACATTCTGAAGATAAAACCAAAAATTAGCGTAGCGATTACGGCAACATCCGGCATAATATTCAGATAAATCAATCCAATATACAACATAGCTGAAGCAAAAGAGACGCTGGCATACAGCTCTTTTTGAAATACTAACGGGATGCGATTACAGAAGATATCCCGCAATACTCCGCCAAATACCCCGGTAATTAATCCTGCGATTCCTGCGATCAGAACCGGCAGATTCATACTCATAGCAACCTGCGCTCCGATGATAGAGAACACCACCAGACCTACGGCATCCAATACTAAAAAGAACTTTCTCAAATAGATCATGATGCGCGAGGTAGCTACAGTCATCACTGATGCTGCGGCAACAATCAACACATATTCCGGATGAGCCACCCAACCTAAAGGATAGTGACCTAAAATGATATCCCGCACGGTTCCACCACCGATGGCAGTGACGGCAGAGATAATGATGACGCCAAAAATATCCATTTTGCTTCTACCCGCAGCGAGCGCTCCTGTCATTGATTCTGCGGTGATACCGATGATGTATAGATAGAAAAGCATGATGCTTCTTATTTTGATTGATGGGTGGGTTGGTGTGCTGATTATTTCAGATTATTGCGGTTTTTTCAGCTGGTTTGTTGATTTTATTTTGGGGTAAAGTGCTGGCTTTTGTTGTGTTGGGAAGTAGGGTGTTTGGTACAGAGTGTATTTCGTCTGTGTCCTCACTTAATTCTATGTACTCCGTACTTATTGAGTTTTGAGCAGGTTTCGTCCGCTAATGGTGTTGAGTCTGACTCAATTGTTGTGCGGCGGCCGAGCAGGAGGCGTTAAGGCGAACGCCTCCTGCACCTCCGCGCCTTCGCACACGAATTCAGGTCGCCTGCGGCGACTACCTTCCTCCTTCCTTCGGGCTTACGCACCGGCGCAGAGCCGCTCCCTACGTCGCTGCGCCTCGCCAAACATCCCTGTTTGGCGTGCTACCCTCTCTCAGTCGTCAGCTGAATTCCAGTGCTCCTAAAGGTCAGGGGATTGGTTAGTATTCAGGGGTACGGCCCCTGAATAGGGGACTAATCTGATTTGAATGTCATAGTGGTTTTTTAGTCGTTTGAATCTGGAGGAGGTTGATTGAAGGTTTTAATGAAAATTGGCTTTTGTATCCTTTTCTGGTCGTTAGCCGTTAGCCGTTAGCCGTTAGCCGTTAGCCGTTAGCCGTTAGCCGTTAGCCTTTGGTCTTGGTCTTGGTTTTCAACAAAGCCAATCGTCGGGAGAGACGGGCGTGGGGGGCGACTTGGCGTGAGCCAACGAAGTGCCCGTAGCCCGGCTAGGCCCGACGCACTCTGTGGCTGAGTACAGATGCCCTTCCGGCCTTACACTGTAGGCCATATAGGTACATCGCCACCACGGCCGGAATACCCACAATCGCCAATTTTAAAACTAAAACCTTTCCCCTATACGAAAAAAGCGCCCCCGACAGGGGCGCTTCTTAACAACATGTATCACTACAGTCAAACGGGGTATGCCACTTACAGCATAAACACCCCAATCACCGCAATCACACTCAGCACGGTCGCCAGACCGTAAAACACCAGCTTGCCCGCAGGTACATGCCACTTCAGGTCATGCGTCATATGGTGCATACGGTGTAAGCCACACCATATCGGCAGGATTATCATCAGCAGTAAAAACACACGGCCAATAAAGCCCTGACAGAACGCCAGAATGCGCGGATAACTCAGCGCCTCCGGTGCCCAGCCCAGCGGAAGAATTATCGCCACCAGTAATATAATCACCGGCGCAATAATCGCTCCCCACATACCGCCCGCACCAAACAGGCCCCAGAATACCGGCTCGTCAGAGCGCTTCGGATTTTGTTCAATCATGTCAGTCGACTCCTTAAATCAGTGCCACGGCCAGAATTATCAGGCTCGCCACAATCGTTACGCCCCAGAAGAACATCACAATCGGCTTCGCGCTCAGCTTCTCTGTGCCCACCACAATGTTCGCCGCTTTCGGTGCCAGGTCAAACCAGGTCTTGGTATGAACCAGCGCCATAATCAGCGTAATGATATTAATCACCATCACCACCGGGTTGGCTAAAAAGCCCACAAAGCCATACCAGCTCTCCGGACTTCTCAGGGCAAACACACCGAAAATCAGCACCAGACTGAACCACACGGCAGGTACCGCCGTGCTCTCACGGAACATATAAAACTTATAAAACCCGAGTCTCTTCCACCAGTCAGCTTTCACCTCGCGGACATAGGGTTTACGTTTGGTCATCATAATAGTATCCCTCTCCCTTTATTGAGGTTTCAGCATGGCAATCATAAAGTCTTTCGAACTTTCCACCTTGCCCTGCTGAATAGCCGCAGCCGGGTCAACGTGTTTCGGACAGACTTCAGAACAGTAACCGACGAAGGTACAACTCCATACGCCATTCTTGCCGTTAAGCTGTGGCATACGGGCCGCTTTACCCTTATCACGTGTATCCAGGTTGTAACGGTGTCCCAGGGTAATCACTGCCGGACCAATAAATTCCGGGTTCAGACCAAACTGAGGACAGGCGGCATAACACAGACCGCAGTTGATACAACCGGAAAACTGATGGTATTTCTCCATCTGTGCCGGCATCTGAATGGTCGGACCGTTCTCCGGCTTCAGACTGTCATTAATGATATAAGGCTTAATGGCTTCCAGACTCTCAATAAAGTGAGTCATGTCCACCACCAGGTCGCGCTCAATCGGGAAGTTACCCAGCGCTTCCACCTTCAGACCATCGGTGTAGTCCCGCAGGAAGGTTTTACAGGCCAGTTTAGGCACCTTGTTCACCATCATGCCGCACGAACCACAAATCGCCATCCGGCAGGACCAGCGGTAAGACAGGTCCGGAGCCAGGTTGTCCTTAATATAGCCCAGAGCATCCAGCAGGGAAGTGGACGCATCATAAGGCACATCATACGCCTCGAAGTGGGGTTCACTGTCGCGCTCCGGGTTATAGCGCATGACTTCAACTTTGAGGGTTTTCATCTCAGACATTCGCCTGCTCCTTCTTTAATGCCTCTTCTTTAGCCTGGGCTTCCGCCTCGGCACCGTATACACGTTTGGCCGGCGGGAGGGTGGTAATTTTCACATCACTGTACTCAATGCGCGGGGTGGTGCTGTCCGGGCTGTAGAAGGCCAGTGAATGTTTCAGGAAGTTCACATCATCACGCTCGGTACAGCCTTCATCCAGACGCTGGTGCGCGCCACGGGATTCACGACGTAACAGCGCCGAGTGAGCCATACAGTCAGCCACATCCAGACCATGACCCAGCTCAATGGTGTACAGCAGGTCAGTGTTGAATACGCTGCTGCGGTCAGTAATGCTGACGCGCTTGAAGCGGTCTTTCAGTTCAGCAATCTTATCGACGGTCTTCTGCATTAACTCTTCGGTACGGTAGATACCGCAACCTTCTTCCATGCTCAGGCCCATCTCATCACGGATTTTCGACCAGTTCTCGGTGCCTTCCTGCTTGAGCAGGGCATGCAGACGGCCTTCAATGTCCGCCACCTGTGCATCCAGCGCGCTGCTGTTAGCCGGTGCGGCAGATTTGGCACGCTCAATGGCATGTTCACCGGCCACACGACCGAATACCACCAGCTCTGCCAGAGAGTTAGAGCCCAGACGGTTAGCACCGTGCATGCCCACAGAGGAACATTCGCCCACGGCAAACAGACCAGCCAGACGGGTTTCACACTGCTGGTTGGTCTCAATCCCACCCATGGTGTAGTGCGCAGTAGGACGAACCGGAATAGGCTCTTTCACCGGGTCAACGCCGACATAGGCTTTGGAGAGTTCACAGATGAACGGCAGACGCTCAAGCAGCTTCTTCTCACCCAGATGACGCAGGTCCAGATAGACCACATCGCCGCGCGGAGTAGGAATGGTACGACCGGCGCGCCATTCATGCCAGAAGGCCTGGGAAACTTTGTCACGCGGACCCAGCTCCATGTATTTGTTTTCAGGTTTGCCCAGCGGAGTCTCAGGACCCATGCCGTAATCCTGCAGATAACGGTAACCGTCTTTGTTGACCAGAATACCGCCTTCACCACGACAACCTTCGGTCATCAGGATACCGGAGCCCGGCAGGCCGGTCGGGTGATACTGAACGAATTCCATATCACGTAGCGGAACGCCGTGACGGAACGCCATACCCATACCGTCACCGGTCACGATACCGCCGTTGGTGTTGTAACGGTAAACGCGTCCGGCACCACCGGTGGCCATCACCACGGCATTGGCACGGATTTGAATCAGGGTGCCTTCCATCATGTTCATGGCGACTAAACCACGGACATGACCTTCATCAGAGAGCAGGTCGAGAACGAAGTGTTCATCAAAACGCTTGATGTTAGGGTATTTGAGGGAGGTCTGGAAAAGGGTGTGAAGCATATGGAAGCCGGTTTTATCGGCGGCAAACCAGGTACGCTCAACTTTCATGCCGCCGAAGCGACGGACGTTGACGGAGCCATCATCTTTACGGCTCCACGGGCATCCCCACTGTTCCATCTGCACCATTTCACGTGGGCTGTTTTCCACGAAGTACTGAACGACGTCCTGCTCACAGAGCCAGTCTCCACCGGCGACGGTGTCGTGGAAGTGAGATTCGAAGCTGTCTTCAGGCTTGATAACGGCAGCGGACCCGCCTTCGGCGGCCACGGTGTGGCTGCGCATGGGGTAGACTTTAGAAATCAGCGCAATGGTACTGTTGGGATTCGCTTCGGCAGCGGCAATGGCTGCACGAAGACCGCCACCACCTGCACCGATGATAGCAATGTCTGCGTTAAAGGTTTGCACTGCATTCCTCCAAATGTTCCAGTTTAATAAAAAAAAGTAAGTCTTATACCAGCCAGTCAGATCTATAGCGTTAGGAAAATCTGATGTTAACCTTTGGAGCCACCGAAAATGTTGATGAATCCAGTATAGGACGTCTATTCTACCTAATCTTGCGTAGACGAATATTGACGAGATCGATTTTTTTTATAGTTAGTCAGGATAATCCATTCATTTTTTTTGAAAATGATTATATTAATAAAATGTGATCAATATATTAAATAAATGTATTTTCATATTATTTCATTCCTAACTAATGGAAACGGTGATGGTTGAAATCAGAAAACCGTGGGTAAATTTGTCTGTCGGAAGAGATAAGGGTAGACTGCCGGACTAAATTAATTTTGGAGTAGAAAAAATGAGCGACCTGGCCAGTTGGCAGCCCAGCGCTTCTATCGCTAAATTATTAAAGCGTGCGAAAATTGTCAGTGAAATCAGACGGTTTTTCTCTGAGCGCGGCGTGTTGGAAGTGGAAACTCCGGCAATGAGTCAGGCAACGGTTACGGATATTCATCTGTTTCCTTTTCAGACCCGTTTTGTCGGGCCGGGTGCTGCAGATGGTATGACGCTGTTTTTAATGACCAGTCCAGAGTTTCATATGAAGCGTTTGCTGGCTGCGGGTAGCGGTCCTATCTATCAGATGGGAAAAAGCTTCCGTAATGAAGAAGCGGGTCGTTATCACAATCCGGAATTCACCATGTTGGAGTGGTACCGCCCACACTTTGATATGTACCGTTTGATGAACGAGGTGGATGATCTGTTACAACAGATTTTAGATTGCGAAGCCAGTGAAGTGGTCTCTTATCAGCAGATCTTTATTCGTCATCTGGAAATTGATCCACTCTCTGCGGATAAGCCTCAGTTAAGAGCTGCGGCGGCTAAATTAGATATGGAAGAGCTGGCTAACCGGGAAGAGGATCGCGACACCTTGTTGCAGATGCTGTTTGCGTTTGGTGTTGAGCCACATATCGGTCAGGAAAAACCAACTTTTGTTTATCACTTTCCTGCATCCCAGGCGGCTCTGGCAGAGATTAGCTCTGAAGATCACCGCGTGGCGGAACGCTTTGAGGTCTATTATAAAGGTGTTGAGCTGGCAAACGGCTTCCGTGAGTTGACCGATGCCGGTGAGCAGCGTCAGCGTTTTGAGCAGGAAAACCGTAAGCGAGAGGCGCGCGGATTACCGATTCATCCGATTGATGAGAATTTTTTGGCTGCTTTGACCTATGGTATGCCAGAGTGTGCCGGTGTAGCGCTGGGTGTAGATCGTCTGATTATGATTGCGCTCTCAGCGCAGTCGATCAGTGAGGTTATGGCGTTTCCGGTGGATAGAGCCTAGATTGAGGTTTTTGAGAAGTTATTAAATTAGCTTCTGAGGATATTCCACCCGTAATGGCAGATTGCCTATATCAACGTTGTGCCCGGCCGGAAGGGCATCTGTACTTGGGGTCAGAGTACCCCCCAAGCGGCCTCTCCCGATGATTTATATTTGCTTGAATAGAAAAAGGCGCTTTAGGCGCCTTTTTGATGTCCGGATCAAACCTTTATCAGGTTAGATTTCTCCGGTTTTAAACCGGGGTCTGAGGCCAGCGCGGGAGAGCGCGTCGGCGCGCATTTGGAATGGCGGGAATGGCAGCGTCAGATCATGATCTGCATAGGCTTTAAGAATCAGCGAATGCATTTCATGACGTAATGGCATTCTCATACCCATCTCAGCAGCGAATACCCGCAGTTCAAAGATTTGGATACCCTGTTGAATATCTACCAGGAAGGCGTCTGGTGCAGGCGTTTCCAGTACAAACTGACATTTATGTGCCGCATCTTCCAGTAACTGTTTCACCAGATTTGGATCGGTTTCCGCCGTTGCCGGAACGGTTAAAACAATACGGGTAACGGAATCAGACAGTGACCAGTTAACAAACTGTTCGGTAATAAATGCCTGATTTGGAACGATGATTTCTTTTCTATCCCAGTCAACAATGGTGGTTGCCCGGGTGTTGATTTTGGTAATCGAACCGGTTAATTCACGAATTGTCACCGTGTCGCCAATACGAATAGGTTTTTCAAACAGAATGATCAGGCCAGAGACAAAGTTGGCGAAGATTTGTTGTAAACCAAAACCAAGCCCCACACCCAATGCTGCAACTAGCCACTGGAGTTTAGACCAGTCAACACCAATCATTGAGAAGGCCACCATGCCGCCAATCAGCATTAGAATATATTTGGTGATGGTGGTAATGGCATAACCGGTACCGGGTGTCAGATCTAAATGCTGAAGGATCGCCAGCTCCAGCAGTGCCGGTAAGTTACGAACTAACTGGGTGGTAACAATAAATACTAATACGGCAATCAGCACAGAACCTAAAGTAATAGCCTGAATGCTCTCTGTTCCCTGCACCGATGACGTCACATCCCATAACCGGATATTTTCCAGGAAGGCGAACGCCGAATGAATTTCTGACCAGAGGATGATCAGCGAAACCAGAGCCACCATGGTCAAAATAGAGCGCACTAACTGTAGCGACTGGGCACTAATGGCATCCAGATCGACCACCACCGAATCATCGTTATCCAATAGTCCTTCAGTGCTGGTAGGCAGGCTCTCTTCTTCACCCTTGGCTCGCTGTGCCAGTCGTTCAGCCCGGCGCTGTTTGGCTCGGTCAAACTCGATTCTGCGTCGTTGAATCAGCATCCAACGGCGGATGATATGATAAATAACCAGCAAGCCAAACCAAATGGCAACGGAGGCTTCCAGCCGTAACAACAGCGCTTGTGCCGTAGCCAGGTAGCCAAAAGTGGCTGATAGCGCAGCAGCAATGGGGGCACAAATCAGGAAGGTCCATAGTGCCTGATTAACCATATTCTCCCCGGAACCTTTACGGTCGAGATAGAGCGGTATGCCGGCTCGTCTCAGGTTAGTGGTCATCATGACTAATGCACCACATAGTAAAAGGAAGCAAATACGGCCTAATGTGCCTGAAAACTCACGATCGTTAAAGTTATCAAAACTAATGGAGGCAATAATCAGGGGGACAACCAGCCAGAGCGACAGGCGATAATAGCGCATGGCGCGTGCTACCCGGTTTTGCGACCAGCGGAAATGGGCGATAAATAGCCCTTGCGGGTGAGCGAAGCTGGCGCTGATCATAAATACCCACATCAGCGGTACGGTAGCGTTAACTCCTTCACCAATGGCTACCGCGATAGGATATTGCCAGGCATGTTGTAAACCATAAGCCAGTGCCCACCAGAGTACCGGCAGCGGAACTGCAACAATCACTGACCAAAATACGGTACGAATGGTTGACGAGAATTGGTCCTGAGTCACTTTACCAATGCGTGATGCTACTCGTTCCAAAAATGCCTGATAGTGGCGACGGGAACTAAAGCCAAAGCCCACCAACACCAATGCCGCCAAAATCAGCACCACGGACTCTTTGGTGGTTAGCATCATGCCAAAAGCACCGCTAAGCTCAGAAAGCGTATCCAGCGATACCAGTTTGTTCAGATCTTGCAGAACCTGAATTGGATAGCTCAGGTTTAGTGTATTAACGTCGGCCACCCAGAACAGATAGCGGTGGGAGGCATCTTTAATTTCTACCAGAGCATCGATTAGCTGATTATTGGAGACTTTAAGCTTAGTCAGTTCAAGGATTAATGAATCATCCCCGGCAAGCAATGATGACAGCAGCTCTTGCTGCATTTTGATCTGTTGTTTGGCGAGTTCTTGTTGTTGAGCGGTGAGGGGTTGTCCGTCATCCTGTAACAAGGGTGCCATGTGAGTCAATTTATCGCGTTGTTCATCCAGACTTAAACGCTGTACCCGAATTTCAGCCATTTCGCTATCCAGCGGCTGAGGTTTTGGCATTTCTGGCAGGCGGGAAACCTGCATCCTCAAACTTTCACCTAATGCGGTAGACATGCCCAGCCACTGAGCCTGTTCACTAAGGGAGGTGAGCGCCTGACGAACCTGTAAAATTTTAGAAATCGTGGCCCGTTGCTCAGTTGAGATCTCATCTAAACGTACTGCCTGCCGGCTTAAGCGTTCAGACAATTCCTGATTTTCTTGTAATAGTTTACGGATGGAAAGTGGCAAATCGCCATGCTGTTCAGCCAACTGAGTGGTGTGTTCCAGCGTTTGCTTGGTTTCCAACTGGCGGCGGGTGTTTAGCTGATTATTTATCAACTGTAGCAGGCTGTCAGTTTTAGCCTGTTTTTTCTTTACCACTTCAATCTGTAAGCGGGAAATTTCTTGTCGGTTACTGGCGGAGAGCTGCTCTAGTTCCAGTTCATCCGCTTTGGATTTGTAGAATGCCTGTTCGGCTTGAAGTTGCAGTGACTTGGCCTGATTAAGCGGCGTAGTTTGGTTATTTTGTTCTGGCAGACGACGTTCAAGATCGCCAAGTGCTTTACGAGTCGACGCCTGCTGCAACGGGAGTTGAGTCAGTGAGTTACTGATTTCCCGTGCGCGATCTTGTTCTTGTTGAAGCTGGCGGCTGAGTTCCAGCAGTTGGCTATTCGTCTGAATAGACAACTGTTCCAGCTCGGCCAGCGTCAGATTTTCAGATGGGGGCTGAGCTTCGCCATTATCGGCCTCGAGTTGAGCGCGCAGGGTTTTGGTGAGTTTAGGAAACTCATCAATGGCTTTACGGTATTGCTGGCTGCGAGAAAGAGAGTCTGAACGCTCGGTTACCCAATTCAGGGCACTTTGATAGGCGTCCAGAATCTCTTTTTGATTCGGCATATCCTTATCGGCTTCGACCAGTTTTATCTCCTGCTTGATCTGTCCGGCATCAAGCTGTGGAGCAGCCTGAAGTGGGGCCAGATACAGCAGGCTTATTAACAGGGTGAATAATAAACGGGTCAGCTTCATCATCTACTCAGCTTTTGGTTAAGTTACAGTGGTTAGTGAAGTTCACCTCTATTATTCACGGGCTTCCGCGAATAACTCTCCCATTCGGGTTGGTGTTTTACACTGCAGAGCCGGAGAAAAGGTGATGCTGTTTTCAGCAAACAGGTTAATAACCGTAGAGCCTAATTTAAATCGGCCCATTTCATCGCCTTTTTTCAGTATGACCGATCCTTCACCTTCGGTTGGATAAGTCCAGCGTTGCAACACTCCCTGACGAGGTGGAGTAATAGTACCTGCCCATACGGTCTCAATACTGCCAACAATAGTGGCGCCAACCAGAATTTGTACCATTGGACCGAAATCGGTATCAAACAGGCAAATAACCCGTTCATTGCGGGCAAACAGATTAGGAACATTTTCTGCCGTTAATGGATTGACCGAGAACAAATCGCCAGGAACATACAGCATTTCACGTAGCACACCATTACACGGCATATGTACCCGGTGGTAGTCGCGAGGAGAAAGGTAGATAGTGGCAAATTGACCATTGCGGAATTTTTCTACCATTGGCATGTTGCAGGCCAGCAGGGCTTCCAACGTATAGTCATGTCCTTTAGCCTGAAGTAATTTGCCTTCAGTAATTGCGCCTAACTGGCTGACCGCGCCATCGGCAGGCAACGCCAGTTGACGTTCACCCTCAACAATCGGGCGTGCTCCCTCTTTCAGCGGACGAACAAAGAAATCATTAAATGTGGCATATGACTCAGGGTCAGGCTGTTGAGCTTCCTGCATATCCACGCGGTAATATTTGGCAAACCCTTTGACGACCAGACGGGTTAGCCATCCTGCCTGTTTACTGGCTCCCCAACCCGCCAGTTGAGTAAGCCCCTGCTTAGGGAGTAAATATTGTAACTGTACTTTTATACGATCCAGCACGGGGTATCCTCTTTGCATTATCTGTATGACTGTTAAATCAAAGTCGCGCATTGTAGCGGGGCGGAAATATAAAGTCATTCACCTGCCGCATACCGCTATTCATTGTTATTCATCCTGATTATGACCACAGCTAACTGGCAATGTTTCAGGCAATGGATCTCCGGATTTCGCTAATGGTTCGATTCCGGGAATAATATGTTATTAATCTTTAGTTTCTAATGTGTTTTTACGAACTTTTACGTCCGCCATGCTATCCAGAATTTTTAGATAGTTATCATAACGTTCTTCGGCAATTTTTCCCTGCTCTACCGCTTCACGGATAGCACAACCGGGATCGTCAATATGCTTACAATCGCGGAATTTACAGTGACCCAGATAGTCACGAAATTCAATATAACCTTCTGTAACCTGTTCCGGCTCCAGATGCCACAGGCCAAATTCACGTACTCCCGGTGAATCAATGATGTCACCACCATCAGGCAGGTGATACAGGCGAGACGCGGTAGTGGTGTGCTGACCAAGCCCCGAGTTATCGGATACTTCGCCTACATGGATATTAGCTTCATCGGCAGGCAACAGGGCATTCAGCAAGCTGGATTTACCCACGCCGGATTGACCAGCAAAAATGCTTATGTGATGATCGAGGTGAGATTTTAACTCCACCATTCCTTCACCGGTATAGCTGGAAACCTGCAGTACGGTATAGCCAATATGCTGATAGATTTGCATGGTCTGATTGATAAACTCACGGCCTTCCTCATCCAGTAAATCGACTTTATTCAACACAATGATCGGTTCAACAGATAACGTTTCGCAAGCCACCAGATAGCGGTCGATAATATTCAGGGAAAGCTCAGGTAATATGGCTGAGACGATAATAATTTGATCGATATTGGCAGCAATGGGTTTTATGCCGTCATAAAAATCGGGCCGGGTAAGGACAGAAATACGATCGTGTACTGCTTCTATCACGCCTTTTGCTTGTGCTGTGATGGCCGCTCGCCATACGACACGATCGCCGGTGACTAACGAGCCAATAGTACGGCGAATATTGCAGCGGTGCAGGCTTGCATCCGGAGCTTCAACATCGGCGTGCTTACCAAAACGGCTAATGACGATGCCTTCCTGAGGCTCGCCAAACAGCGAGTCATCAGGCTCTGGTTTTTGATTTGTTGTCTGTAAACGTCGCTGATGGTTTGCAGCAACGCGTCGTTGTTGACCTTTAGACAGTTTATTCTTACTCACAAAAATACCTTTTAGCAGCAGTGACAGTCGCCGGGAACGCGTCAAACGGCTATGATACACTGATGTTCAGTTAATCACGCAGGAAACATCATGTCCGGGAATGAGAATAACCTGATTTGGATCGATCTGGAAATGACCGGTTTAGATCCTGAAATTAATCGCATCATCGAAATCGCCACGATAGTCACGGATGCTAACCTGAATATTCTGGCTGAAGGGCCGGTTTTCGCTATCCATCAAACGGATGAACATATGGCGTTGATGGACGAGTGGAACACTACTACCCATACTGCAAGTGGATTAGTGACGCGGGTTAAGCAGAGTACTTTTGATGAACAGGCTGCCGAGCAAAAGACCATTGAGTTTTTACAGCAGTGGGTGCCTCATGGCTGTTCGCCTATTTGTGGTAACAGTATTGGTCAGGATCGTCGCTTCCTGTATCGTTATATGCCAGAGCTGGAGCGCTATTTCCATTACCGCTATCTGGATGTCAGCACGTTAAAAGAGCTGGCGCGTCGCTGGAAACCGGAAGTATTGGCCGGTATTACCAAGCAGAGTACTCATCAGGCGTTGGATGATATTCGTGATTCCATTGCCGAGCTGGCTTATTACCGTGAGAATTTCATTAAGCTGTAAACTGGCTAAAATCAGGCCAGATAGTTAATGTCTGCTGCTTATTAGAGCATTTTGTCGCTTTAATAAGCAGACAAAAAATAATGTGCGATTTTTTCGATAACAGGGCTTGCGGGGCGAATTAGTTTTCGTATAATGCGCTCCCCGTCACGTTGTTATCTGTATGACGTACGGCCTTCCAAATGCGGGAATAGCTCAGTTGGTAGAGCACGACCTTGCCAAGGTCGGGGTCGCGAGTTCGAGTCTCGTTTCCCGCTCCAGGTTTTTCTAATTTCTTAGTCGTTAATCTTTTTTATTTTTGCTTTTTAAGCGTTGAACTATTTCTTCTACAGATGTTAACTGGTTGGTTTCAACTTGCTGCTGACCGAGGATGAGTATCTTTAATAACGTCGGCACTCCCAGTTTTTGCTCATAAGAAGTAACATCTTGTATTACCGCTTTGGCTTCCTTATCTTGGGTAACAACCATTGGTAAGTCTGATTCTTTAGGTATTATCATAACGTCAGTCTCGTTAGATTTGAGATAAGCTATCAGTCTGTATTTTTTAAAAGATAAATAAAGCCGATATATGTTAATTGGAATAGAGAGCATAAACGGTGATGTACTACTTTCAGGCAAAGTAGCATCTGTCGGGCAACTAAAACAACGAATGATAGCGGTTTTAAGTGACGTGAGTGAAAATGACTTTGTCGCTGTCTTTTGTATCCGCTATGGTTATGATGTTTATCCTTATGATGAGAATATAACGGTAGATTATGTTATTGATTTAGATACTCATCTTGTATATCAACCAATCTGACAGAGATAGCGGTGTTGACTATCTGGCAAAGAAAAGTTGATATTTTTATGGTTGTTACGGATTGTTCATTATTTGTCATCATGGACTGATAGCATGTTATTCAATTTCTTTCGTCAAAAAAATAAGCCTTCTTCAAAGCTATTTATTCACAATATCTCCCATATTAATTTTGCACTCCCTGACTGGGAGCTTTATCGTCAGGATGAAAATAGCGCATCATGGTTTACGCAGCAAAGAGAAGCGGCATTGCTAAGGCTATTTCCGCCATGTAGTTGGCCATTTTTTTGTCATGATATCAGTCAGGCCGAGGCTTACTGGCAGGATGGTGCAAAACAGCAAAATGGAGTGTTGATTGAAATTGATTGCTTCGAAGTAGAAGGTATCCCGGCTTTACGAGGAGTTTTTAAATATCGTAGCCCGGAAACTGGCTCATTAGCTATGTATTACCTAGGCATTATTTGGATACCATTTAAGGATGCATTATATCAAATTAACTATGAAGCGCTGGAAAAAGGAACTACAGGTATAAGAGAAGCTGCTGTATTTGTTGCGACAGAAAAACCTGGATTGCCTGAACAGCAGGACACTGAACTAGTTTCAGCTGAAGAATTATTTGATAAACTGTGTAGCCATGAGGTTAGAAAAATTCCTTCAGATAGCAGGGAATACGATGCCATGTTCCCTGACCATCCATTAAGTAGAGTAAGGTATTGGCTTAATGAATTTCCAACTCAGGTTAAAATTAGTGGAGAGCTAAAACATCAGCCGGTATACACACCAGAGTAGAGATGACTTACCAATACAAATGATGCAATGGCGCTTTGGTCTATTCTGTAATCGTCAGGAAAACGATATCCAAACTCAGACAATCCCTATGGACTGATTTTGGTCAATTGGTGAAAAAATCGTCTGCATTGGTTGCTACAGTTGGCTTTGCGGTTATTTTGACCAGTAAAAATTTTCGTTAAAAGTCTTGCCAGCGTTATGAGTTTAGTACATAATGCAGCGCATCCAAACGCAGGGTGTAGTTATTTTGTTTTTATAATCATAGCGTTATAACAACAAGTTATCTTGCGTAAGGAGTTATCTGCATTGAGATGCGGGAATAGCTCAGTTGGTAGAGCACGACCTTGCCAAGGTCGGGGTCGCGAGTTCGAGTCTCGTTTCCCGCTCCAAATTTCAGATAACAGCATCAGATTTACCTCTCTAATGCGGGAATAGCTCAGTTGGTAGAGCACGACCTTGCCAAGGTCGGGGTCGCGAGTTCGAGTCTCGTTTCCCGCTCCAAATTTTTCTTCGTACGATCCTACTTTTTTACTACGCTCCCAACAATCTCTGTTGATGTTTCGTCATACCGAATTTGCAATATATTCTTTTAGCCATTGATTCGCAGGATCCTTGTGGGAACGCTTGTGTCAGACCATAGTCATCTTACATCCCGCAACCTCAACAGGTGGTTTGATAATTGGTAGCGTCGGGATGTTATTCACTAAACGTAAAGGCAACGTAGCAAGTCGGTCAGAGAGTGACAGCCAGTTCTAAATAAAAGCCCCAGTGTTCCGGGGCTATAATTCTTTCGTTATCAATTAATAAGGAATGTTACTTCCCTCTGATAAACTCCAGTAAATCTTTATTAATCTGGTCTTTGTGCGTGCTGCAAAGGCCGTGTGATGCACCTTTATACACTTTAACGTGCGGGTCTGGCAGCAACTTGATTGCCGCTTCACTGGAGCTTTTTGGTGGCACAATCTGATCGTCATCACCATAAATGACCAGTGTCGGGATGGTCATCTTCTTGAGATCTTCCCGCTGATCGGTTTCAGAAAAGGCTTTTACGCAGTCATAAAGTGCTTTAATAGAACCAGACATCCCTTGTAGCCAGAAGCTGTCGCGCAGGCCCTGCGAAGGTTTTGAATCAGAACGATTGAAACCATAGAAGGTTTCAGACAGGTCTTTAAAGAACTGCGAACGGTCGTCATGGACGCCTTTACGGATACCATCAAACACTTCTTTGGGAAGTCCCGCCGGATTGAAGTCGGTTTTCAACATAATGGGGGGAACGGCACCAATTAATACCGCTTTTGATACTCTTTGAGTACCATGACGCCCTATATAACGGGCAACTTCACCACCCCCGGTTGAATGCCCTACATGTATGGCATCACGTAAATCCAGCGCTTTAGTTAATTCAGCCAGATCGTCTGCATATTGATCCATATTGTGGCCTCCCCATGGCTGCGAAGAGCGCCCGTGTCCCCGGCGGTCGTGAGCTATTACCCGGTAATCATGGGAGGCGAGAAACAACATTTGATCTTCGAAGGCGTCAGAAGAGAGTGGCCAGCCATGACTGAATACTACAGGTTGACCATAACCCCAATCCTTATAGTACAGCGTCGTTCCATCTTTGAGCTTAATCGTATTTGTTGTTGACATCTTTTCGTTCCTTATACGTCTTTGCTAAAGATTGACTTTCAAAATCATGATATTAGAGATGCTAATGACATTGAGTTTTTATGCTCAATCATTTCCTGCAGGAGGAAAATTAAGTGATTTTCCTCCCAACTATTAAGACTAGTACAAAAAGGAGAGGTGAATCGATTTATCGAAATACAACGCTTTCCAAAGAAAACATTCAGATATGCCATGCCGATATATAATCATAACTAAATGATTAATAATGAATTTGTTGTTTCTGGTGTTTACTCTTTTATTGGCATAGAAGTTCAGGAATGGTATAACATCCGGCAGATCAGATTGCTGACACTATGCTGGGGAACCAGCTCCGATAATGTACTGAAAGGGATACTTCGGGGAGCAGTCAGAAAAACACACTCTGTTAGCGTACTTATATCGCACTAAAGCAAGGATAACCTGATGAATTCTATCGTTTCATATACTGACCGCGCAGTTCAAAAACTTAAACAACTTGGCATTATTGTTGCCGGAGAGCCTGAAGCACCGGTCATGACACTGTTGGATGCTATTTCTAACCTTGATAATAATCGTGTAGTTGCCATTGCCCGTACTCTACAACAACAAAGCAGCTTCAACGCTATCGTGCGTGACAACATTATGGGTATGGATATCGCTAACCGTCAGGGCACAATTGTGGCAGCATTCGATTCGATTCGTAATGATGCTCAAAATATGGTGACCTGGCTGGATGACGGTAAGCTGGATCTGGTTGAACGGGTGAAGAATGGCTGGATGGTATTAGTCAGAGGTTCAATTCCCGATCGTTTCAATAAGATCAAAGAAACCTATATGGAGGTTGCCAAAGCCTCATCTGAGCAAATCAGCCGTGAACGTACCATTCTGGATGCCTATCAGGATTTCCGTTTCGGTTTAAAACAGGCGCAGATTGACGCTCAGGAACTACTGACATTGGCGGAAAAGAGTCTGGAACAGTGCAAGACTCAGCTTCAGGCAGCCCATGATGCCAGAGAGAGTGCAACTACCACTGATGCCGCTGAACTGGCTCGTTTAGAGCTAAGCCGCGATGAAGCACTGCGATTGATGCAAAAAGAAGATGAGCGCTACCAGATCGTAAAAGATCTGACTGAAAACTTACTGGTGGCTTATAACTCTGCGGAAGCAGTATTTGCCCGTTTACAGCAAACTTCATCAGTAAAAGAGCGAGTTTATCGCCAGAGCGTCGTGTTTTTCTCTACTAATGAAATCGTATTTACTGCACTGTCAGCCTCGATGACATCATTAAGCGGCCTGTCTGAAAGCACTAAAACGCTGGAAGCTATGAAAGAAGGCATCAACAAAGGTCTGGAAACTATTGCTGAAGCCGGTAACAAGCATCTGGAAGCAGGGCTGCGCGCGGGTTACGGTTCTACTATTAAAGCGGAATCTATTCGCTCGCTGGTTAATGCGATTACCAGCTATCAGGAATCCAGCCATAAGCTAATTGAAGAGCTGCGGGTTGAGTCAACCAACAATGCTAAAGAGCTGGAAAATATCGTAGAAGACGGAAAACGTCGTTTCTCTGAAATTGTGCTGAAGGCTGCCGTTGAATGAGTGAAGTAAAGCTTAGCGATCAGTTAGGTGCAATGGCGATTATTGATGACCTCTATCAGCAGCAGATTGCGTTAGAAGAGCAACTTAATCCTGCCGGGCTACGCCGTAAAATTGCCGAAAAAATCAAAGAGTATTACCAGTCGAGAGGCATGAACATTCAGGACGAACTGATAGAACAGGGCGTAAATGAATGGTTCTCCGATCGACTGCGTTTTCAAATGATTAAGCCTGCATGGCATCAGCGCCTGCTGGCTAAGCTTTACCTTAAGCGTCGAATCTTTGTTTACCTATTTATCGCTGTATTAATTGCGCTGGGCGTCTATTTCAGCGCCGGTTATATGATGACTCGGGTAGTAAAAGATTCGATTGTTAAACAGCAAGAAGCTGAAGTGCAGCTTATTAAGAGCATCGCTGGTTATCAGCGTGAGTTTGATTCGCTAAGTCAGAAACCATTGCGCTATGCTACATCGCAAGGCCAGTCTTTGAAAGACGAGGGGATTAAGCTGATAGCACAGCTGCGCGAGAAGCAGGTTGCTTTCGATCGTACGCTGAATCTGAGCGAATCTTCTCGTCCTGCCCTGTTGGATCAAAAAGAGTATCTGGTGGCTATTTACCAGATGATGGAGAAAGACTATCGCTCATTGGGCGATACGCTAACCCGTTATCAATCGGTAGCAACTAATGACGGGCGTATTCAGCAGGTTGCTGATGCTAAGAGTTTCGAACAGCTGTATCAAAAATATCAGCCGGTTCGTAAAGCGTTTGATACCGCAACCTATGCAGTGGCTAATAACACACCTACTCTCGGCGCTGATATCACTTCACTGGAAACCAGCTACAGAGATGCACTCGATATCCATAAGCTCGCATTGCAGGCCGATAGTGTAGTGAGTTCATTGAATAGCTTGGTTAAATCCCAGCAGGATAAAGAGACGGTTAAAGGCTATGCGGATGCAATTCAGAACGACCTGAGCCTGTTCCGTGTTGCGCAGGCTAAAGAAGCGCTGCAACAGTTAGAGTATTTGAAGCAGCTAGCTCAGACCAATCTGACTTTAACTATTGTTGATCGCGTTGGTGAAAAGTCTGGCGTGGAAAGAACCTATGACGATAGTGGCGGTAAAACTTGGTATGTGGTGGTCGAAGCATTGACTCCGCAAGGGAGACCTTTCCCGCTGTGGCTGACGGATTCTGAAACCGGCAAACTCCGACAGGTGACCATCTTTGGGCTACAAGTACCGCAAAGTGAATATCTGAAAGTCAGAAAAGATAAGATGGATGACGGCCATATTCAAAGTAATCTGGCGGGCAGAAAACCGGTTGGTTCGCTGAATTTCAGCTATGCTCGTTCCAGTAACGGCAAAATCATCATGGAGTGGTAAGTTATGAAAGCTTCTGAAGTATCAAACCTTATCTATAACCATGAGGTTGAGCTGGAAAGACGATCTCGTGAACTGAATACCAATATTATGTTCAGTCGCGAAAAGATCGTGGAGTTAAAAAGAGAACTGATGAGTATCTACCAGCAAATGGCTAAAGTGCTGCTGCTGGAGAGTCCTAACGTTCAGGATATTAACCAGATCAATCAATTGATAGACCAACTGAAAAGCCAGATAGCGGATTTAAATAATCGGTTAAGTTCGTTAAAACAAAAAGCAGAAAAGGATCAGCAGAACTATAACCAGCTAACGGCGGAAGCCGAAGAGTTAGAAAAACGTCGTGACGACCTGCTGTCGCAAGATCCGGCCTTTGTCTCCCTGAATAATAAATATACCCAGGTTGATAATGAGGCATTATCAATTGATGAACTGAGTCATCAAATACAGGAAGAAGCGGATAACAAGTTGACTGAATATGATTCAAACGCTTCGTTTCATTATTTAATCCAGCGTAAGTTCGGCCAGCCTGATTATCGGGGAAAGTGGATCTTCCGTAATCTTGATAACTGGCTGGCTCGTCAGATTGATTTCCCACGTAATTTCCGTAATTACAATATGCTACATGCGATGAAACAGGAAATCGCTAAACGTCAACTGACGATGAATCAGCGACTTGAAGCGCTATCTGCTGAACGCGATACGATGATTGCCGGTGCTGCACAAAACGTAGGTCTGGCGGAGGTCAATCAGCAGTTGGCCCGGTTAGAAAAAGTGCTTGATGAAGGCCACATTAATATTAAAAAGCTGCATGAAGAGCTGCGCAAAAATATCACCGGGGACGGGGTATTATTTGAATCTGTTACCGCTAAGATTGCTGAGGTTATGCAAACACTGCCGCTTGATAGATTAAATACATTGACCTTAAAAACAGAATCATCTTTAGATGATGAATTATTAAAAAGAGTACTGGCAACGAAAAATAGTATTGCTTCGTTTGAGAATGATATTGCTACCCTCTATCCGGAATGGGTAAGGGTTGGTACGGAATACGATCGTATTCATGCAATGGCGCAGAGTTTTATTAATAGCGACTTGAATCGTAGTAAATACCACTATGATATTGGTATGAATCAAATCGAAACTATTTTAGTTTCAATTTTTAGCGGTGATTTTGGTTCCCGCCATCTGTTAGAAATATTAAAAAGCGTCCGGTATGTGCCGAGCAATAATAGTTCCAGTTCTTCCAGCTACAGCTCGAGTTCAAGTTCCAGCTCAAGTTCTTCCGGGGGTTTTTGGTCTACATCCAGCTCGAGTTCCAGCCGTTCATCGTCTTCCCGAAGCAGTTCCAGTCGCTCGTCTTCATCCCGGAGTGGAGGATATAGTTCCTCCTCTTCATCCGGTGGTGGGAGTTTTAGTTCTTCTTCCTCAAGCGGTGGCGGTAAATTTACGACTACTGACAGTTTTTAATTTAAAGCCGGTAGCGAATAATTCTATTTTTTAGTTTTAATATTATTAGTGCTCTTTTCTTCGTTATTTGCAGAGGTATTTTAAATACCTCTGTGAGTCTTTATTTATACGCCTTTTCATTATTGTCAACAGAGTTATCCACAGATTTATTCCATCAGGGGATAAGATTATTACTTAATGAGCTAAAAATTTCAGAAACTTTATAAGTTGAAATTAAAAGGATTTTTAATTTTAAAATTGTTGTTTTGATCGCTTGACGTTTTTTTCGCGATTGATAGATAAAGCCTTTTGATTTTTTTATGCACAAACCACTGGAGTTTTATATTATGCTTTTTTCTCCCTCTTATGAGGTGGATTATGCATCTCTGGGTAATCCTTTTTCTACGGAACGAATAAGCCTTAACTGTTTCGGTGCCAGCACCTCTGTACCTTGTTGTTCCCGCTTTTCCCATTGGCGAGCAAGTGCCCACTCTATATGTTCATCAACAATCGGGTAGAGGCCTTTTCTCTGTTTTAAAGCTTCAATAATTTCAGGCTGATAAGGTGCATTTCCCAGCGCAACGCTGATATTTCTTAGCCACCGCATGTGACCAATTCTGCGAACAGGAGAACCCTCGGTTTTAGATAGAAAAGTAGCCTCATCCCAGGCATATAGTTCTAAAAGCGACGAGTGGTGCAACGTTGGTCGGGGAAGAAAATCTTGTTCTTCAGTAAGCGGTGCTATCCGATTCCATGGGCATCCCAATTGGCAATCGTCACAACCATATATTCGATTCCCCATCAACGGACGTAATTCTTCAGGAATGACGCCTTCCAGTTCGATAGTTAAATAAGAGACGCAGCGTCGGGCATCTACCGTATAGGGCTCAACAATGGCACCGGTGGGGCATAAGGTCATGCAAGCGATACAGCGCCCACATTCTTCAGCTACCGGCTGGTCAATGGGGAGCGGGAGATCAACCAGTAATTCCCCAAGGAAAAACCAGGAGCCCGCTTCGCGGTTAATAATGAGTGAGTGCTTACCTGTCCAGCCAATTCCTGCTTTAGCCGCTAAAGGCCGTTCCATAATAGGTGCGGAATCGACAAAAGGGCGGAAATGTAAATTTTCGCAATGTTGCTGAATTTTCTCTCCCAGCTTTTTTAATCGTTGGCGTAATACTTTATGATAATCGCGGCCTAACGCGTATCGGCTGATGTAACCAATATTCGGATCGGCAAGCGATTTTGCGAACGATGCATGGGGGGGAAGGTAGTTCATACGTACGCTGATAACGCGCAGCGTTCCGGGTTCCAGTTCATGAGGTCTGGCCCGCATCATGCCATAGCGAGCCATCCACGCCATATCGCCATGGTATTGTTTATCAAGCCAGGCTTGCAATCGAGGTTCTTCCAGCGTCAGGTCAGTGTCGCAGATACCAACCTGTTGAAAACCTAGTGCTTGCCCCCATTGCTTGATATGTTGGGCTAATAGATTGAAATCGAGAGGATGTGACATGACAGACCATCAGCAGAAACGGAACAGCATAAGTTTACCACATTCTGTCTTCAGCGCCGACTGGGTACGTGAAAATGAAAAGTCAGGTGCCAGGCACGTTGGTGTTTCTCTCTATCAACTGATGGAACGGGCAGGTGAAGCGGCATTTCTTTTATGTCGTAAACTTTATCCCGATGCCCGGCGCTGGTTAATATTATGCGGGCACGGCAATAACGGTGGCGATGGTTATGTTATTGGGCGCTATGCCAGACAATATGGTATTGAGGTGGCTTTGGTTGGCTGTGGCGATATGCACACATTGCCGCCGGAAGCGCGTCAGGCGAGGGATAACTGGAGCAATAATTATGGTTCTGTATTGCCAGAGAATGCGGCATGGCCAGAGAATTACGATCTAATTATCGATGGTTTATTAGGTACCGGAATTCAGTCTGAACCGTGGGAGCCTTACTCCACTTTAATTCATCGAGCCAATCAGTATCCTGCTCCTATTGTTGCGCTGGATGTTCCTTCCGGTTTGAATGCTAATACCGGCTCGGCAAATGGGGCAGTTATTCAGGCCAGTCAAACATTAACTTTTGTTGCACTAAAATCAGGATTGCTAACCGGACAAGCCAGAAACGTTACCGGAGCGCTGTATTATGATGCTTTAGGATTATCTGACTGGATCAGGGAACAAAAGGCCCCGATTCAACGTCTTACCGTTACCGATCTTCAACGGTGGATTAAGCCCCGTAGTCCCTGTTCCCATAAAGGCGACCATGGCAAGCTGTTGGTGATTGGCGGAGAGATTGGAACCGGTGGTGCTATACGAATGGCGGCAGAAGCTGGGTTACGTACCGGTTCAGGATTGGTGAGAGTATTGACCCGTGCGGAGCATATTGCGCCTGTTTTAGCCGCTCGCCCTGAGTTGATGGTTCAGGAACTGACGGAAGAGAGTCTGGATGCCGGTATCGCCTGGGCTGATGTCATCGCGATAGGACCGGGATTAGGTACCTCTGAATGGGCTAAAGCAGCCATAAAGCAGGTGAGTGCCAGTGAAAAGATAATGCTTTGGGATGCTGATGCGCTTAACTTGCTGGCAATCAGTCCCGATAAACGGCAAAATCGCATCATTACGCCCCATCCAGGGGAAGCCGCCCGGCTTTTGCAGTGTAATATTCAACAGATTGAAAGCGACCGCTTACTTTCAGCTCAGAAGCTGGCTGAACGTTATGGTGGTGTAGTAGTACTGAAAGGTGCGGGAACGGTTATTGCTGACGAAAACCTTCATCTGGCCGTTGCCGACGTAGGTAATGCGGGTATGGCATCTGGCGGCATGGGTGACGTGTTATCAGGTATCATTGCCAGCCTGTCCGGACAGGGTCTTTCTCCGTTTGATGCTGCCTGTGCTGGCTGTGTTATTCACGGCGGTGCAGCAGATATTGTCGCATGGCGACAGGGGGAAAGAGGTATGATAGCAACGGATTTACTGCGGGAAATTCCAAAGCTGGTGAACCCTTGATTAATTGAATGATATTCAGGAATACATGAAAGAATTGGTTTTAACATTAGCCGACGAAGCAGCTACGGTTGCTTTAGGTGCCGCACTGGCGGGTGCCTGTGATAAATCAGGTGTGATTTTTTTACAGGGCGATCTTGGTGCAGGAAAAACTACCTTTAGCCGTGGTTTCCTACAGGCTTTAGGCCATCAGGGGAACGTAAAAAGTCCTACTTATACATTGGTAGAGCCTTATGACTTAGGCAATTTCAATGTTTATCACTTTGATTTATATCGCCTGGCCGATCCGGAAGAACTTGAGTTTATGGGGATCCGCGACTACTTCCAATCAGACAGTCTGTGTCTGGTTGAATGGCCACAACGAGGGAGCGGTATGTTTCCTCAGCCAGATCTGGAGTTACACTTCAGTTATCATGATGACGGTCGACAGGTGGTATTGTCAGCGGGGACCGCACAAGGTGAGCTGATGCTGGCGCGTCTTAATGATATTCACCAGTCTGGTTTACAGGGAAAGTAGCATAATGAAAAAAATCTGGATTGAATTACTCACTCTGGTGTGGTTGGTGATCGCCTGGCCTGCCGGAGCAGCCTCTTTAATTGACGTACAGGTGAATAACAGTGCTTCGCAGGCCAAAGTGACGCTGGCGTTTGATAGCCAGCCAATATATGCCTATTCCAGCCAGAAAAACCCGGCCCGAGTGTTGATCGATGTGCGTCAAAGTGGGCGTGCCGTTCAGGGATTACCGCTGAAGTTTAGCGGTCAAAATATTGTGAATCGCATTAGCTCTGGTACCCCAAAAGACAACAACAGTATTCAGCTGGTTTTTGAACTCAAACAGAATGCCACGGTAAAAGCCAGTTCCAGTAAGCAGGGTGCTCAATATTGGGTGGTGTTTACTATTCAGGCTGAAAAACAGGCGGTACCAAAAACAGCGGCGACCAATACCAGCAATAAGGCTACTCCTGCTAAAACGTCTACCACTAAAACTAACCAGTCTAAAACTTCAACCGCTACTACCGGGCGTAATCCTTTCTCTGGTGATGCCATGGCACCACAAGATGATGTGATTGTTAAAACCGAGAGTCGTCCTGCCCGGGTTAGAAATAGTAGTGGTGAAAAGATTGTGATTGCTATCGATGCCGGCCACGGTGGAAAAGATTCCGGAGCGGTTGGTTTAAATGGGCTGCAGGAAAAGACGGTTACGCTTTCCGTTGCCCGTAAGCTAAAGGCGCTGTTGGATAACGATCCTGACTACAAAGCGGTATTAACCCGCGATGGTGACTACTTTATTTCTGTTATGGGGCGTTCCGACGTAGCTCGTAATAAAAATGCCCATCTGCTGGTTTCTATTCATGCGGATGCGGCACCTAACCGCAATGCGACAGGTGCTTCCGTTTGGGTGTTATCTAATCGCCGGGCTAATACAGAACTGGGGCGCTGGCTGGAACAGCATGAAAAGCAATCTGAGTTACTGGGTGGCGCAGGAGATGTATTGGCAAACAGCGAAGATAACCCCTATTTAAGTCAGGCAGTGCTGGATTTACAATTTGGTCATTCGCAACGCGTGGGCTATGACGTGGCGGTGAAAGTCTTGACTGAAATGAGACGTATTGGTTCATTGCATAAACGCAGTCCGGAACACGCCAGTTTAGGCGTATTGCGCTCGCCAGATATTCCTTCTTTGCTGGTAGAAACAGGATTTATTTCGAATACCGGTGAAGAGCGTTTATTAGGTAGTGCAGATTTCCAGAATAAACTGGCACAGGCTATCTATAAAGGTATTCGCAGTTATTTTCAGGCCCATCCACTAGATTCAGCAACTCCGGTGAAAAAGACCAGTGCTATCCAGAAAGGTAAAGCACCAACTGAGCAAACCAAAGCACTGGCAAGCAATAAAAATAAGGAAAATAGCGGTAAAACATCAGTTCATGTGGTGAAACGCGGTGAAACCTTATCACAAATTGCAGTAAGCTATGGTTCAACCACCAAAATGCTGACAGAACTCAATTCATTGAAAAAAGCGGGAGTTTGGGTTGGTCAGCGCTTGAAAGTACCGGCAACGGCCCCCATAACTAATCAGGTAGCGGCTTCTGTAGGTAAAAAAGAGACTAAATCTGTTAAAAAGACAACTGATATCCGCAAGCATAAGGTGGTTCAGGGTGATACTCTGTCAGGTATCAGTAGTCAATACGGCGTTAGCATCGCAGATTTAAAGCAGCATAATAAAATGACGTCAGATGAAGTTCGTTTAGGGCAGGTTCTGACTATATCAAGTTCATAAATATCGGGTTTATTATCAGGAGTTGTCATGCCGATTCAGGTTTTGCCACCACAGTTAGCAAACCAAATTGCCGCTGGAGAAGTTGTTGAGCGGCCGGCATCCGTGGTGAAAGAGCTGGTTGAAAACAGCCTGGATGCCGGAGCAACTCGCATTGATATCGATATTGAGAAAGGCGGCGCTAAACTTATCCGCATCCGAGATAACGGCTGTGGAATTAACAAAGATGAACTCGCTTTGGCACTGGCTCGCCATGCAACCAGTAAAATTGCCACTCTTGACGATCTGGAAGCGATTATCAGCCTCGGATTTCGTGGTGAAGCGCTAGCCAGTATCAGCTCCGTTTCTCGTTTAACCCTGACTTCCCGCACCGCAGAACAAAATGAAGCCTGGCAAGCTTATGCGGAAGGCAGGGATATGGACGTCACGCTTAAGCCAGCCGCTCACCCTGTCGGAACGACGCTGGAAGTCCTGGATCTGTTTTATAACACTCCCGCACGCCGCAAATTCTTACGTACTGAAAAAACAGAATTCACCCATATTGATGAAGTGATTCGTCGTATTGCACTGGCACGTTTTGATGTCAGTATTAACCTGCAGCACAATGGCAAAATGATCCGTCAGTATCGGGCAATAAAAGAGAATGAGCCTCGTGAGCGTAGGTTAGGTAGTATTTGCGGTACTCAGTTTTTACAACATGCACTGGCTATCTCATGGCAACACGGCGATCTGAAAATCGATGGGTGGGTTGTCGATCCCGTTGGTGCTCGTACACTGACCGATATGCAATATTGTTATGTTAATGGCCGCATGATGCGCGATCGTTTATTAAATCATGCGATACGTCAGGCATATCAGACCCAACTGGCTGAAGATCAGTCCCCGGCTTATGTTTTATATCTGGAGATTGACCCACATCAGGTGGATGTCAATGTGCATCCGGCTAAACATGAGGTCAGGTTCCATCAATCCCGACTGGTGCATGATTTTATCTATCAGGCAGTGGTTACGGTTTTGCAACAGTCCGGTGCTCCGGCCTTGCCACTGAGCGATAATTCAGCCGACGACGTTAACTGGCAGCCCGAAAATCGCGCCTCTGCCGGGGAGAATCGTTTTAATCGTCCGGCAGACAGCAATAATTCGCCAAATGAAGCCAGGCGTTCAGCGGGAGATAAGTCTTCTTCAGGGCAGGGTAGCGGTAATAGTCCCGCACCTTATACCCCGGGAGCTACACGCTCACCGACATTGGTAGCCCGTGAAAACGAGCTTTATCGCCGTCTGTTGCAAACCGATGCTAATTCGGATGATAACTTATCAGACACTTCATCTGACTCGGCTAAACCATCATTGTTTCCAGAAAAAAGTGCGCCATTGCCGGATGTGGCAACCACGCTGAAAATGCCGCAGTTTACTTCCCGCTCACAGCCAACATCGCCAATTCCCGCCTCAATGCTGGATAAAGGCGCGGCTCATAGTTTTGGGCGCGTGCTGTCAGTATGGCAGCCTTGCCATGCCATTGTAGAACGGGGCACGGTACTGGCTTTATTATCGCTGCCGATAGCGGAACATTATTTACGTCAGACTCAACTGCTACTGTCGTCGGAACCGCTTAAACCGCAACCTTTATTGATTCCACTGGCATTAACACTGGGTGATAAAGAGAAGCTGGGGATGACTAATCACAAAGCGCTACTGAATCATTTTGGTATCGATCTTTCGATTGAACGTAACCGCCTTCAGGTTCACGGAGTGCCTCTGCCTCTGCGCCAACAGAATTTACAGCAGTTACTGCCTGCGCTGTTACGTTACTTGGGGGAAAATGAGGCGGTAGATAAGCAAATGTTAACTCACTGGCTGGCGAGTAAACTTACCAGTGAGAATACCCAGTGGACTCAGGCCCATGCCATACAGCTATTGGCAGATCTGGAGCGTTTATGCCCTGAGCTGATAGCAAATCCTCCGGCCAATATGCTACAGCCAATTAACCTGCAGCTCGCCCTGGAGGCTTTACAGGGTGAATAGCGATATGAATACATTACCTACTGCTATCTTTCTTATGGGGCCAACGGCTTCAGGAAAAACAGCTTTAGCGGCAGAGCTTTACAAACATTTACCTGTTGAAGTAGTGAGTGTTGACTCCGCTTTGATATATCGTGGTATGGATATTGGTACTGCCAAACCAACCCGGCAAGAACTGGATGAGACGCCACACCGACTGATTGATATTCGCGATCCATCAGAAGCGTATTCCGCCGCAGATTTTCGTGCCGATGCGTTAACCGAGATGGCCGATATTGTTAATCGTGGGCGTATTCCTCTGTTGGTGGGTGGAACCATGCTGTACTTTAAGGCACTGCTGGAAGGATTATCGCCTTTGCCTTCAGCAGATCCTGAAGTACGTGAACGAATAGAAAGTGAAGCAATGCAGCTGGGGTGGGCGGTTTTACACCAACGCTTACAACAGATTGATCCGATAGCGGCAGCCAGAATTCATCAAAATGACCCGCAACGATTAAGCAGAGCACTGGAAGTTTTTTACATTTCAGGTAAAACTTTAACAGAGTTGACACAAATTGCTGGTGAAACGTTACCATATCGTGTACACCAATTTGCTATAGCGCCATCTTCCCGAGAATTGTTACATCAGAGAATTGAAGCACGTTTTCAGCAGATGATTACAGCGGGTTTTGAAGGTGAAGTTCGACAATTGATGGCTCGTGGCGACTTACATACTGACCTTCCCTCCATGCGCTGCGTGGGTTACAGGCAGATGTGGATGTACCTGAATGGAGAGATAGACCACGATGAGATGGTTTATCGGGGAATTTGTGCAACGCGGCAACTTTCTAAACGGCAAATGACATGGTTGCGCGGTTGGGAAAACGTCGATTGGTTAGATAGTGAACAACTGAAAAATGCCATGGAAAGAGTTACACGTGCTATTAGTGTATAGGCTTATGATTGTGTACAATTAATAGGTTATATACTTTAATGTACTCAATGGCTTTGTTTTGTACGAAATGTATCATTTTTACGCAGTTTATTTTAGGGCCTCTGGCTCTTGGTAACAAACAACAAATATATACAAAGAGATAAGGAAAAGAAAAATGGCTAAGGGGCAATCTTTACAAGACCCGTTTTTAAACGCACTGCGGCGTGAACGTGTTCCAGTTTCTATTTATCTGGTAAACGGTATTAAGTTACAAGGCCAAATCGAATCTTTCGATCAATTCGTTATCCTGTTGAAAAATACGGTTAGCCAAATGGTTTATAAGCACGCTATCTCTACGGTAGTTCCTTCTCGTCCAGTTTCGCATCATAGCAATGCGCCAACTGGAAGCGTGGGTAATTACCAGGGTGGTATGCAGTCACAACAGGAAGATGATGTATCTGAATAAGTTACTCAGTTATTTCTATTTGAGGAGTCATGCACTTGTTTGACCGATATGATGCTGGTGAGCAGGCGGTACTGGTGCATGTTTATTTCTCCCAGGAAAAAGATACGGAAGATCTCAGTGAGTTTGAATCTCTGGTTTCTTCTGCGGGAGTGGAGGCGTTGCAGGTCGTTACTGGCAGCCGTAAAGCCCCACATGCCAAATACTTTGTAGGCGAAGGTAAAGCTCAGGAAATTGCTGATGCGGTACAGGCTACAGGTGCTTCGGTAGTGTTGTTTAACCACTCCCTCTCGCCCGCTCAGGAACGTAACCTTGAGCGGCTTTGTGAGTGTCGGGTAATTGACCGTACCGGGTTGATTCTCGATATTTTTGCCCAACGCGCAAGAACTCACGAAGGTAAGTTGCAGGTTGAGTTGGCTCAGTTGCGCCATCTGGCAACCCGCTTAGTTCGTGGCTGGACTCACCTTGAACGTCAAAAAGGTGGGATAGGTTTACGCGGTCCGGGGGAAACGCAGTTAGAAACTGACCGTCGTTTGCTTCGGGACCGAATACGCCAGATCCTTGCCCGACTTGAAAAAGTTGAAAAGCAGCGTGAGCAAGGAAGGCGGGCTCGCATGCGAGCCGATATTCCAACCGTATCGCTGGTGGGCTATACCAACGCAGGGAAATCTACCCTTTTCAATCGTATTACGACTGCCGGTGTTTATGCAGCCGATCAGCTATTTGCGACACTGGATCCAACCTTACGCCGTATTGAGGTGGAAGATGTGGGTGCAACTGTTCTGGCTGATACCGTTGGTTTTATTCGCCATTTACCCCACGATTTAGTGGCCGCGTTTAAAGCAACTTTGCAGGAAACACGTCAGGCGTCTTTATTGTTGCATGTGATTGATGCGGCAGATGGTCGGGTCGATGAGAATATTGAAGCGGTCAATGAAGTTTTAACTGAAATTGAAGCCCATGAAATACCAGTTCTGCTGGTAATGAATAAGATTGATATGCTGGAGGATTTTGCTCCGCGTATTGATAGAGATGAAAGCAATTTACCCGTCAGGGTTTGGCTTTCAGCCGAGTCTGGTGATGGTATTGAATTATTGTTCCGTGCATTGACGGAACGTCTTTCCGGTGAGATTGCGCAATACGAACTGAAATTGCCTGTAGAACAGGGTCGGTTACGCAGTCGTTTTTATCAGCTTCAGGCCATTATTAAAGAGTGGATTGAAGAGGATGGAAGCATCGGTTTGGTTATTAGGATGCCAATCGTTGACTGGCGTCGCCTCTGTAAACAAGAGCAGGCTCTGGAAAACTTCATTGTTGAATGAGACCTGTTAGATTGTGCCCGATAAAACGATCGTAAATGAGTGGAGCAAAAACATGGCGTGGAATCAGCCCGGTAATAATGGCCAGGACCGCGATCCGTGGGGGAGTGGTAACAATAACAACCCCGGGGGGAACAACAGCGGTGGACCGAATAAAGGTCGTGGCCAGCAGTCGCTGAATCTGGACAATATTTTTAGTAAGTTAGGTGGGTTACTGGGTAAATCTGGTAGCGGTGGTGGTAACAGCGGCAATTCTGGCGTACCTGTTATGGGTGGTCGCCTGTTCAGCATTCTTGCTGTGGTTGTGGTTGTTATCTGGGCCGCCAGTGGTTTCTATACCATCAAAGAAGGTGAATTAGGTGTAATTACCCGTTTTGGTCAGGTACAACCAGCGATGGTTGGGCCGGGTCTGAACTGGAAACCAACGTTTATCGACTCGGTTAAACCCGTCAATACCAAAGCGGTTCGTGGGTTGGCAGCATCAGGCATTATGCTGACTTCTGACGAAAACGTAGTACGTGCAGAGATGAACGTACAGTATCAGGTTTCCGATCCGATTAAATATCTGTACCGTGTGACCAATGCTGATGACAGCTTGAGTCAGGCGACCGACAGTGCATTACGTTCTGTTATTGGTAAGTACACCATGGACCGTATTCTGACCCAGGGTCGTACCATTGTCCGTGATGACACCAAGCAAGAGCTGGAAAAAACCATTCAGATTTATGATATGGGTCTGAAGGTGCTGGACGTTAACTTCCAGGCAGCTCGTCCGCCGGAAGAAGTAAAAGCCGCGTTTGATGATGTGATTAACGCTCGCGAAGATGAACAACGCTATATCCGTGAAGCTGAAGCTTATGCTAACGCAGCACAGCCAATCGCGAATGGTAAAGCTCAGCGTCTGATTGAAGATGCCAAAGCTTATGAGGCTCGTACCGTTCTGGAAGCAGAAGGTGAAGTCTCTCGTTTTGCCAAGCTATTGCCTGAATATAAAGCCGCTCCGGATATTACCCGCGAACGTCTGTATATTGAAACCATGGAAAAAGTATTGGGTAAAACCAATAAAGTATTGGTGGATGATAAGAGTAATAACCTGATGGTTCTACCGCTGGACCAACTGATGCGTGGTAAAGGTGGCGCAGCAGTACAACAACCTGTAGCTCCACAGGCAAGTACTGAAACGCCAACTGAAGCACCTCAGGCCGCGACAGTAACCAACAGTAAGCCAGAAACGACCAGACGTTCAACGGCATCACAGAGCACCAATAAAGTTACGCAAGAGCGTAACGATGCTTACAACGAGCGTCTTAATTCATTTGGCTTAGGAAGAGGATAATCACCGATGCGTAAATTACTTATTCCTATTATCGTTATTGTTGTTGTCGGTATCTTTACTTCCCTGTTTGTCGTGGAAGAAGGAAGCCGTGGTATTGTTCTGCGCTTCGGTAAAGTGTTACGTGACTCTCAGGATAATCCAAAGGTTTACCAACCGGGTCTGCATTTTAAAATGCCTCTGATTGATTCGGTAAAACTGTTAGATGCACGTATTCAGACTATGAACAACCAGGCTGACCGCTTTGTAACCAAAGAGACCAAAGACCTGATTGTTGACTCATACGTTAAGTGGAAGATTATTGACTTCAGCCGCTACTATCTGGCAACCGGTGATGGTAACCGCGCCAACGCAGAGCGTATCCTGAACAGTAAACTGAGTGACCGTTTACGTTCTGAAATTGGTCAACGCGACATTAAAGATCTGGTGACTGACTCCCGTGGTCAATTAATGCAGGACGTTCGTAATGCATTAAACAATGGGTATGAAGATAAACCATCTGAAGTTGCGCCAGCAGCGACTGAAGCCTCAGCTTCTTCACAAGAAGAAAGAAAGGCCCCGGCAACTGCGGATACTTTACCGGTTGATAACAAGTTACCGTTAGTGAATGCCAACAGTATGGCTGAGCTGGGTATTCAGGTTATTGACGTGCGGATTAAACAAATCAACCTGCCAACGGAAGTGTCGGACGCGATTTATCAGCGTATGCGTGCAGAGCGTGAAGCTGTTGCCCGTCGTCACCGTTCACAAGGTCAGGAAGAGGCTGAAAAAATCCGCGCTCTGGCTGACTATCGTGTAACCAAGACGATTGCGGAAGCAGAACGTGAAGCACGTATGACTCGCGGTTCTGGTGATGCTACTGCTGCTAAGCTGTTTGCTGATGCCTTTAGTCAAAATCCTGACTTCTATGCTTTCATTCGTAGTTTACGTGCGTATGAAACCAGCTTTAATAGCGGAAGCGATGTGATGGTACTTCGTCCGGATAGTGAGTTCTTCCGGTATATGAAGTCGCCGTCGGTTGGATTGAAGCAGTAAGTTTTGTTTTGGATTGAGAAGGGCTCGGGGGTAACTCCGGGCCCTTTTTGTATTTGGAGGTTTGGTTTTTGTGTTTTGTGACAGTTTCGCTGCTTTGAGTGTTGTGTTTATCTCGGCAATGGTGTTTGCGTCGAGCAAAGGGGTGTTGGGGCGAACGCCCCTCTGCACTCCCCGCGCCTGCGCAGCCGACTGTTGACCGCCGCGTTGCGGCGGCAACCTCAGACAATAAAAAAGCTGATGCTGTTTGGTTCGGTGTAGGTTTCGCCGCTTTAAGTGCTGTGTTTATCTCGGCAGTGGAGTTTGCGTCGAGCAAAGGGGCGTTGAGGCGAACGCCCCTCTGCACTCCCCGCGCCTGCGCAGCCGACTGTTGACAGCCGCGTTGCGGCGGCAACCTCAGTCAGCAAAAAAATGACGCACCGGCGCAGAGCCGCTCCAGACGTCGCTGCGCCTCGACCCGCATCCCTGCGGGTCGTGCTATTTTTTTGCTTCCTTCGGCAACATTCGGATGTTTTAACTTAAAAGACAAAAGACAAAAGACAAAAGACAAAAGACAAAAGACAAAAGACAAAAGACAAAAGACAAAAGACAAAAGACAAAAGACAAAAGACAAAAGACAAATGTCTTACTCAATGCTTCTCAGAAAAGCAAATCAAAGCACAAGTCGCAACCTCGAATCACGCATGCCCATATAGGCAGTGACTAATGTACAAACGCAGAACCAGTCTGCGAAGGCAGCGGCGATTAAAAAGGGCGGGGGTTGTCAGGGGTGTTCGCCCCTCAACACCCCTGACTCGACGCGGGCTGCGGGGCTGAGTTAGTCACAGAATTTGAGGCGGCGAAATATACACAGAACTAAAAAGAACCCAAAACAATAACAGTGGTTAAATCTTGGGTTGTCAGGGGCAATGCCCCTGATCCAACACCAGAGCATCTCAAAACTAAATCCACTACGCCACCTGCATCACCCCATCCGACACCACAACATCCCGGCGTTTTATCACTGCATAAGTTACCCCTGTTACCACCGCGCCAGCGATAATAGCAATCAGATAACCCACGACAGGATGAACTGCACCAGGAATCAGTAGTACAAATAAGCCACCGTGTGGTGCCGTCAGCTCAGCACCGAACATCATCGATAAAGCACCAGTAAGGGCTCCGCCTGCCATACAGCAAGGGATAACGCGTATCGGATCTTTGGCTGCAAAAGGAATTGCGCCTTCTGTAATAAAACTTAGCCCCAGTACCAGAGCGGCTTTACCACCATCCTGTTCATTTTTAGTGAATTTATGTGCTGCCAGCAGAGTTGCCAGTCCCATAGCCAATGGTGGAACCATCCCCGCAGCCATAATCGCGGCCATAGGAGCATAAATTTTGGTGCTTAACAAAGTCACTCCAAAGGCATAAGACGCTTTATTAATAGGGCCACCCATGTCGGTACACATCATGGCACCCAGAATGGCGCCTAACATAACAGCGTCGGCTGTTCCTAAATCTTTCAGCCATTGGGTTAGGGCAGCCAGAACTTTTGCTACTGGTGTACCTACCACATAAATCATTACCAAACCTGTTACCAGACTGGCAACCAGTGGAATAATCAGAATGGGTTTCAGGGCTGACAGGCTTTTCGGCAGATATAACTTGTTGCTGATAAACAACGCGATATAGCCAGCAAGAAAGCCCGCGATAATACCACCGAGAAATCCGGCACCAGTACTAACCGCTAACATACCACCAATTAAACCCGGTGTGAGTCCGGGGCGATCGGCAATAGAGAAGGCGATGTAACCTGCTAATACCGGAACCATCAGGGCAAAAGCAGATTTACCACCGATATCCATCAGAGCCGCCGCCAACGTACCCGGTTGTTCAAACGCGGTGATACCAAAAACGAATGAAAGGGCAATACACAATCCTCCAGCCACTACCATTGGCAGCATATAAGATACCCCCGTCAGCAGGTGGCGATAGGGACCTGCTGACTCTTTTTTATTACTGGCTGTGCTCTTACTTTGTTGTTGTGGAGTGAAAATTTGTGCCTGTTCAACGGCCTTATCCAGTTCCTGAACGGTTTTTTTCAACGCCAGACCGGTTGAAGTCCGATACATAGGTTTACCGGCAAACTTGCTTAAATCCACTTCAATGTCAGCCGCAACTATGACCAAATCAGCCTGTGCTACTTCTTCTAGCGTAATGGTATTACCGGCACCAACCGAGCCGCGAGTTTCGACTTTTACTTCCCAGCCGCGTTTTTTAGCTTCGGTTTCGATAGCTTCAGCGGCCATAAAAGTATGGGCAACGCCGGTAGGGCAGGCGGTGACCGCTACGATTCGTTTAGCCTGACTGGGGATGCTACTGGCTGCCTGATTGTTATGATGGAAATAGGCATTGGTTATCGCCTGATAAAGGAAATCTTCAGGATGACTGATAGCTAACTGCGCATTTCCCAGCCAGATTTTTTTACCTTCCAACGAATAGGATTCAGGAATGGCATCGCCAACCACAATCACCAGTTCGGCCTCATCCAGAATGTCTACCTGAATTAGCCCTGCCTTTTCCATATTTGCAGTCAAAGCGAATTTAGCCAGATGGCTAACGGCCTGACCCAGTGAATTATCTGATAGAAGTAATGTTTTCATGATGCATCCTGCCTCTAATTAAAGGGTATCAAATTAACTCGCGACATCATGGCGGCTAATTCAAGACGATTTCCGATGCCAACGCTGGTTTGGCTAACCGCGAGAGCCGCAACCGCAGTCGCTAAACGTAATGTATGTTCACTGGATTCACGCATCAGCAAACCATAGATAAGACCAGCAACCATGGAGTCACCGGCACCAACGGTACTAACCACTTCACAAATTGGCGGCTTAGCCAGCCATGCGCCGGAGTTGTTGACCCATAACGCCCCTTCCGCACCGAGGGAGATAACCACGTGAGCAATACCCTGTGCCCTAAGTTCATGGGCAGCATTAACGATGTCACTCATCGTTGGTAATGGACGATTTGCCCAGATTTCCAGTTCACGACGGTTAGGTTTAATCAACCATGGCGAGGCTTTAAGACCGGCAATCAGCGCTTCACGACTGCTGTCAAAAATAATGCAGGAACAGAGGCTGCGTAATCGAAGCATCCATTCTGTAAAAGCATCCGGAGAAACACCTGAAGGCAGACTGCCACTCACAGTAATCATGTCAAACTGCCCCAGCCAGGAGAGTGAGTCTGTGACAAAACGCTCCCAATCCTGTGGTGGAACGTTAAAACCAGAGAAATTCAGATCGGTTACTTCACTCGATTTTTCTGTCAGCTTGACGTTAATCCGGGTACGTCCGGGAACCACCATAAAACGATTGGCAATACCCGATTCACTAAATAGTTGTTGAAAGCCATCCTGATTGTCCCGCCCGATAAAGCCACCAACAGTGACATCAATACCCAGATTCTTCAGAACTCGAGCAACGTTTACCCCTTTCCCTGCGGCGTGTAATCCGGTGGTTTGGATATGATTCACTTCACCCAACTCCAGGGCGGAGCAGCTTCCTACTAAATCGTAGGCAGGATTGAGGGTAATGGTTGCAACTTTTCTGCTCATACACCTTCCCCTAAACCCGCAGAGATAGCATTACCAATAGCGGAGAGTGCATTTTGTGCATCTTTACCAGTGGCGGTAAAACGTAACCGGTGGCCTTTTTGCACCCCCAGAGAAACCAGTTTCATCATGCTGCGTCCATTAACGGGTTTGCCGCTGCCGTTTAGATTAGCGACGGTCACTTCAGTATTAAATTGTTTGATGGTATTAAGCAGCACCGTGCTGGGGCGAGCATGTAGTCCATGTTCATTGTGGATGACAAATTCAGCACTAAGCGCTTGTTCATCAGGCATGGTGTCGCTGGTTAACAGCGCTAATAGTGTTGCTGTATCTGCGGTTAGCAGACGTTTTGCCTGTTGTGCGATTAACAGGCTACCCAGTCGATTTAGTAATGGGTTTGGTTGACGATCGGCAACGGAGATGGTCAGTAACATTCCTACAGGTTCACCGTTGAGATTAAACGTGCGGATGGGGCGGCTGACGGTTGCTGCACTGAGCAGATTGCCCTTAAGGCTGTCACATAGCCAAATACCTTGCCCTAAACTAACCGGCGGATGGCTGAGAACATCGGCGATAAAATGGTGATCAACAGCATTAATTTGCTGTAACCGTCCTGCATTGAGTGCCTGTAGCGTAACGATATTATCCACATCTATATCCAGCACAATCATCGAGGCATCAAACCGGAACTCCGCTGATTGCTTCTCTCCTATTAATAAACTGCGAAGTTGCTCTGCTGAATCTGTGTTGGCAAGTTGGTGTGCCAGACTTTCATCGCTCAGGACATGAGCTAACTGGCGTAGCAGAGACAAATGTTCATCAGAACAGGCCGCAATACCAATGACAATATAAGCTGTCTGACCTTCTCCCCATTCAATTCCCTGAGGAAATTGAAAGACCTGTACACCCGTATTTAATACCAGATGACGGGTATCCGTTGTGCCATGGGGAATAGCGATACCATTCCCCAAATAGGTCGATGTTTGCTGTTCCCGCTGTAACATGCCGTTAAGATATTCTGAAGTCACATAGCCAGATTGAGCCAGTGCAGATGCAATTTGTTCAATGGCCTGCTGTTTATTGGCTGCGGATGCATTTAAATGGATGTTCTTAATCGGTAATTGATACATATTTCCCTCACAAATGACTGAATCGTTTCAGCTTTTAATCGAAAAATAAGCACTGACTTACCATAACTTATTGGTTTATCAATGCTGAATCTTTTCGTGAAATATCTTCGCTGTTCGCTATTTATGCAAGTTTTCTTTATGACCTGATTTCATTTTTTTGACATTACGCACATTTTTTAACTTATTTATAACGAAACGGAGAGAAGATATGGGATTTGCTGACGCCAAGTCTGCTTTATTCATTTTTCTTATTAAAAGAACCGCCTGATGAAAAACCTTCATGGAAGAGGGTTATCAGGCAATCGATTACTTGCGCCAGAACAAAGAAATGGCGATCTTTTAAGCTACTCAGGTTTTTATCTGGTCCGAGTTTGAATAAGTGTGTTAAAAAATACTGAAAGCAACGAAATGTAATGGTAGAATTCTTTTTTAACTGACTTGGTGAATAGTGAGATGGGCAAAAACGTCGTCGTACTGGGCACTCAATGGGGTGACGAAGGTAAGGGTAAGGTCGTTGACCTGCTGACTGAACGGGCTAAGTATGTTGTACGCTATCAGGGCGGACACAACGCAGGTCATACTCTGGTTATCAACGGTGAAAAAACCGTTCTTCATTTGATTCCTTCCGGTATTCTTCGCGAAAACGTTATCAGCGTCATTGGTAACGGTGTGGTGTTATCTCCAGAAGCTTTAATGAAAGAGATGCGTGAATTGGAAGAACGCGGTATTCCTGTGCGCGAGCGTCTGCTCCTGTCAGGCGCTTGCCCGCTGATCCTTCCTTATCATGTCGCTCTCGATGTAGCTCGTGAGAAAGCACGCGGTTCAAAAGCGATTGGCACCACAGGACGTGGTATCGGGCCTGCTTATGAAGATAAGGCTGCTCGTCGTGCTCTGCGCGTCAGCGACTTATTTAACAAAGAGACGTTCGCAGCTAAGCTGAAAGAAGTAGTGGAATATCACAACTTCCAATTAGTGAATTACTACAAAGTTGACGCTGTTGATTATCAAACCGTTCTGGATGATGTCATGGCAGTTGCAGATATTTTGACCTCTATGGTGGTTGATGTATCTGACCTGCTGGACAACGCGCGCAAAAAAGGCGAGTTGATGATGTTTGAAGGGGCCCAGGGTACACTGCTGGATATTGACCACGGTTCATTCCCGTATGTGACCTCTTCGAATACCACCGCTGGTGGTGTTGCTACCGGTTCTGGCTTAGGCCCTCGTTATGTCGATTACGTATTAGGTATTGTAAAAGCCTATTCGACTCGCGTTGGTGCTGGTCCATTCCCGACAGAACTGTTTGATGATGTGGGTGAATTCCTTTGCCAGAAAGGCAATGAATTTGGCGCAACGACTGGTCGTCGCCGTCGTACCGGCTGGTTAGATGCTATCGCCGTTCGTCGTGCGGTACTGCTTAACTCTCTTTCCGGCTTCTGTATGACCAAACTGGACGTGCTGGATGGCCTGAAAGAAGTGAAAATCTGTGTTGGTTATCGCATGCCAGATGGTCGGGTTGTTGAAACTACGCCGCTGGATGCTGACGCCTGGGAAGGTATCGAACCAGTATATGAAAGCATGCCTGGCTGGTCTGAAACCACTTTTGGTGTTAAAGAGTTTGATAAACTGCCTCAGGCCGCGCGTAACTATATTAAGCGCGTTGAGGAGTTAACCGGTGTACCTGTAGATATCGTTTCTACCGGTCCTGACCGTACTGAAACCATGATTTTACGCGATCCATTCGATGCGTAAGTTTCATTATTGATGTACAGGTAAAAACCGGGCTAATCAGCCCGGTTTTTTTATCAGGAAAGTTATCCGCTTTGCCAGCTATCGTTTACTATATGCCGATAATGAACAACGACATTTGTATGCATAATATGCAAACCGGATAATTTTCAAGCGCATAGTCAACATGTTTGCTATTCTAAAAAGAGAGAAGTGAGTTCTTTTATTTGGCGCAAGGAGAAAAAAGCGCCAGAAATGCGGGTGAATCGTTAAACCCGCGATATACAGCCGACAGGATGCTAATGGCTGTCTGGAACGTAATTATTGTTATGAGGTGTTTGTGCAATTAACCAGTTTTACCGATTATGGCCTGAGGGCCTTAATATATATGGCGTCGTTACCAGAGGGTGAGTTGACCAATATTACTGAGGTCACCGAAGTCTATGGCGTTTCGCGTAACCATATGGTGAAGATTATTAATCAGTTGAGTCGTGTCGGCCTGGTGGATGCCGTGCGCGGAAAAAATGGTGGTATTCGTTTAGGTAAGGCCGCAGAAGATATCCGAATTGGTGATGTGGTTCGAGCCATGGAGCCATTGGCTCTGGTTAACTGTAGTCCGCAATTCTGCCATATCACGCCTTCCTGCCGCTTAAAAATAGTATTGGATAATGCGGTAAAGGCTTTTTTACACGAACTTGATAGTCATACTCTCGCTGATATGGTGGTTGATAATACTGGACTGCAAACACTGCTGTTTATGGAGCATCCTGCCATATCGGTCAATAAATAATAAGGATAAATAATGACAAAAGATCCTTTCTTAGCCCGTGAAACTGAAAAGTACGGGGATCCCATTCCCAGCCGCGAATATATTCTCGATTTATTATCAAAGCGTCAGACGCCAGCCAGTCGTGATGAACTGGTAGAAGCGCTGGGACTGGAAAGCGAAGAACAACAAGAGGCGCTGCGTCGCCGTTTAAGAGCGATGGAGCGTGATGGCCAACTGGTTTTCACCCGTCGCCAATGTTATGCCCTGCCGGAACGCCTAGATATGGTGAAAGGTACGGTAATCGGCCATCGTGATGGCTATGGATTTTTACGGGTTGAAGGGAGCAAAGACGATTTATACCTTTCACCTGAACAGATGAAACTCACCATCCACGGGGATGTGATTTTAGCCCAGCCGATGGAATTAGACCGTAAAGGCCGTCGCGAAGCACGTGTGGTACGAGTTTTAGTACCAAAAACCAGCCATATTGTCGGACGCTATTTCACTGATGCCGGAATAGGTTTTGTGGTGCCGGACGACAGCCGTCTGAACTTCGATATTTTGATTCCACCAGAAAGCATTATGGGTGCCCGCATGGGCTATGTAGTGGTGGTGGAACTGACTCAGCGACCAACCCGTCGTACCAAAGCTATCGGTAATATTATTGAAGTACTGGGCGACAATATGGGTACTTCAATGGCGGTAGATATTGCTCTGCGTACCCATGAAATTCCTTACGTCTGGCCTGAAGCGGTATTGAGTGAAGTTGAAGTTTTGAAAGAACAGGTACCAGAAAAAGCCAAAAAAGGGCGGGTTGATCTGCGTGATTTACCGCTGGTTACCATCGATGGCGAAGATGCCCGCGACTTTGATGATGCGGTATGCTGTGAGAAAAAAAGTGGCGGAGGTTGGCGCCTGTGGGTTGCCATTGCTGATGTTAGTTACTACGTGCGACCGGGAACCTCGCTGGATGCAGAAGCGCGTAGCCGCGGTAACTCCGTCTATTTCCCGTCACAGGTTATTCCGATGTTGCCGGAAGTATTATCTAACGGCCTCTGCTCGCTGAACCCTCAGGTCGACCGTCTGTGTATGGTTTGCGAAATGACGGTATCCAAAACCGGTAAGCTGACGTCATTTGAATTCTATGAAGCGGTGATGAATTCCCATGCTCGTCTGACCTATACCAAGGTTGCACATATTCTGGAGGGTGATGCGGATCTACGCCAGCATTATCAACCGTTGGTTCCTATGCTGGAAGAGCTGCATAAGCTGTATCAAGTGCTGGATAAGTCTCGCGAACAGCGTGGTGGTATTTCGTTTGAAACTGAAGAACCGAAGTTTATCTTTAATGCTGAACGTCGTATCGAACGCATTGAGCCTCTGGTGCGTAATGATGCGCATAAGATCATTGAAGAGTGCATGATTCTGGCAAACATTTCTGCTGCTCGTTTTGTTGAGCGCGCAGAAGAGCCAGCCGTGTTCCGTATTCACGATCGTCCTAAAGGTGACAATCTGGGTTCGTTACGCAGCGTGCTGTCTGAATTGGGATTAACTCTGGGTGGTGGTTTAGAACCGGCACCGAAAGACTATGCCAAGCTGATGGATGCGGTGGCCGATCGTCCGGACCGTGAAATGTTGCAAACCATGTTGCTGCGTTCGATGAAACAAGCGGTTTATGACCCGGAAAATCGCGGTCACTTTGGTTTAGCCTTGGATGCTTACGCTCACTTTACTTCGCCAATTCGTCGTTATCCGGACCTCTCTTTACACCGGGCAATCAAGTTTGTACTGTCCGGTAAGAAAGGCGGTTCAACTTCCAGCGGCGGTTGGCACTACTCCATGGAAGAGATGCTGCAATTGGGTGAGCACTGTTCTATGACTGAACGTCGTGCTGATGAAGCCACGCGTGACGTAGCCGATTGGCTGAAGTGTGACTTTATGCAGGATCACGTGGGTGAAGTATTTAAAGGTACTATTTCCAGCGTGACTGGCTTCGGCTTCTTTGTCCGTCTGGACGATCTGTATATCGATGGTTTAGTGCATGTATCTACGCTGGAAAATGACTACTATCGGTTTGATAATGTCGGCCAGCGCTTAATTGGTGAGTCTTCTGGTCAGGCCTTCCGTCTTGGCGATAAAGTTGAGATAAAAGTCGAGGCTGTTCATCTGGATGAGCGCAAAATAGATTTTTCTCTGGTTTCCAGTGAGCGTCGTCCGCGTGGTGAAGGTAAAACGGAAAAAGAGCGGGGCAAAAAAGCGGCCCGTTCTAAAGCTGATAGCTTTGCTGCTGACAGTAATGTGCGGGTAAAAGCGCCAAGAAGAAGTAAGCCTAAGCAGGAAGAGGCGGGAAGCAAAGCTAAAGCTCCGGCTAAATCTAAAACTAAAGCGAAGGTTAAACCTTCAGCAAAAACTAAAAAGATAACTGCGGCATTAAAGAGTAAACGGGCTAAGAAAGCCGCCGATCTTTAATCTGTCCGGTCATTATCGCAGGGCGGCCAGAGTGTCGCCCTGCTTTTATATGGTATTGAAGAAGAACTGAGACATGAGTGAAATTATTTACGGGATCCATGCTGTTCAATCGCTGTTAGAGCGCGATCCTCAACGTTTTATTGAAGTATTTATTCTTAAAGGTCGTGAAGATCGTCGCCTGCTGCCGCTGATTCAGCAAATTGAACAAAACGGTATTTCGGTTCAGGTAGCTAATCGTCAGTGGCTGGATAATAAGGCCGAAGGGGCAGTACATCAGGGAATTGTCGCTCGAGTTAAAGAGGGGCGCCAGTATCAGGAAAACGATCTGCCGGACCTGCTTGAAGGACTGGAGAAACCATTCCTGTTAGTACTGGATGGCGTTACCGATCCTCATAATTTGGGGGCTTGTTTGCGTAGTGCTGATGCCGCCGGCGTCCATGCAGTAATTGTTCCTCGTGACCGTTCAGCCCAACTAAACGCAACGGCGAAAAAAGTCGCCAGCGGCGCGGCAGAAACCGTTCCTTTAATTCGGGTGACTAATCTGGCTCGTACTTTGCGTTATCTGCAAGAGCAAAATATCTGGATTGTGGGAACTGCCGGAGAAGCTGACCATACACTGTATCAGACCAAGTGTACCGGTCCGGTGGCTTTAGTTATGGGGGCTGAAGGTGAGGGCATGCGCCGCCTGACTCGTGAACACTGTGATGAACTGATTAGTATTCCAATGGCGGGAAGTGTGTCATCGCTAAACGTATCGGTGGCGACCGGCATATGCCTGTTTGAGATTGTGCGCCAGCGCGGAGAGTAGTATTTTATCTGCTGACAAACTTAATAAATCAGCACCTGAAAATATTCCGACCGTAAAAACACCGTGCTTATATCCACTATCGGTAACGGTCGGTAAACCATCTGTACTTAGCAGTGGTGTGCGTTGGGCCTGGCCGGGTTAGGGGCGCTTCGTTGGCTTACGCCAAGTCGACCCCAACACCCGTCCCTCCCAACGATTAGCTATCTTAAGGTGCTAAACTGATCTATCAGAGTTTGTCATCAATGATACGACCAGCATTGATGCTGGTCGTATTGTTTCTGAATTTATCTGGCTCTTAAATCATTTAGCAGTATGCCTATCGCCAGACTTCTTTTAGTACCTCTTCTTCCCACTCCATCATTGACTGAAGGTTTAGCAGACGTTCAGCGTAGGCTTTAGCGGTTGGAGAAACCGGTAAGTCGTAGCTTTGGATTCTGAAAGCGACCGGTGCAAAAAAGGCATCTACGGCGGTGAATTTTTTACCTGCCAGAAAAGGGCCGCCAAATTGATTTAGTCCTTGTTCCCACAGTTCGCTTAGTCGAGCCAGTTCAGTGATTAATTGCTCTGATAATTGATGCGGGCGGATTCGTATGCCTACACTCATTGGACAACTGTTGCGTAGTACACCGAACCCGGAGTGCATTTCTGCGCTGGCACAGCGGGCCCAGGCGCGAGCTTCACGAGAGTCTGGCCAGGCTTCAGGATAAGACTCTGCAAGATACTCGGCAATAGCCAGAGAGTCCCAGACGATGGTTTGATCGTCAACCAGACAAGGTACCTTTCCTGACGGCGAGAAGCGACGAAATTTCTCCCAGTTAGAGCCGGTATCAAATGGAACGATACGTTCTTCAAAAGGAATGCCTAACTGACTGAGTAAAATCCAGGGGCGAAGCGACCATGAGGAGTAATTTTTATTGGCAATATACAGCTGATACATGATGAGCTTCTCCTGATTATCAATGAATAATTAAACACTTCAGTATTTCATTGTAGGCTAAATTTTTTTCCGTTGGTTAAACCCGAACGCCAATCAGCGTCAGAATCAGCGGTGTGGTAATGGCTGACAGAATGGTGGAGATCACCATACTGGATGCAGCCGGACCAACAATAACGTTGAACTGACGCGCCATCAGATAGACATTAACGCCAACCGCCATTGATCCTAACAACACGACAACCTGCGTTTCCATGGGGGGAAGATTAAGCGCTACCGCCAGCAGCCAGACAATAAAGGGCTGTACGATAAGCTTTAAGGTACAAATCACGGAACTGATTTGCCAGCCATCACGAATGCGATATTCAGCTAATCCCATACCCAAAGCAACCAGTGACATGGGAGCAGCAATTTGCCCGAGCATGCTTACCGGTTGATCAACAACTGCAGGTAAATCATAGCCGGTCAAACTGAACAGCGTGCCGGAGATAATGCCAATAATTAGTGGATTTTTCAGCACGTTGGCGGCGGTTTTGGCAAAACCATTGATAGAGAGAGAACCACTGCGCGACCATTCAACCGATACGGTAACCAGAGTCCAGAGGATTAAACCGTTAAATACTAATACCAGTGCGACAGAAGGCAGAGAAGCCTCGCCAAGTGCCACCGTCGCCACCGGAATACCCAACATGACGTTGTTGGAGAAGATTCCACCCAGTGCAAATACTGAACCCGAGGTTCCGTCCAGTTTCAGCATCTTTGCAGCCAGTACTCGTCCAATCACAAAAACAATCAGACAACTACCAAAAAAGGCAATAAGCAAACGTGCATCGACCGGCGGTTGCTTAGAGAAGTTACACATCATACGAAATAACATGGCGGGTAGGGCCACGGAGAAAACGAATTTAGTCAGGCCATCAGCTACGTTTTTGCTCCATTTTGCCCAGCGAATGAGGGCATATCCCAATATGGCCAGAATAAACAGCGGTGCAGAAAGGACAATTTGATGCCAGAGAGGAAGAAGGAAGCTTTGCATGTGATCCTATTAAGTAAATATACAAATAATGATCGTGCTAATCATATGGGCAATCTTTTTATATTGAATATTTGCGAAATGATTTATTTATGACTATTACGTAGCTCGATTAAAACGTCAATACTCAGTCGGTGATTCAGAAATAAGTGCTTTATTTAATTATCAGGCAACATGATAACGCTGAAATTTTGGTCATTTACAGAAAGAGCCTCGAGTTACCTTAGTGATTCTAAGGCTTTTTTTGGAGGGGTAAATATTAGTTTACACCTGGTATTATTTTAATTTGGTTGTTAATTCATTGAATATAATATGGTTAATAAAGTCAATAAATTAAAATAGACTGTATGGTTACTAAAAAACTATTTTTTATTAAAAAATAATAATGGACTTATATAATCAGGTTGTTTTTTGAGCTGTGAGTGTATTTTTATTATAAATAAACCATGTTTATATTATGGTTGTATGTATAAAAAACACGTATTTGTTTATTCTTATTTCTCATCAAAATTCATAAAAAACAAATTATTACACTTTCTTGTTGGTGAAGTATCAATAACGATACTATGAAGAAAATACTTTATTTAAAAAGAATTCTCTTAATATTTAATATCTATAAACTTGTTGTATAAAATACATAGGCTATTTTTTATAGTATGACCTTAATAACTAAACCTCTTTTTCTTTATGACTAATGGGAATGGGTTGTTGAATATAATATTTATATTGAATACCCCCTGTATTTGTGAGTATTTGTTTGTCCAATAGGTAATAATATATGAACACCATTTATAGACTGGTCTGGAGTGACGCTCTTAATGCCATGGTGGTAGCCCCTGAAACAACAAAAGGAAGAAAGAAAGGTTCTGGACGAACAACACTGAAAGCCGCACTAATACTAGCTCTGAGCATGTTTCCGCTTATTTCCCATAGTGCTACCATTAACCAATCATGGATAGGTAATTACACCTTTCCTGCACAAAGCCCTGACCAACAGTTTCAAACTGGGGTGCATTTTAATATTGATGGTATAGATCAGAATGATAATACCGCTAACGATCAGCATTATCTGGCAGGTACGGTACTGAATATTGTAGGGCCAATACCGGTGTTGGAAACGGGTAGCAATGGCAACATTATTAATGCAACGCTAAAAGATTTATTGCTTCAGGGCAGAATAAAAACCATTCAGGCCCTGTCAAGTAGCCAGCAGACTGAGCAGATCACTGCAGATAATATAGATAGTTTTTTCTATTCTACTTCTGCGGGGCAGCCGCAACAAAATCAGGAAGTCAATGTAACCATTCCCGGTCTGGAAGGGAGCCAGTCGGTACTAAAAGTGTATGATTCTTCGACTTTTGGTACCAATACTTCTGAACAGGTTGGTGCTATTCAGTTGCCAACTTATGATCCTTCTTCCATTAAGATTTATAACAATTTGGGCATTGCCCGTATTGCTCCGGTAGGCGGGACAGTTAATGTCTATTTAGGTGCAGATACTAACAGCGCCACTGCAATTTCTGATGCGTCTAACACTATCTCATTGCTCAGTAAACATACGACACTGGCAGCCGCTGAAGGTACCGGATCCGCAACCAGCGATGTTAACTGGTATTCCGATAACCGTATTAATTTTGCACCGGCGATCGTTCTCCCTTCAGATACTCAAACCGGAACGGTAAGCAGCACTAAATACAGTCAGGAAATTAGTGTACCTGCTTATGGTTTGGATGCGTCCGGTGACGTGGTTCGTCTGGCGGACAAAACGTTTACCATTCAATCCGCCGCCGATATTGCCACGTTGAATGACTGGTTAATTCAAGATGATGGCACTACTCCCAGTCAGGTTCAACTTTGGTTAGATGGCGAAGTTACCAGCAGCGACGGTAAGGTGATTAACTCTGCCAAAACTGCGCAGGATGCTTACAACTCCCTGCTCTTATCTGTTCTGGCCCTGCGGGAAACCGACAGAGTTGATTGGGAATACCATATCTGGCAGGACGGACTGGCACACAGTAATAATGGCACTCTGGATACCGGTGAGCTGAATGTCATTCTGGCGACCGGTTCTAATGCGTCAGGGATCATTACTTCTGAAGGCAGCCTGGCAGTTAGCGGTGCAAGTTCGGTGATGCATGCTAAAGATAACGCCACGTTAATTAACCAAGGTGCTTTAAACGCCTGGCGCGAAAGCGGCAGCAGCCCGCTGTCTGACGGCATGCTGGCAGAAGATTCCAGAGCGACTAACCTCGGTACGATTAACGCCGGCCTGTTTATAGAGAAGAATGGCACTAATCAGAACGTTAATAACAATGGCTCTTATGCTATGCATGGTAAGGGCAATAGTACTTTAAGTAATAGCTCACTTATCAATGTCGCATTAACCAATGGTGATAGCGACAGCGCCGCCGGTATGCTGGCAGAGGGGAATACTCAGGCGACTAACGATGGTCGAATTAACATTGTCAGCAATAGCCATAATCCCACAGGTAAAGCCTCTGGTTATGGTGCGGATATCAGCGGTAGCTCAACCTTTGTAAACAGTGCCAGCGGCGAGATTTATGTAGGTACTCAGGCGCAAACTTCGATGACCGATGGGTATTCCGACGTCAATATGATTGGTGGTGCCTCTCAAGCTGCCGGTGTTCGTACCAGTAGTAGTGGTGACGTAACCAATAACGGTACCATTATTCTGGGGTCGAAAGTTCGTAATGCGGTTGGCATGTTGGTCAACGGTGCCAGTGGTCTGGTGGTCAATAACGGGCGTATTGAAGTTCTGGGCTCGAAGGTACTTGGCTATGTCGCACAGAACTTTGGTCTGTCGGCGATTGATACCACTACGGTGAGAAATAACGGCGATATTTATGTCAACGGGGATAACAACGTTGCATTAAACGTGTTGGCAAATAAAGCCAATGCGGATGTCTAGTCTTTAAGCGGCACGATAACCGTGGATGGCTCTGGCGATCTGAATTACCGTAATTTTGCCGCCTTCGTTGAAGGGGACAATGGTTATCGAGCCAGTGCAAATATCGCCTCACAAATAATTCTGAATGCTAATGGTGCGGTAGGGGTTCACGCCCGGGGTAATGCACTGATTAATGTTCAACCCTCAGCCACTATTCAGTTTAACGGTGAAAATCAGATCGACTATTACGCCTATGGTCCACAGGCAGAGATCGATCTGGCTACCGCTACCTTGGGTGATAATGGGCAAGCGGGAACTATTCTGTTTGCTATCGACCATGGGGCCAGTTTTACCGGTACCTCTACCGGTAGTCTGGCAAACCCTTATGACCTGACTGTCAGCGGAGTAGGGTCTGTTGCGGTACACACGAATGGACGGGATGGTTCAACGGCCTCAAGACTGCTAACCGGTGATGCTCAAATTCACGTTAAAGGGGAACAGGCGGTAGGGGTAAAAGTTACCGGTGGTGCGCAGGGTGTTATCAGTGATGGTGCCATCCTGTTAGAGAATAACAATACTACCGCAGTAGTCGTTGATGGGCGGGATTATAAAATCAATGGCAAAATTAGCACTACGACTCTGCCAACCACCGTTGCTTCCCGTGCACAAATCAGTACTCAAAGCTCCCAAAGCGGTATTAAAGGATATGACGTTTCTTATAATGGCCAGTTAACGCTGACTGGTGGCTCAGGTATTCAACTGGGAGGCAGCGATAATATTGGTGTTTATCTGCACAATGGCGGCATTGCTACCAATAACTCTGCGATAGCCGTTAAAGGTGATAACAACCTTGGCGTGTATATCCAAAATCAGGGGCAGTTAACTAACAACGGTACCATTTCCGTTAGCCGCAGCGCGGGTAGTACAGGCCCAAGCAGCAGCGTTGGGGTTAAGGTTGAAGGTAGCGGCGCGGTGGTTAATAAACTGGGTGCGGTTACCGCCAATGGTGGACTGGCTGCCGTACAGTTGATTGATGGTGCCACGTTAACCATCAATGGTAATGATAACCGGGTTGATGCAACGGATGGTGCTCACGGTATTCTGATGGATACCGGTGCGGTCTCTCTGACAGCGCAAAATACCACTATCAACGTTAGTGGTAGCGGAGCAGGTATCCAGAACAATGCCAACAGCTCCAATATCAAACTGAATAACGTTACGATTAATGCGGCAGATGGCCCGGCAATACGTACTGCGGTGACATTTACTGCCGATGACAGTAATGCCAATACCGGTAACGTGCTGAACGTTATGGGAGACGACAGTAACTTCAGCGGCGCGGGCTTCGCTTTTGAAAATGAAGATGGCAGCAATACCACCGGTGATTTGCATATCGGTAGCGGTTATACCATCAACGTAGATAATGCCACGCACACCGCAACCGGGGACGCTATTCGTGCAAGAACCGATGGCAGTGTCGATACTCAGGCCAATATCTATATTGATGCCGCGGGTGGTGCAGCTATCTATGCGCCGATAGCCCTTGGCAGTATCAGTAATGGTGGCGTGATTAACAGCTTCAGTGAAGGGTCGAATATTGTTCAGGCGGCGTTGGCCCGCGCATTTACCAATACCGGTTCTATTACATCAGGTAGTACCACCAGCCCGATGGATGTTATTGATATCAGCGGTGCTGGTGCCGGCAGCCGAACCATTCTTAATGATACCAACGCTTCCATTATTGCTAACAGCCAGCAGGCTACGCTGATAAATGCCGGTGGTAGTGCGAATAATACCATTACTAATAAAGGAACATTGCAGGCTGCCAGTGATACGGCATTAGCTATTCAGTCAGGCAGCGGTAATGATGTTATTACTCTCGACGGTGGTGCAACGCTCGGCATAATCAATGCTGATTCCGGTCAGGATCGTTTCGTCTGGAATAGCGGTACTTTTGGCGGGGAAGTTAATTTCTCCGGTGCTGACGGTGGTGATACCGCACAGTTGGGTAATGTTGACCTGTTCGCTACTCGCCACCTTCTTAGTGAAGGGGGAACGGACAGCCAACTGACATTAACCGATACCCATTTATGGAATGGCACCGGTCCAAGTACCAAAATTGGTTCTCTGATAATTGACGATCTGGCTAAAGCGACAAACATTGGTACCGGCTGGAATAGTCTTACAGTCACTGGAGGCCAGGCCGATGTCCGTGTTGTTGATAATTTAGCGTTATCCGGCACAACACCAACCATTAACGTGGCGAATGGTGCGACTCTGCGTGCTGCTGACAATATCAGTGATGCCACCAAAGCCACATTAAATAACTATGATATTGCTACCAGTGGCAGCACCAGTAAAGTGGTGCTGGACGGTATATCGGCTACTCAGGTTTACAGCGGAGTGATTAGTGGTGACGGCCAGCTTGAACGAGGCGCTACCGGAACCACCACCTTACTGGGAGAAAATACCTATACCGGTAATACGCTCATTGATGCAACGGGCGCATTACAAATTGGTGATGGTGGTACCAGCGGTAGCCTGTCTGAAGCGACATCTATTATCGATAATGGCCTGTTTACCATTGATTTATCAAAAGAGTTAACGCTAAGCGGAGCCATCATTGGTACCGGCGCATTCCATCAAATCGGCAGTGGCTTAACCCGCTTAAACGGTAATAACAGTTATCAGGCAGAAACGCGCGTTGATAATGGTACTTTGCTGATCAATGGCGATCAGAGTGCAGCTACCGGGCTGACAACGGTACTTTCAGGCGCATCTCTGGGCGGGAAAGGCACCATTGGTGGTGATGTGGTTATGAATGCTAACAGCATCCTGACACCGGGGGACAATAGCGCCAGTACGTTAAATATTAAAGGTAATTTAGACCTGACCAGTACCACCCAAAGTAATTTTCAGTTGGGTTTAGCATACTCTCAGGGTGGTGATCTGAACGATCTGGTTAATGTGAAAGATCTGGTATTAAAAGGTCAGGTGAATGTCGATGTATCTCAGGGCGGGTATTTTGGCCCGGGGGTTTATCGTCTGTTTAACTACTCCGGTAATATCACTAACGACGATTCCGATCCTAATAATGCTAATAACACTCTGACTATTGGTTCAATTCCTTCAACGGCAGACCGAAATAATGTGTTTGTCCAAACCTCAATTGATACTGAAGTTAACCTGGTAAACGGTAATAACCTGACCCTGCAATTCTGGGATGGTGGTGAATTCTCGCACCATGGTATCGATGGCGTAGTAGGTAACAAAAAAGTCGATGGCGGTGTGGGCAACTGGCTAGCACCGGGTAACTCGTTGGGAGACAACAACTGGACGTTGCCGGATGGCAATGGTAATGCGCCATGGCAACAGGCTTCATTTGCAATCTTTCAGGGAGAAGCCGCGGCAGTTACGGTAAATGACAGCCTTGGTGACGTCGTATTGGCCGGAGCCCAGTTTGCTTCATCTGGTTATGTGATCGGTGGCGATGTTATCAAAATTGTCGAGACCACGACATCTATGGCTCCTGAGCTGTATACCGGACAAACCGTTGGTAGCGGTGACTTCCTGATCCGTGTCGGTGCCGGCGGTGCCGGTGCGGATTATACCGCCACCATTAATGCCGATCTCCAGCAGCTTAACAGCGGCGATTCGTTGACATTGCTGAAAACTGACAACGGTCGTCTGATTCTGAAAGGCAACAACAGTTACACCGGTGGAACCCGTATCAACGGCGGGATATTGCAGGTATCTGCAGAACAAAACCTGGGGCTGTTGGGGACATCACTGACGATTAATAACGGTTCCACCTTACAAAACGGTGCGGACTTTACCACTCAGCGTGAGATCTTCCTGGGAACCTCCGGGGGGAATTTTGACCTGAATGGTTACACGTTAAATACTCAGGGAGTTATTGGCGGCAACGGTTCGCTGACGGTACTGAGTAGTGAAACCCAAAGAGACAGCACCCTTAATCTTGATTTGTTAAATGATTATCAGGGTGATACCACAGTAAAAGGCACCAACGGTCTGAGCCAGGTGGTGGTGAATGCTAACGTTACCGGAGCATTAGGTAAAAGCAGTAGCCTCGTTACTCTGGAAACCGGTTCTACTGTTAATATGAATGGAACCAGCAGTGCAGAGCAGCATCACTTCTCCGTAGACAGCAGTACGCTGAACTTTAATGGCACTTCATCAGCAAATACGGCACTAATTGATGGTAAAGCCAGTGGCGTGATTAATTTCTTTGGTCAGTCAAATGGTGCGCAATCCAATATCAACTTGCTGAGTACTTCAACGTTGAATCTGGCGGATAACGCTAATGCTGGTTCTGCTTTGATTACCAACAGCGGAACCGTTGCCTTCTTCGGTCAGTCCTTAGCGGAAAACGCCACTATTGTGAATCAGGCTGGTGGGCTGGTTGATACCACGAATGCTTCGACGACGGTTGGTTCTCTGTCTGGTGCAGGTGATATTCATTTAGGGGCAAATACCTTAACGGAAGGAACGCTTAATCGTAGTGAAACCATTAGCGGTGTCATCAGCGGTGCTGGTGGTGGCTTTACTAAGACCGGTAGCGGTACCCTGACATTCACCGGTAGCAATAGTTATACCGGTAATACGTTGATTGAGCAGGGCATCTTATTAGTCAATGGTCAGCAAGGTGCTGCAACGGGTGACGTTAGCGTCATGGCTCAAACTACACTGGGCGGTTCTGGTGTATTGGGTGGCCACGTTAACGTTGCTGACGATGGACATATTGCCGCAGGCTCTACCATTGGTGAGGTGGGTGTATTAACCATGGGTGGATTAACGCTGGCAGATAATGCTCAACTGGATTATCAACTGGGTCAGGCTTACCACCCGGGCGGTGCTTATAACGACCTGATGAATGTTAATGGTGACCTGAATCTTAACGGGAAATTGAATATTACTCAGCCTGCGGGTGGTCGGTTTGATGTGGGGGTTTACCGCCTGATCAACTATACCGGTTCTCTGACCAATAACGTATTGGATATCGCCAGCGGTCCGGTGGCAGCTGACGACTTGTATGTTCAAACTTCGGTAGCTAATCAGGTGAATCTGGTTAACCGTGCTGGTACTACGTTACGCTTCTGGGATGGTACCGGTGGCACCGGCGGCAACCTGAAAAACAATAATGCCATTGATGGTGGTGATGGTCTCTGGCAGGCCAGTGCTGGTAACGACAACTGGACCACCGATGAAACCACACCTGAAGGTGCATTTAACGCCCCATACAGCGATGATGCTTTTGCGGTATTTGAAGGTAATAAAGGTACCGTTACCGTTGATAATAGCTTAGGTGCCGTTCGCATCAGCGGGGCGCAGTTTGCTTCCGATGGCTATGTGGTTGTCGGTGATAGCATCACGACGAATACTGCGGACACTGTCATTCGGGTTGGTGATGGTACTGCACCGGGAGCTTCTTACACCGCGACTATTGATAGTGTGATTACCGGCAGCGGCGGTCTGGATAAAGCAGATATCGGCAGATTAATTCTGAACGGTAATAACGATTATCTGGGTGGAACCACCATCAGCGGCGGTACGCTGCAAGTCTCCGGTGATAATAATCTGGGGCTGATATCAAACGGCATCACCATTAACGGCGGTACTCTACGTTATGGTGCAGCATTTGATACCGCTCGTGAGGTTAGCCTTGGTAGCTATGGTGGTGCCATTGATACTGCCGGACAGGTGGTTTCGCTACTGACGGCAGTGACCGGTGAAGGCAAATTAACGAAAACGGGTGAAGGTCAGCTAACGTTAACTCAGGACAGTACCTATACCGGTGGAACGGTGATAGACCAGGGCGCACTGAAACTGGGTACCGGTGGCACTATCGGTAGTATTTCTGGCGATGTGCTGAATAACGGAATATTACAGGTTGATCGCTCAGACCGTTACACCCTTGATGGTGTGATGAGTGGAACAGGTCAACTGTGGCAGCAAGGTAGTGGTACCACTGTTCTTGCCGGACAAAATAGCTATACCGGTAGAACGCTGGTGGAACAGGGAACATTGTTGGCTCAGGGGGCAAATACCCTTAGTGCAGGTTCTATCCATGTGGTAAGCCGTGATGCCTTACTGGATACCGGTGGTAGTAACCAGACCGTTGCCGGTATTTTGAACCAGGGGATCATTTCGTTACGCGGCGCTCAGGTTGGTTCAACTCTGACGGCTAAAGGTGACTATGTTGGTCTGAATGGGGTTATTAAACTTGCAGCACAACAGCAACCGGGTAGTAACGGCACCGCTGACCGGCTGGTGATTGACGGCGGTAATGTATCAGGCAAAACGATTCTGGATATTGATGTTAGCCAGTTAGGTGGCCAGAGTGTTGGTGATGGTATTGAGGTGGTTACGGCTCTGAATGGCGCAACCACTACCGCACAAAGCTCCCGTGATGCCTTCGCGTTAACGGCTGACCATTTGGAAGCCGGTGCTTATCAGTATCAGCTGTTTGCCGGTAATGCTCAGGGCCGCGGTGAGAACTGGTATTTACGTACTGCTTATCGCCCGGAAGTGCCGTTGATGACTTCTGTTGCACCGCTGATTCGTCAGTCGGATCTGGCGGTTCTGGGTACTCTTCATCAACGTGTAGGGGACGAACTGGCAGTTAATGAAGGCAGCGAGCTGGCCCATGAAAATCGGGTTTGGGGTCGAATGATTGGTAAATCTTCCGATTTAACCCTTAACGATCAGGTTGGTTCTAAGCTGAATGCCCATATGACTGGATTGCAGGTTGGTGTTGATGTTTACAGCAATCGCAACTGGAAAGCCGGTTTTTATACTTCGGTGATGGATGTTAATAGTAACGTTGTTGGTGATTTCTCCGGCAGCCGGGGAACGGCGGGGTCAATTGATTCCAATTCGCTCTATTTAGGTGGTTATGCCACTTACACCGCTGATAATGATTTTTATCTCGACAGTGTGTTGCAGTACGGTAACCACAGCATTGATGTGAATCTGAAAACCGGGAGTACCAACTATCATCCTGATGGTAATACCTTGATGGCTTCCCTTGAGATGGGTAAACCTTTCCGAATTGCTGAAAGTGCATGGCGGATTGAACCTCAGGCTCAGATAATCTATCAATACAGCAATTTTGATAGCATTGCTCTGAGTGGTAACTCCAATACCACCGCGTCAATGGATTCGGATGATTCGGTGATTGGACGTCTGGGTGTTCGTATTGTGGGTGACTACCCAACCGATAAAGGAAAACTGCAACCGTATGTACGTGTCAACCTGTGGCAGGGATTATCTGGTGGTAAAGATAGTTCTCGTTTCAGTAATAACGTTGCCAGCACTTCATTAAGTTCTGACCAAAATTATCAGAGTACTGAAGTAGCAGTGGGCGGAACCTGGAACATCAGCGATAAGGTTCAGACCTATGGTGAAGTGGGTAAAACCTACAGTAATAACAGCAATGATTCTCAGGTAGAGTCGTCGATTGCTGGATCGGTAGGGTTTAAGGTTAGGTTCTGATTGGGATTAGGTGTTATGGAGAGCGGCGGCCTTTGGTCGCCGGTAAATTTAATTGGCATCAATGGATATTCTGGCCGTAAAAACAAATGTGCACATTTTATCATTGTGCTCGGCCGGAAGACCATTTGTACTTAGCTTCGGAGCGCGTCGGGCCTAGTCCGCCTAGGGGCACTCCGGCAGCTAAAGCTGCTACGACCCCAACGGCGGCCTCTCCCTCCGATTGGCTGGTTAAAGATCAAAACTAAACTATCCGATTTTGTTATTCATTAAAAACGGCGGCCAGCAGACTGCCGTTTGTTTATGTTTAATTTTAAAAACTCACTGCCCTTTCAGGGCGTTGTAGATTGAGACTCTGGAGATGCCGAGGGTGTCGGCGGCTGCGGTGGCTGCTCCGCGTAGCTGTAACATTCCCTGATCGGACAGGTGGCGAATGAGCTTCTGTCTCTGTTGAGAAGAGAGGGCGCGAGGCTGGGTGTTTAGCGTGGCGGCGTAGTGGTTGATCTCTGTTCTGATATCGTCCAGCTTCCATGATTTTAGCGATTCATTGAGCGGGGCTTCGTGGTTATTTACTGCGGTTAGCTGGCTGAGCACTTGCTGCATGGTATTAAACAGTGAAATATCCAGGTTCAGACACAGGGCTGCCACATACTCTCCCTGACTGTTTCTCAAGCCGATTGAGGTGCTTTTCGCCGGTCTGCCGTCGGGAAAATGGTTTTCATAGTTTTGCACCACATCAGGGAATTGATCGTCCTGAATTCTTGCTAACCCCATCTCCGTTGCCGGATCGCCAATTTTTCGTCCTGACAGCGAGTTTTCCATAGCGATAATGGCATGCTCAGGGTGAGTCAGATCGTGTAATACCACCTCGCAGCTGGGGGCAAACATTTTGCCCAGCGCTGTCGCTATTTTTTTCGCTTCGCGCAGTAATAGTTGATTTTCGTGCTCTGCGGATGAAGATGGTTGTTTATTTGATGGCATCAGTCAGGTATCCGATTTTACTTTCTGTTGACTCTTATACAATATGATAAGAAGTTTATAGCATATTTATAGGGGTAACGAGTATGCTTTCCGGCATCTTGCACCTTACAAGGAGAGGACATTGTGTCATCAGTTATTTTTAACCAGCTTATTACTTTATTAGAGTGTGGACAGGCTCGCTATCGGGTCATTGAACATGCCAGCGCCGGACGTTCTGAAGAGGCCGCTAAAGCCAGAGGAACGCAAATTGAACAGGGTGCGAAGGCGCTGGTTTGTCATGTGAAAGGCAACGGCATTAAGCAACATGTTCTGGCGGTACTTCCCGCTCATCGTAAGGCTAATTTGCAGGTTTTGGCTCAGAAACTGGGCGGAACACGGGCGTCACTGGCCAGCCCACAAGAGGTGATGACGCTAACTCAGTGTGTATTTGGTGCCATTCCTCCTTTTAGCTTTCACCCTGACCTTAAGCTGGTGGTTGATCCTTTGTTATTTAAGCAATTAGACGAGATGGTCTTTAATGCCGGATCGTTAGAAAAATCGCTACTGCTTAATGTAGAAGATTACCAACGTATTGTTAAACCAGAGCAAGTTGAATTTTCAGAATCAGCTTAATATTTGGTCATTAATCATGTAGTGATAACTCACCAAGAATATGATAAAAAACGGCGAATGAATTCAGTCATGACAGGGAGTTGGAGCGAGTGAAAAAGCTATTTTTAGCAGCATGCCTTACCGGATTATTGTGTCAGCCGGCGCAGGCATCTTTTGATGGTGATGGATGTGATTTCTGGTTAGCGCCGTGCTCTCTTCCTCTGGGTAGTTATCCATTCTTATGGGTAAGTAACGATACCCGTGCAAATTTGCTGTTGCTGGAATCCGATAAGCACCAGTTTGCTTCTCTGTATGCCCCTCTGGCAACTGAGCCGGCTCGTAGCCGTGAGTTACCTTTTAATATTCCTCGTGTGGCGCCTCCGTCCGGTAGCAATGAGTATGGTTTTGCTATCACCGAAGTTGATATACCGGCGATTAAAAAGTTAGCGGATCAACTTGGGGTTGATATTAGTTCTCTGGATCTGTCGGATAAGATGCTGTTGGGGGGGCGTGGTCGAATGGTATCGAACACCCCGGCAGCGCTGGCTCAATTTTTCCAGTTACTGATTGATGATAAACAACTTACGCCGGAACAGCGTAAAGATTTAGCTCATCAGCGAATGAACATCCTGATTAATCCCGAGCTGGCAGATGTTTCAACCGCCGCTTTCCCGGAAAAATCACATGCTGCCGATTTGCATAATTACTTATTCAGTGCTGCCTATTTTTACAATGGCAACTTTAGTGAGGCCAGTGCGGGCTTTCAGAATCTGCTAAAGGCGAATCAGCCTTGGGTGGCAGAAGCCGCGACTTACATGCTGTTTCGCGTGGCGCTAAATCAGGCCGTTGAACATGCCTTAGATGAATATGAAATGTTTGACGTCACCAAAAGCGATAAAAACCTGACTTCGTTGGCCGCTCAAAAAGCGAAGGATTATCTGACTGCTTATCCAACCGGACGTTATGCCTCATCAACTCAGGATTTATATCGCCGCATTTACTGGTTTGCTGCTGACTGGGATGCACTGGCTAAAAGCTCAGAGCAAGCTCTGGGGCGGGCAGCAAATATGGAAGCCTTGCAATCTTTAGTTAATGAAGTTGATACCAAATTATTGAGCAGCTATGCATGGCAGGATATCGATAATCAATTCGTTTCCGCGCCAGAAACACCAATGTTAACCCTGACTCAAACGCTGCGCCGTTTGCGGGAAGGTTATCAGTCTCGTCCGAACGCAGTTTTGGTAACTGAAGCAGAAATTAACGGCTATAAGCCAATGTTTGAAAAGGCCGGTATGACCCCGGCATGGAACTATCTGCATAATGCATGGCTGTTTTATTTGCCAAAAGATTACGCCAAAGTAGAGTCTGCCATTCCCGCGGCCACAACACAGGCGCTGACAGATACCGTAGATTTCAGCCTTCAAGTTTTGTTAGGGCAGGCGTTACAGGCTCAGAAAAAGTGGCCTCAGGCCGAAGCGCACTGGCGTCATTTTCTGACCTTAAAAACCACCGCGATTCAGCAGCAGTTTCTACAGTTGATGCTGACTAATTCACTGGCCTATCAGGGAAAACCTGAGCTGGTGTTTGCTGCGGACAGTCCGGTAACTTCGCTTCGTTTCCGTTCTTTAGTGCTAAAAGATGTCGCGAATGCTTCACTATTGCGTCAGCAAGTGGCTTCTGGCGTAAATAATGAAGAGCGTATTATTGCACTGCATACGCTACTCACTCGTGATTTGATCACCGGAAATTATTCGGACTACCTGAAAGATCGCGCTTTAGGTAAAGATTCAGTATCACCGAAGTTTGATAAAGAGAAGTTGGGTGATGTGAATATCGCGGTATTTGACTGGGACGGCAGCAATACAGAGAAAGGGTATCATTGTGCATCTCTGGACAAAACAGCTGAAGTACTGGCAAGTCAGCCTAAAGATGGACATGCGCTTAACTGTATGGGGGAGTTTTTCCGCCTGACAGAAACCCGTGTTGATACTGGCGTGGAGTATGGTTTGCAATGGCAGCTAAACGATGCGCCAGCCATGTTTAAAGGCAAAGCGCAGAGCCGTTTAACGCGTTATCAGCAAGTGATTGCTAACCCCGCGACAGAACCGGAAGATAAAAGCTACGCCCTGTATCGAGCAATAATGTGTTATGCCCCTTCGGGTTATAACAGTTGCGATGGACAGGAAATTGACAGTAATGTGCGTAAATCCTGGTTCCAGCAGTTAAAACGTGATTACAAAGGATCGGAGTGGGCAGAGAAACTCCGTTATTACTGGTGATCAAACGCATTCTGCTGGTATTTGGCCTGTTATTGAGCCCGGTTGTTTGTGCGGCTCAAACAGGGGTTGATGCCAGCCAGTATCAGAAGTTTTGGCTGTGGGCTGGGGTTCGTCCTCAGCCCGTACTGCATCAGATGTCTGAGCTTTATCTCTATCAGGGGGAGATTGTTCGCCAACAGGGAAAAGCCCGACTGTGGAGTAAAGGGATCCCGGTAAGTCGATTAAAAGCGCCCAAACTCTGGTTATCAATACGGGTTACGACGCTGGATATTCCGGAACCAATGCTGGATGCCATGTTAACGTTACGGGAAAAGTGGGTTGCCGCAGGTAATCAGCAGGTTGGTATTCAAATCGATTTTGATGCCGCCAGTTACCAGCTTGATAAGTACGCAGAGTTCTTAAGCCGGGTACGCAACAAGTTACCCAAAGATTGCCCTTTAAGCGTGACCGGCCTGCTAGACTGGGCGAAAACTGGGAATGTGAATCAACTTAATCAACTACCGGTGGATGAGCTGGTGGTGCAAACCTACCAGGGGCGTAAGACTGTCACCAACTATGATGCCTATTTACCTGCACTGCTTGGTTTAACTATTCCTTTTCGTGTTGGTTTAGTTCAGCATGGCGAATGGGATAAACAGTGGCAACAGCGGCTATCGCAGTCGCCTTACTATGGTGGTGAGGTGGTTTTTTTGTTGAATCCGGGCTGATGGCTTTATATTGATAATATACCCTGCTTAGAAAACAGGGCATATGTTTAACAGATATATTAGGGCTTAAAAACGCCAGTTTACTGCCGCATTCCCCGATACAGAGTTATAGCCAGAGCGGAACAGATCGCTGGATACACCAACGTTAACCGTTACGTCTTTATTAATCTGATAGCTCAGATTTCCCTGAACCCCTGCGGAGTCACGACTGGCGATCCGGTTCTTACTGCTAAATGAAACGTTGTCATATCCGCTGAAATTAGTATTTTGCACCAAATCAGTATCCAGATATTCATGGTTCCAGGTTAGCTGTACGCTGGCTTTAATTCCCTGGCCCGTTGCCCGTGATAGATCCAGTGTGCTGCCAATACCGATACTGGAACGCAAGGAATTAACGTTTTTAGCATCCAGCTCCAGACAGGCGCTGCCACAGCCGTTTTCATTAATATCAGGATGAGATAACACCGTATAGTTCAATGCGGCAACAGGTCCGGCACTCAGTTCTGGCGTTAGTTTCCAGTTGTAGCCACCGCCAGCCATCAGTGAGCCACTCAGACCGGTCCAGTCAGACTGATTATTGGTACGATAGTTCCCAATTCTGACGCTGTGATCCATAGAGCCATCTTCAATACCAATACGTCCGTTACCAAACAGATACAAACCTGCCATTGGGTCTTGGGTGTAACGAGTATGCAGACCTAAATTAAAGGCAGTAGTTTTCCCGGTACCGTTCTCCGGCGATTTAACTTTTACCGTTTGACCGCTAACCGCGCCGTGGAATCCTAATGTCCAGTCATGGTCTGCTTCATAGGGTTTCTCAGCTCCGAAGATAACGCCGTAGCTGGAAGCGTTATATCCCACGCGATTACCCTGGCGGTCTTGCCAGAAGCCTCCGCCAAACGGGATAGCAAAAGCTCGTGGGCCGGTTTCTGATAAATCAGAAGTTGAAGTATTTTGCGTGCTGATAATATCTGCAATTTGCTGTTCACGGTTTAGTGAGCTGGCAAACATCGCGCTGTAATTCGCCGGAGAAAGCTGATTTAGCACATTGGCGATCGTGGTGCTATTGGCAAAGTCCAGTGTGCTAAATAGGGGGTGTAAATCAGACTGAGCATTCATGACGATCTGGTCTAATGCGCGACCAACCCGCCGGGCGTTGTCATCTAAAGCATACTGGCTATAGGCATTGTTATCCCGCAGCATGGATAACTGATACAGGCCGTTACCCTGAGGAGTAATCTGTAATTTCAACGTTGCTGATTCAATTTGACTATTGGTTTCGCTAAATTCTCCAACGGTTGAACCAAAGCTCAACATATCGCGGGTATCCTGTGTCCAGCCAGTTGGGTACCAGCCTGCCTGAGGGACAAAGGTTAACTGACCATTCAAGTCGGCTGTGCCGCTAACGGTAAAGATATCGCCGGAACCATCGCTGGCAATTTCCAGCAACAGTCGTCCATCCTGACCCTGTTGGTAGTTGCCCTGTATATCGATTCTGCCCATTGAGTTACCCGGAGCAATAACACCGTGGTTGTTGAATAATCCGTTACCGTTAAGCGTATATTGGCTGTTACCGCCCAGTCTGGCACCTGAAGCGACATTAACACTATAGAGTTGATGAGTTCCATTGAGAGAGGTTTGTCCTCCTGACAGCTCTAATGCCAGATTGTTGATACCTTCAATATTATTGTCATAACGCAAATTGAAGTTGGTATTAGCGTCATCGGTTGCCCGACCATTAGCATCAGCTAATTTACCAAAAGTGAGTTGGGTCAGGCGCTGCTGCCCGTTGTCATCTTTTTGGTTATAGTCAGAATAGATAGCGCCCTCCAGACGTGCACCACTTAATATATTGATGTTGTTAACTAATGCATTTGGTGCAATATAAATGGCGGCATCTGTTCCTGCCAGACGACCACTGATATCAACATTGTCTACCAGTGCTCCCTTTAACTCCGGTAGTAACTCAGCATCTTCGGCATCAACAAAGCGGATAAAAGAACCACGATATTCTGCTGTGTTACCCAGCAGGTTATTACCAAAATCAAAGATAGCGGCAATCCCCATTTCCCCATTTGCCTGAATATCCCCCTGATGAATAAAGTTGTGATCTTTTCCATAGGTAAACATGACGCCGCGGCCATTGAGCCCATCGGCGTAAACACGGGTACCAGGTTCAATGATCAGGGTATTGTTTTCCCCATCGACTCGGATACCGGCTGCTCCCGCACCGGAAGTCAGAATGTCAGCAGCCTGATGCAGTTGGTTATGACTGCCGTAAATATGCAGCCCTAATCCGAGAGTGGAATTATTGTATTGATCCGAAAGGTAAGTTTGTCCGGCTGCATCCCATAATGAATAGCCGCGTTGGTTGATAATGGTTTGATTATCACCATAGACCGAGAAACCAAAGAAATTGCGGCGGTCAATTTGATATCCCATATCCTGCAATACCGCCAATTCAGCCTCCATAAAGGTGGTGTAATTGCGGTAGTTTTGATGGCTCATCAAACTGTTTTTTAATTCGATATGGCTCATGTAATCAGTATCAAGTTTGCCGTCTTCTGCCATGATTTTTACCGGAACGCCCGGCATTGAACCAACCAGTACTTCACAAACATATTGTCCAGTGAAATAGCCTTTATCCTTGCGTACATCAAAAGCCTTATCTGAGTAAGGGTTCTCACATTCTGAACATAAAATGGCCTGTTCTGGCTGCATAGAACGACCATTATCATCGCGCAGGTGCTCGGCCCAACTGCCATAAGTATTTGATGAATAGGGTTTGTTATCCTGGGTTGAGCTGCTGTCGCTGTTATTAGCGTCTGGGGTAGCAGGAGTACTCGCCGTGTCAGATGCAGGTGCTGAAGGAGTATCTACTGTGGTTTCTTCATCTTCTTCGCTGTCTTCATCTTCATCTTCATTGAGTAGCGTGTTTTGTCCTGTGATGTTGCTGTTAATACCTAAACCATGGGCTAACTCATGAAGTGCGATGCCAAAAGTGTCTGCCTGAGTGGTGGATCGCGGCAATAATGAAGGAACATAGGCAAGCGTATCATAATCCATTTTGCCCAGAGTCAGTTGAGCATGGGAACCTAATGGTAATGGGCCGGGATTCTGGCCAAGCAATGCAGCCTGTAATTCAGTGAGGCTCAATTGACCCTGATGTACAAATTCGCCGCCACCAACGGCATTTTCATCATCAAATGTGGTGATGTGAATCAGAGCGGGTAGTTGTCCGGGACCAGGATTAATTACTTCAGCCCAATAATCGATGCTGTTAAGAACTTTTGCTTTTTGTTGGGTGTCGAGGGTCCAGGTTGAAGGACTGACAGGTTCTGCATCAGGATGCGCTTCAGGTGCTTCACCCTGATTAAAGAATGTAACCTGAAATACAGATGCACCCTGTGGGTTAGTAATTTGGTAGCTGTCAGCCGCTTGTATTGGGGAACCAAACATCAATATGGGCAGAGACAAGGGTATTATCAGATTTTTCATCTACATTCCTTTGTATTAAATAATAAATATTATGAATAATTATCTTTAAAACTATTTATGTATGACAAACATGAAAAAAGTTTAAAGATTAAAAAAACCTTACAATGAAACTATTTTCCATGAAATAGTTACAGATTGTTTTTTGATAGGTTCAAATTAACACTTTGTATAATATTTTATTGTTTGTATACTAAATAGGAGGTATAAAAGAGTCTGTTCTAATCCAAATTTGCCTTATCCCCGGAGGGCGCCGATGAAAAAAGTGATACCCGAATATATCGACCACCGTAATGGACTGAATTATCAAATAGATGAGCTGCGCTGGTGTTCAGAAAAGAAAGCACCGTTGATGATTACACCCTTACCCGGAATTACCCGCGATGAAATTGACAGCCGCCATCGTTCACTCTGGCGTTATCAGGCGGCATTGCCCGTCATTATCAACAATCCAGTTTCTCTGGGGGAAGGCTGTACCCCACTGGTTGGTAAGCGCTGGAACAATGCTGATGTACTGTTCAAATTAGAGTGGTTTAATCCAACCAGCAGTTTTAAAGATCGCGGTGCAGCGGTGATGGTTTCCTATCTGGCCCAGCTAGGTGTGAAAGCGCTGATTGAAGACAGTTCCGGCAACGGCGGGGCAGCTATTGCTGCTTCCTGTGCCGCTGCCGGGATTAAAGCGCGCATATTGGCTCCGGAATCAACCTCTCCGGCTAAGTTATTACAAAGCCGTGCTTTTGGTGCCGAGGTTCAATTAGTGCCAGGCTCCCGTCAGGATACGGAAAATGAAGCACTGCGGCAGTCAGAATCTACATTTTACGCCAGTCACAACTGGCATCCCTTCTTTCTGCAAGGAACTAAATCACTGGCCTATGAGATATGGGAAGATTTAGGTTTTAAAGCGCCTGATAACATTATTATTCCTACCGGTGCCGGCAGTAACGTCTTAGGCTGCGATATTGGTTTTAGTGAGCTGTTAGCGGCGGGTCAAATTAATAAACTGCCTAAGCTGCTGATTGCACAACCGACAAACTGTGCGCCAATAGATGCCACCTTTCAGGCCGGCGCTACAGAGTTAGTACCCACAAAATATGCAGCAACCATTGCAGAAGGCACCGCTATTCGAAGTCCGGTACGTTTGAAAGAACTGTTAGAGGCTATTCGTCGTTCTGGCGGCAATACTGCGGCGATAACGGAAGAACAGATTACTCAGGCAGTGATAAAGCTTACTTCAATGGGACTTTATGCTGAACCAACCAGCGCAACCGCCGCCGCAGCTATTGATGAATTTATGCGGCGCGGCGTTATTAAGCCAGGTGAAACAACGGTGGTGATTCTGACCGGTTCTGGCCTGAAGGCTTCTGGTGGCATGAGTGATATTTTTGCCGGATAAGGGGAAGTGAATATGAACGTTTCTGATAGCGAGAACAAGATCGTGAATGTGAACAGCCCTGAATTATCGAAACCCGGCGGCCACTACTCTCACGCCTGTATCTGCAATGGCATGGTCTATCTTTCAGGACAGTTACCTGTTGATGCTCAGGGCCTGGCTCTGGCAGACCGACCATTTGAACAACAGGTAAAGCAAGTCTTGTTTAATATTGAAGCCAGTCTGAAAGCCTCCGGCAGTAATAAAAGCAAGCTGGTTCAGGTGCGCATTTTTATTGTTGATATGGAAATGTGGCCGGCATTTAATCGCCTGTATGCCGAATGGATTGGCGACCATCGCCCCGCCAGAATTGTTGCCGGAGTTTCTTGCCTGCATTTCGGTTCTGCCCTTGAAATCGAGGCTATTGCACAGGCTTGAACCAGTTTAACTTCAAGAGATTCAGTTTATTACTAATCAGATGCTGAATCTCCTTGAAGTTCCCCCGCCATAAACGTACAATTCAGCGTCATTTTTTCAGCCGTACACATAAACACGTTCCTTGCTTCCATGGGCCACGGCTGACCCTGACAGGAGGCTGAATAATCCGTAAGGAGCAATTGATGCGTCATTACGAAATCGTCTTTATGGTCCATCCCGACCAAAGCGAACAAGTTCCAGGTATGATCGAACGTTACACCGGTGCGATCAAAACTGCAGGTGGTGAAATTCACCGTTTAGAAGATTGGGGTCGTCGTCAACTGGCTTACCCAATTAACAAACTGCATAAAGCTCACTACGTTCTGCTGAACGTTGAAGCACCGCAGGAAGCGATCGATGAGCTGGAAACTAACTTCCGCTTCAACGATGCCGTTATCCGTAGCATGGTAATGCGTACTAAGCATGCCGTAACTGAAGCCTCTCCAATGGTTAAAGCAAAAGACGAACGTCGCGAGCGTCGTGAAGATTTTGCTGAAGAGCTAATGGATGATGACTCAGATGATGCTGAGGATTCTGAAGAGTAATTGCCGATGCAGACTGCAAATCGGTTGGTGTTGTCTGGTATAGTAACCAAGACCCCCATCCGTAAAGTAAGTCCATCTGGGGTTCCGCATTGTCAGTTTGTGCTAGAGCACCGCTCACAACAGCAGGAAGCCGGGTTTAACCGACAAGCATGGTGCAGAATGCCCGTGGTTGTCAGTGGACAGCAGTCTCAAGCGTTAACTCACAGTATAACGGTCGGCAGTAACCTGAGAGTATCCGGTTTTGTCAGCAGCCATCAAGGCCGCAACGGACTCAATAAATTAGTGTTACATGCCGAGCAGATTGAATTGATAGATTCTGGAGACTAGCCATATGGCACGTTATTTCCGTCGTCGCAAGTTCTGCCGTTTCACCGCGGAAGGCGTTCAAGAGATCGACTATAAAGATATCGCAACGCTGAAAAATTATATCACCGAGAGCGGGAAGATTGTCCCGAGCCGTATCACCGGTACCCGTGCTAAGTACCAGCGTCAGCTGGCACGTGCTATTAAGCGCGCACGTTACCTGTCTTTGTTACCGTATACTGATCGTCATCAGTAATCGGCAACGATCCACGAACTTAAAGAGGATACGGTAATGCAAGTTATTCTGCTTGATAAAGTAGCTAACCTGGGCAGCCTGGGTGATCAAGTTAATGTTAAATCGGGCTATGCTCGTAACTATCTGGTACCGCAAGGTAAAGCGGTTCCGGCAACCAAGAAAAACGTTGAGTTTTTCGAAGCTCGTCGTGCTGAGTTAGAAGCCAAACTGGCTGAAACTCTGGCAGCTGCAGAAGCTCGTGCCGCTAAGATCTCTGGTCTGGGCAGCGTGACTATCGCTTCTAAAGCGGGTGACGAAGGTAAACTGTTCGGTTCTATCGGTACTCGTGACATCGCTGATGCAGTAACTGCAGCTGGCGTTGAAGTGGCCAAGAGCGAAGTTCGTCTGCCAGAAGGCGTTTTACGCAATCTGGGTGAGTTCGAAGTTAGCTTCCAGGTTCACAGCGAAGTATTTGCTAAACTGAACGTTATCGTGGTTGCTGAAGACTAATATTTAGTTTTCTTACCATGTTTAAAACGCCGGCTTTTGCCGGCGTTTTGCTTTTCAGTTTTCGGCGCGTTCCCTTTCTTTTTTATTTCATCGGTGTGATATTAGCTCCGGGCTATGCCAGAAGGCAGTGATACTGAGATTGAAATGACGGAGGATCTGATGGCCAATATTCATCTGGCGAGGGTATATGAGATTAGCCCTCCCATTGCAGAAAATAGTTTTCTTATCGATCGCTTATGGCCCAGAGGGGTAACTAAAGAATGCCTGTCTGGTGTTATCTGGCTAAAGAATGTTGCTCCAAGTACTGAACTGCGTCAACGATTTCACGCAGACCCAACGCGCTGGGATGATTTTTGTCACGACTATCTGACAGAACTCAATCAGGGACAGAGTTGGATGCCGCTGTTGCAGTTACTGTAACAGAATAAACGTATTACTTTGCTCTTTGGCAGTAAGGATATGGAACATAATCAGGGGGTAGTGCTGCGAGATTTTTTGTTGCAACAGCTTAACGTTCCCGGCGAAAACGTCCATCGCTCTGGCGAGTGAACAGGGCTGATTTATTGGCAGACAGTTCGACTTCCAGCGCCATAACTTGCTTATCCTGCGTTAGTTGAACCCGGATTTTTTGACCAATCTTTAAGGCGTTAACCGGTTTTCCCGAACCTTCAACCTGAGCCAGTAAGAATGCATCACTCACAATAAAACGATTTTCCCGAAACAGCTGAGTCAGCGTATGTCCTTTCTGGATAGTAAACTCTTTCCACTCATGGTTAGTGGGTTGCTCAGGTATAGCAGGAGATTGAGGCTTCGGGGTGGAAGTTGGCGTTTCGGTAGTTTGCTGGCTGGAAGCCAGAGGAGGTGGCTGAATGGGTGTTGGTGTATTTAAGGCCTGAGATGGCTCAGGCGGTGGAGCATTTGGCTGCGTAGTGCTCGCCTCCGGCGCCGATAGCTCAACGGAGGTATTGCTGCTGGTGGTGGTTTCCCCTTTATCACTGGGCCATAAGAAAGCACAAAGAATTAATAGGGTGGCGAGTATCACACCGCGGCGATGGGCATAAGGGAGTGGTTCCATCCAGCTAAAACTGTCAGGCAAGTGCCATAATTTAGATAATAGGATCTTGAGCGGATTGTGACCGCCTTCCGATCGCTGTTTGACTTTATTTACCTGCATCACAACACCTCATCTGGAACTTCGTCAGACATAAACCGCCTGTCTGGTAGTTGTGTGATTTTAACCATAATAGACCGAATAAAATAGATTAGGTAAATAATATAAACAGATAGGCCTTATCTGTGGTGAGATTATTCATCGCTATTTATTCATCATGATTGATTTTTAGGGTTTTCTCCATAAGCAGGTTATGCCGTTTTTTAAAAACAGTTGGTGGCTTTTAATGGCGTAGTGCTTCATACCCAGTATACTTTACGGTGCGATTGTTCCTTTCTTAGCAGTAATGCCTGCAAGTACCATTTTAAGAATCTAAATAATGAATCAGAAAATTGAAAACAAAGTCCTGACGCCAACGTTAATTATTATTATGGCCCTGGCAACCGGACTGGTCGTCGCCAGCAACTATTACGCGCAGCCTTTGCTGGAAACTATCGCTAAAGCCTTTGGTTTATCGGTAAGCCAGGCGGGATTCATTGTTACTGCGGCCCAGTTGGGCTATGCCGCAGGGCTGATGTTTATTGTTCCGTTAGGCGATATGTTTGAACGGCGCAGGCTTATTGTATTAATGACGCTGCTTTCTGCGGCGGGTATGTTGATCACAGCGACGTCATCAACGGTGCTGGGTGTGATTATTGGTACCGCGTTAACCGGATTGTTCTCGGTAGTGGCCCAACTGTTGGTTCCTTTTGCCGCTACGCTGGCAGAACCCGCTAAACGGGGAAAAGTTGTCGGTATTGTGATGAGTGGCTTGCTGTTGGGTATTTTGCTGGCTCGGACAGCGGCCGGTTTACTGGCTGCCGTTGGTGGCTGGCGCACCGTTTATTGGGTTGCAACAGTACTTTTAATATTGGTAGCCATTATTTTATGGTTCGCTCTTCCTCGTTATAAGCAAAGTAGCGGTCTTAATTATCCGCAATTATTGATATCGATTATTTCGCTATTCTCCCGTAATACCATACTGCGTACCCGAGCTTTTCTGGGGGCGCTCTCTTTTGCTAATTTCAGCGTGCTCTGGACCTCAATGGCATTTCTACTGGCATCACCGCCTTATAATTATTCCGAAGCCGTGATTGGGTTGTTTGGTTTGGTGGGGGCAGCGGGCGCACTGGCGGCCAGTGGTGCCGGGCAGTTGGTGGATAAAGGTAAAGCCAGCCAGACCACCAGTATTGGCTTAGTGCTGCTGTTTCTTTCCTGGATTCCGATTGCCTTTGGCGAGGTTTCTATCTGGGCTTTACTGCTTGGCATTATTGTACTGGATTTAGCGGTACAGGGCGTTCATGTCACTAACCAATCGGTGATGTACCGTATGATGCCGGAGGCAAGAAGCCGACTAACAGCAGGCTATATGACCAGCTATTTTATTGGTGGAGCTGCGGGCTCGCTGATTTCTGCCATGGCGTATCAATACGCCCAGTGGCGCGGCGTTTGTATTACCGGAGCGGTATTGAGTCTGATGGGAATTGTTATCTGGTGGATGACCAAAGGGAAAATAGCGCAAGAAACGGTGCAGCAGGAAGAGGTACAGGCATAATTCAGGCGATGCTTGTCGTTGTCGTTTATTCTGCCGGATTTCCTGTGGTATGCTTCGCCTCTGTTTATCTTTCCAGATCTATTTTTTAAGGCTATTTTCTGAGGAAACATAATGACAAAGCCATCTTTTGACAGCGTAGAATCACAGGCCAGTTACGGTATTGGTTTGCAGGTTGGGCAACAGCTCCAGGAGTCCGGTTTAGAAGGGCTGGTGCCAGAAGCGCTGTTAGCCGGTTTAACGGATGCTTTGCATGGCAACCATCCTTCTGTGCCAGTAGACGTTGTTCATCGCGCATTGCGTGAAATTCATGAGCGTGCCGATAAAGTTCGTCGTGAGAAGCAGGAAAAAATGGCCGAGGAAGGCGTACATTACTTAGAAGAGAATGCTAAGCGTAGCGAAGTGAACAGCACTGAGTCGGGTTTGCAGTTCGAAGTTCTGACTCAGGGTGAAGGTTCTATTCCTTCCCGTCAGGATCGTGTACGCGTTCATTATACCGGTAGCCTGATTGACGGTAGTGTATTTGATAGCTCAGTTAAGCGTGGTGAGCCAGCTGAATTCCCTGTCAGCGGTGTAATTCCTGGTTGGATTGAGGCGTTAACGTTAATGCCAGTAGGTTCCAAGTGGAAGTTAACTATTCCTCAGCATCTGGCTTATGGTGAACGTGGTGCCGGGGCTTCTATTCCGCCATTCAGCACACTGGTGTTTGAAGTGGAATTGCTGGATATTCTCTAATTATTGAGAAATAGCATTCAGAAACGATATCAGCCAGAGCTTATGTTGCTCTGGCTGATTTGTTTATGCGCCTACTTGTGGGCTAAAGCTCGAGGGAAAAGAATATTATTTTCCAGATGAATATGTTCCATCAGGTCAGTAATAAACTCTTCTGTTGAGCTATACAGTGCTCTCCAGGTATTACACGCTTCGGCCGGAGGCGTTAGGTTATTGGTTATCTGCTTAATTTTTTCGACATCCTGACCCGCCTGGTCATGTTCCATCTCCATGACGTTGATGGGGCCGCCTGCCTGAGTCCCCATTCCCTGCTGGATCATTGGAAACAGAATTCGCTCTTCTTTCATCATATGCTGCTCTAAATCCTGATAAATAATGGTCAGTCTTTCCGCCAGACCATGAGGACAGGTTAGCTTAGCGGCATGCACGCGTTCAACTTTTTGGGCCAGTAAAATCAATTCTGGTAGCTGCTCTCTGTGACGTTGATGATAGCGTTGCAGAATATGCGAGATCATTTCTGAGTAAGGTGATTGGGACCAGTCTTTAGCTTCTGAAGGCTTGCTGGCTAGCAGGTCAAGCTGCTGAGATAATTCTGCAACATTTAACATTTTTTTATCTGCGGCGCGCTGTAGCGTCTGTTTTCCACCACAGCAAAAGTCGAGATCGTATTGACGAAATAACTTTGTTGCTCCGGGAATAGCAACGGCTAAAGCCCCTAATGATTGGCTGGCGTATTCCATAATAGTTCCCCATGTATTTTGATGTCAGAGTTGATATCTGTATTAAAGTGTATTTTAAATACATCTTTAAGGAATGCAATGAGTGTTTTATTTCAGTTTATTGATAAAGGGGGGATGGTGAGTTAATTAACTGAAAAACTGGTTATTATGTATAAAATTGCTAATCTGAATGATTCCGATGGTGGTGAAAAAGGGGATATATGTTGCAGGTATCAGACAGGTTAGAAGCGATTTGCCTTTTGTCTCGTCAGGCTGGTGAGGCTATTTTACAGGTTTATCAAGGGTACCAGCCGCTGGAAGCCCATCTTAAAGCCGACAGCTCACCGGTAACTGCCGCCGATCTTGCAGCCCACCGGGTTATTGTTGATGGTTTAACCCTGCTAACGCCGGATATCCCGGTGCTTTCTGAAGAGTCTCCTCAGGAATGGGAAGAGCGTCGCCACTGGCAGCGATACTGGTTAGTTGATCCGCTGGACGGCACCAAAGAGTTCTTAAACCGGAATGGCGAATTTACTGTCAATATTGCTTTGATTGAACAGGGCATTCCGGTGATGGGCGTGGTGTACGCTCCGGTGCCGGATGTGCTTTATGCCGCAGAAGAAGCGCTCGCCTGGAAAGAGGTTGAAGGTAATCGACAGGTCATTACTCCTACACTGGCATATCCACCAAAAGTAGTTTGTAGCCGCTCACATCGTGATGAGCAGCTGGAACAATTTCTGGCATCTTTGGGTGATTATGAAACCACTGCGGTGGGGTCTTCACTGAAGTTCTGTCTGGTTGCAGAAGGAAGGGCTCAAATCTATCCGCGCTTCGGGCCAACCTGTATTTGGGATACCGCGGCGGGTCATGCCATTGTTCGTGCGACAGGGCTACAAGTGAATAATTGGCAGAATATTCCGCTTAACTATGCGCCAGCTCACACATTTCTTAATCCCGGATTTTATGTATCAGCTAACCCTCGGAATAAATTAAGTTAGTGAGTGTTAAATTTTATATACTTCACAATATGTAGTTTTTAATTCGTGAAAATTCATTTTTTTTCCTATAGTTATTGGTACTCATCGCTTTCCTGACATTTCAGCATGTTATGTAAATAACGTTAAAGAGGCTATGAGTATAAAGAATAGTAGTGTTAACTAAGAGACATAGCTAGCGTCACTAATAAGTTGTTCGGGTGACCGGGCTATAGTGACGTTACGTCTTAATAATTATGGAGGACATGAAATGAAAATCTTCCCTAGCTACAATCCACAACGGGTTGCGCTATACGTGAAGACTCTCTTCCGTGGCAGGCTCTACATCAAGGGTATTGGTGCATTTGAGTTTGATATGGGGAAAATTCTGCTTCCAAAAGTATGTGATAAAATTCACTTCAATGTTATGGCAGAAGTAAACCGGGAAGTTCAGGAGTTACGCGCTGAATTTGCCTGATATTGAGTGATTATTCACATCTTATGTTAACTTTAATGGCCATCCTTAACGATGGCCATCTTGTTTTCTGAATAATGAATTTTTATTCAGTTTCTTTTGGTGATTTTTCTTTATTCTCTTCTGGTAGTACCGCCGGGTTGTCCTGCAGGCGAGTCACTAATAGCTGATCGATTTTGTAGCTGTCGATATCAACCACTTCGAATTTATAGCCCGAGAATTTTACTGAATCGGTACGCTTTGGAATCTTACGCAGCATATACATCATAAAGCCACCGATGGTTTCATAATTTTCTGACTGTGGAAATTCGTCGATAGATAATGCGCGCATCACATCATCAATAGGCGTTACGCCATCAACCAGCCATGAGCTTTCGTCACGCGCCACGATCTGTTCTTCCTGGCCGGGGCCAATCAGGTCACCCATTAATGTAGTCATCACATCTTTTAACGTGATAATGCCAACCACCAGCGCATATTCATTAAGGATAACCGCGAAGTCTTCACCGGCAACTTTAAAACTTTCCAGCGTTTCTGACAGCGTTAAGGTATCCGGAACGATCAGCGGCGTATGAATCTGGACTCCGCCTTTTAAGGTCAGACTCTGATTGCTCAAGACCCGAATCAGTAAATCTTTAGAATCAACATAGCCAATGATTTGGTCGATAGAACCATTACACACCAAAAACTTTGAGTGAGGATAATTGGCGATTTTGTCTTTAATTTCTGACTCTTGCTCATCCAGTTCAAAATAGACTACGTGTTCACGGGCGGTCATAGAAGAGGGAACCGTTCTGGATTCCAGTTCGAACACGTTCTCAATCAGTTCATGTTCTTGCTTGCGTAATACACCGGCCAGCGCACCAGCTTCGAATACGGCATACACATCGTCAGAAGTAATATTATCGTTACGGATCATCGGAACTTTAAACAGGCGGCAAATCAGAGTCGCCATACCGTTAAAGAACCAAACCAGCGGACGGAACAGGGCAATACAGAAACGCATTGGATTGATAATCCGGATTGCGACTGCCTCCGGAGATGTCATGCCAATGCGTTTTGGTGTCAGGTCAGCAAACAGAATAAATAAGCTGGTAACAATAGAAAATGAAACAATGAATCCAAGTTGTTCTGAAAGCTCAGGCTCCATAAAACGGCTGAGGAACGCGGCAACATAAGGTGAGAAAATCGAATCACCCACAATACCGCCCAAAATGGCCACGGCATTAATGCCAATTTGTACCACGGTAAAGAAAACCCCAGGGGTTGCCTGTAGTTCCAGTACCCGCGCAGCATTAACATTGCCTTCATCCACCAGCATTTTCAGCCTCATTTTTCGTGAGGCAGCGAGAGAGATCTCGGCAAAAGAGAAGAACGCACTTATCGCGATCAACAAAATAATCAGTAATAGACTGTTTAACATATTTTATCCGCAGTTATATCGGAAATAGAGTTTAACGTTGAGTACTCAGAATGAGCAAAAAAGGGTAACGGACTATGAGGACCGACGGGCTTTAGTCCGTTATCATCAATTAGTATAACAGTTGGTTAACGCTTGTCATATGCCTTTAGCTTTCTGGCGGCAGGCAAACGCCAATACCCCCCAGATTACAATAGCCATTAGGATGCTTCGCCAGATACTGTTGATGCTCATCCTCAGCGAAATAGAAAGGCTTCGCCAGGGTAATTTCCGTGGTGATATGTCGTGTATCTTTGGCATCACTCATGGCTTTAGTAAACGCTGTTTCACTATCCAGTGCCTGCTGCAACTGCTCAGGAGTGGTTGCATAGATAGCCGAGCGGTATTGAGTGCCGATATCATTTCCCTGCCGCATTCCCTGTGCCGGGTCGTGATTTTCCCAAAACAGTTTGAGTAAGTCGGTATAGCTGATAATCGATGGATCAAAAACGATTTTTACTACTTCGGCATGTCCTGTTTGCCCGCTGCAAACTTCGCGATAGGTGGGATTAGGCGTTATGCCTCCACTATATCCTGCGGCGGTGCTATATACACCAACCTGTTGCCAAAACAGACGTTCCACCCCCCAAAAACAACCCATTGCGAAAATTGCCTCTGACATATTTTGGGGCGTCTCAGTCATTGATGTGTGTGACACCAAATGCTCAGCAGCAACTTTCATCGGAGTATCTCTGCCTGGAAGGGCGTTTTCCGGTGAGGTGAATTCCAATATATTAACGGGTAACATAAATTATCTCCGGATGTTTTTGTCAAGATAGGGTTAAGCCGGTTGTATCTGAATCAATCTTTACCGACAATATACAAGTAATTAACAGGGTATGAGATAAAGCATACCTGATCTAAACTCTTACTACGTTGTTAATCATTGTAGTAAATCAGATAGAATATTTTAGGAGTTGTAGTGCCTCAATCACGATACAAAGTATTTTACCTGTTGTTGCCCTTTATGCTGGTTGTCTCATCGGCAAAAACGGCGGGACTGAGTCTGGAGGTAAAAGGATTAAGTGGTGATCTGGAGGCAAACGTTGAGGCGTTACTTTCAACGATTCCTGAAGAAGAAATATCTGATAATCCTCGCTTTACCCGTCAGGTAGAAGAAACTATCCGTAAAGGGCTACGGGCTAAAGGCTATTACGATCCTGAAATTAAGTTTGATGTTGTTCAGTCTGGTCTGGCACTAAAACCCGCACTGACTGCTACGGTAACGCCAGGTGAGCCAGTACGTATTGAGCAGACTAATGTAGTTATTACCGGGCAGGCAAAAGATGATGAATTCTATATAGACCTGCTGAAAAAGGATATTCCGGCCAAAGGAACCATTCTTGACCATGGTACTTATGATGGTTTTAAGGGCTCTCTTACCGGACTGGCTATTCGTCGCGGTTTCTTTGATGCCAGCATTGAGCGAAGCCAGTTAGGTGTTGCCGCCGATCTCCACCAGGCATTCTGGGATATCGATTTTAACAGTGGCGATCGTTATCGCTTTGGTAAGGTCACCTTTATTGATTCACAGATTCGCGATGACTACCTGCAGAATCTGATTCCGTTTAAAGAGGGTGAATATTACACCTCTGCCCAGCTTTCAGAACTGAACCGCCGTCTTTCCTCAACCAACTGGTTTAACAGTGTGGTGGTATCTCCTAATTTTGACGGCGTTTATGGTGATAAGTTATTGCCGCTGGAAGGCGTTCTTTCTCCAAGAACTCAAAATATTATTGAGCTTGGTGGCGGTTATTCCACGGATATTGGCCCTCGAGTTAAAGCCAACTGGAAGAAACCGTGGATTAACGATCGTGGCCACAGTCTGGAGACCGGCATTAGCCTGTCAGCTCCGGAGCAAAGCGTTGATTTCAGCTATAAGATCCCATTGCAGAAAAGTCCGTTAGAAGAGTATTACCTGCTGCAATCTGGTTACAAACATGAAGACCAAAATGATACTAAATCCAGCTCTGGAATGTTTAACGTCGCCCGATATTGGGACAGCACCAGCGGTTGGCAGCGAGCGGTAAACCTGCGCTGGAGTCTGGATAACTTTACCCAAGGTTCTGTTACCAATACCACCATGTTGCTCTACCCCGGCGTTAGCATTAACCGAACTCGTCAGCGCGGAGGTTTGATGCCCATGTGGGGCGATAGCCAGCGTTATTCATTAGACGTATCGGAAACCAGCTGGGGCTCAGATGTGAATTTTGCCGTGGTTCAGGCGCAAAACGTTTGGATCCGTTCGTTAGGGGATAAGCATCGCTTTATCGCCAGAGGTAATCTGGGCTGGATAGAAACAGGTGATTTCAGCAAAGTTCCTCCTTCATTACGTTTCTTCGCCGGTGGCGATCGCAGTATTCGGGGTTATAAGTACAAATCGCTCTCTCCAAAAGATGATGATGGCAAATTAACCGGAGCCTCCAAGCTGGCAACCGGATCGCTGGAGTATCAATATAACGTCACGGGTAACTGGTGGGGAGCTGCCTTTGCTGATGGTGGCGACGCCGTTAATAAATTAGATGATTATACCTTTAAGAAAGGGGCAGGTGTTGGTGTTCGCTGGGCGTCGCCGATAGGGCCAATTAAGTTGGATATCGCCGCTCCTATTGGGGATAGCGATAAGCATGGTATGCAGATATATATCGGTTTGGGGCCAGAGCTATGAGGATGAAGTGGGTTAAACGAGTTCTGATTGCTCTGTTATTGTTGATTGTGCTGTTGTGTGGTGCACTGGCCTGGTTGCTGGGAACCCAGAGTGGATTGCATTTTGTGCTTAATCAGGCACCGCGTCTGGTATCCGGATTACAGATTGGCAAAGTTGATGGTGGATGGCGTGATTTAACGCTATCAAAAGTTAACTATGCTATGCCCGGTATTGAGGTTGGTGTTGGTGAGTTTCATCTGTCGATAAATTGGGGCTGCATCACTAACAAGAAGATTTGCGTTAATGCCATTACCGCGACCGACGTTGATGTTAAGGTTAATACCAGTCAGATCCCATCATCCGATGTGATTGATGAGCCGGAAAGTGAACCGGTTACCGATATTCAAACCCCTTACCCGATTGCACTTAACCTACTTCGTTTAAATAACGTCAATGTTACCGTTGATGATATCGCTATTAGTCTGAATGAGTTCCGTACCGCCGCTAACTGGCAGCAGCGTGAAGTGTCCATCCAGCCAACCACTATTCGTCAATTATTGGTGGTGTTACCTGAGTCATCGGAGCCAGAACCCGCACCGACTGGCCCACAGCAAACTACCGGTGAGATGCTGAAACAGCTGTTTGCCGAACCTCTGTTGGCATCATTGCCGGAAGTGCCTTTGCCAATGGATTTCAATCTGCCAGATTTGATTGGTGAGGATCTTCGATTGGCAGGAAGTACGCCAATCCAGATAGATCGTCTGGAGTTACAGGCCGCCAGCAAAGCGTCTCATGTCCAGATTCAGTCATTAAAAGTAAATGCGCCAGAAGGGATTGCCGCTCTGACTGGTGAAGTCACTATGAATAATAACTGGCCGGTGAATCTTACGCTTAATGCTACTGTTAATGACCCTTCTCTGAAGGGAGAGAAGGTTAAGTTGGTGGCGGGTGGTGAAATTACTGGCCAGTTAACTGTCGATCTTAATGCTTCTGGACCGATTGGTGCTCAGCTAAAAGCAGAAACTGAGCTGGCTACTGCAGGATTACCGCTTGCTCTAACGTTGGAAAGTAAGCAGGTTCGCTGGCCACTGACAGGGAAAGCTGATTATAAAGTTAATGATACTCGTCTGCGCCTGACCGGAAAAGCGACCGACTACGCCTTATCTTTACGTTCAGCGGTTGAAGGAACAGAGATTCCTCCAGCCAATGTGCAGGTTGATGGTAAAGGCAATATTCAACAGTTCAATTTATCTCGTTTGCGTTTAAATGCCTTACAGGGCAAAGCAGAGATGAATGGTGTCGTTGACTGGAGTAATGCCATTAGTTGGCGTTCACTGTTAACGATTGATGGTATCAATACTGCAAAACAATGGCCCGAATGGCCTGTAAGCCTCAATGGGAAAGTAAGTACCAAAGGCAGCCTGAATGGCGGAAGCTGGCAGATAGATGTTCCGGAACTTAATCTGAATGGTCAGGTGAAACAAAATCGCCTGAGTGCGACCGGATCGCTAAAAGGCAACGATGCCGGACAGTGGGTGATTCCGGGTATTAATCTGGCTCTGGGCCCTAATACGGTAGAGGTTAAAGGGGATCTGGCTAATAAATGGGTGCTGGATGCCGATATTAATGCACCTAAACTGACGGGAATGCTGCCGGGACTCAGCGGTGTTGCTAAAGGCACAGTGAAACTCAGAGGAAATGCTAAAGCGCCTCAACTGTTAGCTGACGTAACGGCAAGTGGTTTAGGCTGGCAGGATATGCAGATTGCCAAAGTGACCCTGAACAGCGATATCACCTCTGAATCACAGGTCAAAGGGGTTCTGGCGCTGGCAATAAGCGGTTTGAAGCAGGGCGACCTAAATGTTAGCCAACTGAGTCTTGATGCTGAAGGTAATGAAAGCAAACATCACCTTAAGCTGAATATTAACGGTAAACCGGTGTCCGGGCAGTTGGCATTATCCGGTAGTTTTGACCGGGCCAGCGAGCGATGGAAAGGTGCACTGAGTAATACCCGATTTGACACCCCTGTTGGCGAATGGAAAACTTCACAAGATGTTGCGCTGGACTATCGTAACACACAGCAAACCATCAGCATTGGTTCTCACTGTTGGCGTAACCCGAACGCAGAGCTTTGTGTGCCAAAAACTATTGAAGCAGGCCCGAGCGGTCAGGCTTCCATTGTACTTAGCCGTTTTGACTTAGCCATGCTGGCTCCATTGCTGGATAGAGACACCAAAGCTAAAGGCGTATTTAGCGGCAATGCGGATATTAGTTGGAAAGCCAATGGTGGATTACCTCAGGCAAAAGTAGTGCTGAAAGGGGATGGCGTAGCAGTAACTCAAATTGTTAATGGTCGTCCGCTGCCTGTGGTGCTGGATGATATGAAGCTGGACGCTAACCTGACGGGTAATCGTGCCCAGCTTAACTGGCTGATGAAAATAGCCAATAACGGAAGTTTCAGCGGTAATCTTCAGGTGAATGACCCGCAGAACAGCCGAGGCTTATCCGGTAATGTAAAAATTGATGCCTTTTCTCTCGCATTATTGAAGCCAGTATTGCTGAGCAGTGAAAAAGCTGACGGCGTGCTGAATGCTAATTTAAGCCTGTCTGGTAATGCACAAAATCCAAGAATTTCTGGCCCTCTGGTACTTGATCAATTGAAATTGAATACCCAGATGGTTCCTTTGACGGTGAAAGATGGCCGTATTGCCCTGAACTTCAATGGTACCAGTTCTGAATTAACCGGACTTATTCAGACCGAGAAAGGTTCATTGAATCTTGGGGGGAACGCAGACTGGCGTCAAATTGATGCGTGGAGAGCTTCAATTACGGCAAAAGGCGACCGGATTCGCATTTCTATGCCACCAACAGTGATGCTGGATGTTTCTCCTGATATTGTTTTTGAGGCAACACCTCAATTGTTGACGTTAAATGGTTCTGTTGGCGTACCCTGGGCCAGAATCACGGTAGAGGAGATCCCTGAAAGTGCCACGGGTATTTCTTCTGATGAAGTGATGTTGGACAACCAGCTAAAACCGATTGAAACCAAGACAGCATCAATACCGATTAACAGTAATTTAGTTATTCATATCGGCAATAACGTCTCGATTAACGCATTTGGTTTAAAAGCGCGTTTACAGGGTGATTTAAAAGTCGCTCAGGATAAAAAAGGATTGGGCTTAAACGGTCAGGTTAATATTCCGGATGGCTCTTTCCGCGCTTATGGACAGGATTTAGTGATTCGTAAAGGCCAAATTTTGTTTGCCGGAGCTGCCGATCAGCCAATGCTGAATCTGGAGGCCATACGAAATCCGGATGCGACAGAAAATGATGTTACCGCCGGGGTTCGCGTCACCGGGCTTGCCAGTGAACCGAAAGTAGAGATTTTCTCGGATCCGGCAATGTCACAGGAACAAGCGCTATCTTACCTGCTCAGAGGGCAGGGGCTGGACAGCGGTGGTGGTGACAGTGATATGATGACCTCAATGCTGATTGGAATAGGCGTTGCCAAGAGCGGTAAGCTGGTTGGACAGATCGGCGAAGCTTTTGGTGTTAAAAATTTATCACTGGATACGCAGGGTGTTGGCGATAGTTCTTCTGTTGTGGTGAGTGGCTATATTATGCCGGGCTTACAGGTAAAATATGGTGTAGGGATCTTTGACTCACTGGCAACATTAACTTTACGCTATCGACTGATGCCAAAATTGTATCTTGAAGCGGTGTCTGGTCTCGATCAGGCGTTGGATTTGCTCTATCAGTTTGAGTTTTGATTATGCGAATTATTGTTTATGGTAGTTTACGACGGGGTCAGGGTAATAGTCACTGGATGACAAACGCCCAGTGGCTTGGTGAATATCGCATTGCTGGCTATGAGCTGTATGATTTAGGGCACTACCCTGCCGTGATTAAAGGAGAGGGAGAGATCGACTGCGAAGTTTATCGCATTGATTCATCCATTCTGGCTGAGCTTGATGAACTGAAAAACGATACGCGGGACTACAAGCGAGAGCTGGTACAAACGCCTTATGGAAGTGCATGGATGTATCTGTATTTACATTCTGTTGAAGGGTTAACGCGTATTGATAGCGGTGACTGGGTTCACCGTAAACATGATGAGTAAAATCATGTTGGGTAATATTCATTACTAAGGTATATCACCATAAAAAAGAGCGCTAATTAGCGCTCTTTTTACGATCATCAACAGCGAAATTACTTCTTAGCGCGTTCGAAAGAGGCCATGATTTCAGCTTTAGCGGCGGCGGCGTTATCCCAACCGTCAACTTTCACCCATTTGCCTTTTTCTAAATCTTTATAGTGTTCAAAGAAGTGAGTGATTTGTGCACGCAGCAGCTCAGGTAAATCGTTAACATCTTTGATGTGATCGTATTCTTTGCTTAGCTTAGTGTGAGGAACGGCAACTAACTTCGCGTCTTCGCCTGACTCATCGGTCATCTTCAGTACGCCAACCGGACGGCAACGGATAACAGAGCCTGGCAGCAGTGGATAAGGCGTTGGGACTAAAACGTCAACCGGATCCCCATCCAAAGATAATGTGTGGTTAATGTAGCCATAGTTGCACGGGTAGAACATGGCGGTTGACATAAAACGGTCAACAAAAATAGCACCAGTCTCTTTGTCTACTTCGTATTTGATTGGATCGGCATTGGCTGGGATTTCAATAACAACATAGATATCTTCCGGAAGGTCTTTTCCTGCCGGGACTAAATTAAGGCTCATCTCTATTTCCTTTTACTCAAATAAAGTTGGTTACAGTTGGCGCCTATTATAGCCGACTCTGGAGCGGAATCTTCAATTTTTGACAAGATTGCTTTTAATTAAAGAGTAATCAAACAGATAAGTTAAAACATTGCGGGCAGGGGATTTATACAAACGAGGAAGCAGCCAGAGTACAATTACTCTCTGGTGTCAGAAACGAAGTGGTGCTATCAGGAAATGGAGTGGGTATAGATAATCAGACCTGCAAGCGCCACACCACCGATACCGGATAATGCACAGATAGAAATCAGCGCGACAATGCTTTTATTGATGATGTTATTCATTACCCAGCCTCAGAGAATTGTAAACCAGAATTATTATAAATGTTTTATAAATGTAAACAATGATAACCCGCCAATTTTTATACTCATCATTAAATAACCGCACGAATCAGCAAACTGATACCTGAAACCAGAATCACTAGATTAATGATACGTAGAAAGCTTTCTCTGGAAAGTGCCAGCGTGATGCGGCGGCCAATAAATACGCCAATAATCATGGCGGGGAACAGGGCCAATGCCATAGAAAGGAATGACCAGTCAGTATAGACGCCAGCAGCCAGAAATATCAGGATGCGAGTGAAAGTGCTTAGTCCAATCAACGTGCTTTGAGTAACCCGAATATCATTCTTATCAGAAATCCGTCCTGACAGGTAAATGGCATAAATAAATCCGCCGCTGCCAAACAGGGCGCTGAAAATACCGCCAATGAAACCAAATGGTACTGAAGCTTTGACAGTAAATTGCGTATTAGGTTTAAAACCGCTCAGGGAGTAAAGCGCATAAGCAATAACAAATATCGCCAGATAGATCAGTAAGTTGTCCGGATTGGTATAGAGCAAAATGGCTGCTCCCAGCAGGCTACCGATAATCATTAAAGGAACCAGCCGTTTAATTTCACTCATCACGGCACTTTTTCTGTCACGCATGACATTGGTGATAGCAGCAGAGCAATCCAGCAGGGCTAACAGAGGAACGATTTTATCTACCGGAATAAAGAAGGCCAGTAACGGACTGGCAATCAGAGCAGTACCAAAACCGGTAATGCCGAATATGATATAGGCTATGGTTAGTCCAACGCCAATGACGATCAGATCGATCCACTGAAGGTGTTCTAACATGGCATCCTCTTTAATGATGATAGGATTGATACTGATATCTTAATCGTTAAATGACGATGATTCTTGAATATGTTAATAAATATGATTTTAAATGTTAAAATTTGTCGTATTGATCAAATTTCTTGTGTAATGGCAATAAATAAAAAAGGGCAGAAATATCTGCCCTTTCTAACATCTGTTTATCTATAGACGAGAAACATTACTCATCCGGGTAGTTATGCATAAAGCGTTCAGCATCTTTAACCATGGACTCAGTGCCGATAAATAGCGGCATACGCTGGTGAAGCTCTTCAGGCTCAATGTCCAGAATACGTCTGAACCCGTCGCTGGCGCGACCACCGGCCTGTTCCGCCAGAAAAGCCATCGGGTTGCATTCGTACAGTAAACGAAGTTTGCCTTTTGGATGTGATGCGGTGCTTGGGTAGAGGTAAATTCCGCCCTTCAGCAGGTTGCGGTGAAAGTCAGCTACCAGAGAACCAATATACCGGGAGGTATAAGGACGACCGGTAGATTCATCCTGTTCCTGACAGAATTTGAGGTATTTCTTAACGCCTAATGGGAACTTGATGTAGTTGCCCTCGTTAATGGAGTACATGCTTCCTTTGGTTGGGAAACGAACTTTTTCATGGGACAGGCAGAACACCCCAATAGAAGAGTCGTAGGTAAAGGCATGTACACCAACACCAGTGGTATACACCAGCATGGTTGATGAACCATAAACTACATAACCTGCAGCAACCTGACGGTTACCTGGCTGTAAAAAATCAGCTTCAGTGATAGGTTGACCGATTGGCGTAATGCGACGGTAGATAGAGAAAATGGTACCGACAGAGACGTTTACATCGATATTTGAAGAACCATCCAATGGGTCCATTAAGACAACATATTTTGCATGAGTGGCGCGCTCGCCTTCAAAAACAACAATGTCATCTTCTTCTTCGGAGGCAATTCCTGCCACTTCGCCACGAGCGATTAATGCGGCTTTAAGCTTTTCGTTGGCATACAGATCAAGCTTCATCTGCGCTTCGCCCTGTACGTTCGATACGCCGTTTGTTCCCAGAATATCAACCAGGCCCGCTTTGTTAATGTCACGGTGAATGATTTTGGCGCCTAGTTTAATTGCTGAAAGCAGTGAAGTAAGTTCGCCTGTAGCGTGAGGGAAGTCTTGTTGCTTCTCGACGATAAATTCGCCTAACGTTTTCATGAACGATTCCTGAGTCAACCGAAGGTATAATGGCGATGGTATGCCATCCGTGTTATGTGTGGGGAAATTTTAACTAAAGGTTAAAGAAATTGATAGGTTATTCCCCTTCTTATAACTAACCTGAGGCGTTAGAATGAGAGCTAACTCGATACACCAAAAACTGGAAATATAATGCATATTCATATTCTTGGTATTTGTGGCACTTTCATGGGCGGTATTGCCATGTTGGCCCGTGCCCTCGGACATCAGGTCACCGGCTCTGATGCTAACGTTTATCCACCGATGAGTACGCTGTTAGAAAAACAGGGTATCGACCTCATTCAGGGATATTCTCCATCGCAGCTTAATCCTCGTCCTGACCTGGTTATTATTGGTAATGCCATGGGGCGTGGCAATCCTTGCGTTGAAACGGTGTTGGAAGAGGGTATTCCATACACTTCCGGACCTCAGTGGTTACATGACAATGTATTGCGCGACCGTTGGGTGGTGGCCATTGCCGGTACTCACGGTAAAACGACTACCGCTGGTATGGCGACCTGGATTTTAGAAAGCTGTGGCTATAAGCCCGGTTTTGTTATCGGCGGCGTGCCGGGAAATTTCGATGTCTCTGCTCGTCTGGGCGACAGTCCATTTTTTGTGATTGAAGCCGATGAATATGACAGCGCCTTTTTTGATAAGCGTTCCAAATTTGTTCATTACTGCCCACGCACGCTGGTACTGAACAACCTTGAGTTTGATCATGCGGATATCTTCGAAGATTTACGCGCAATCCAGAAACAGTTCCACCATTTGGTGCGTTTAGTGCCGGGACAAGGCAAGATTTTACTGCCAGAAAACGATCTGAACTTAAAGCACGTGATTAATATGGGGTGCTGGAGTGAATTAGAAACCACCGGTGAAGGACAAGCATGGGCAGCAAATAAGCTCACGGCTGATGCAAGTCATTATCAGGTGCTGTTAAATGGCGAGGTGGTAGGTGAAGTTAACTGGTCGCTGGTTGGTGAACACAATATGCAAAATGGTCTGATGGCTATCGCTGCGGCTCGTCATGTTGGTGTTCAACCTCAGGACGCTTGCCGTGCGCTGAATGACTTCATTAATGCTCGTCGTCGTCTGGAATTACGCGGCGAGGTTAATGGCGTTACCGTTTATGATGATTTTGCTCACCACCCAACGGCCATTCTGGCTACGCTGACGGCTCTACGCAGTAAAGTTGGCGGAACTGCTCGTATTCTGGCGGTGTTAGAACCACGCTCAAATACGATGAAGATGGGCGTGAGCAAAGATGAACTGGCTCCGGCATTTGGTCGGGCGGATGAAGTCTTCTTGTTGCAGCCGGCAAATCTTCCCTGGCAGGTGTCTGATGTAACCGATGCCTGTATTCAGCCCGCTCACTGGTCTGGTGATTTGGATACTCTGGTAGATATGATTGTTCGCAGCGCTCAGCCGGGAGATAACATTCTGGTCATGAGTAACGGCGGCTTTGGTGGTATTCACGATAAGCTGTTAGCCGGGCTAAAACAAAAGCAGAAAGATACCCAGTAGCTTGGTTTGATGTATAAAAAAGGCCTTCTTTGGAAGGCCTTTATTTTTTGAGCGGAATCAGAGTTCCTGCTCAAACAAATCGAGAATGGCTTCGTAAAGCTGTTCTACGCTAAACCCTCTGGCCGGGGTAGTAAAAATCGTGTCATCACCAGCAATAGTACCGAGAATCCCTTCTGATTTACCGATTGAATCGAGTAATCGTGCCAGAAGCTGCGCGGCTCCGGGACTGGTGCGGATCACCACCAGAGCATCGTTGTAATCAATATCCAGAATCAGGTTTTTTAGCGGGCTGGTTGCAGTAGGCACGCCCAGCTCAGTTGGCAGGCAGTACACCATCTCCATTTTAGCGTTACGAATTCGTACTGCGCCAAATTTGGTTAGCATTCGGGAGACTTTAGACTGATTAATATTCTCAAAGCCTTCATCCTGTAAAGCCTGAACAATTTCGCCCTGAGAACTGAGTTTTTCTTCTTTTAACAGCGCTTTAAACGCCTTCACCAAATCATCTTGTTTTGTTGGGCTTCGCATCTTGCACCGTCGATAGTTGGATAACAATACTGGTATTATGAATAAAAATGGTCAAGTACTCAAAAGTCTTTACGTATTGTTGTGATTAAAATGTATTTAACTGCTGATTCTCACGACCAAAATGATTTTAATTCCCGATTTATGTGACCAAAATGTTTTTAATTAATTATTCTTTGCAGCATATCTCAATCTTAAATCTAAGGATTGGTGATTATGCTCACGATCCTCTAAGCTTGATGTTGCATTTTAGTTACACATCAAAATAAGCAAAAACAAAAGGAGTAATGAATGAAAATTACAGTTCTTGGCGCAGCCGGTGGAATTGGTCAGGCTTTAGCCCTGTTACTGAAAACGCAACTTCCTGCGAATTCTGAGTTATCTCTCTATGATATCGCACCGGTTACTCCGGGGGTTGCTGTTGATTTAAGTCATATTCCTACAGCAGTTAAAGTCACCGGTTTTAGCGGTGAAGATGCAAAACCAGCTCTACAAGGTGCTGATATTGTTTTAATTTCTGCAGGTGTTGCACGTAAACCAGGTATGGATCGCTCTGATTTATTCAATATTAATGCGGGTATTGTGCGTAATCTGATTGAGCAGGTAGCTCAGGTATGTCCAAAAGCCTGTATTGGTATCATTACCAACCCAGTCAATACCACTGTTGCTATCGCGGCAGAAGTATTGAAGAAAGCGGGTGTCTATGACAAAAATAAACTGTTCGGTATCACTACTCTGGACATTATTCGTTCTAATACTTTCGTCGCAGATCTGAAAGGTAAGTTACCTGGCGATGTGGAAGTTCCCGTTATTGGTGGTCACTCTGGGGTAACTATTCTGCCTCTGTTATCACAGATCTCTGGCGTAAGCTTTACCGATGCTGAAATAGAATCACTGACTAAACGTATCCAAAACGCCGGTACCGAAGTGGTTGAAGCTAAAGCTGGTGGTGGATCGGCAACGCTGTCAATGGGACAAGCCGCCGCTCGTTTTGCTCTGTCACTGCTGCGCGGATTACAGGGTGAGCAAGGCGTTGTTGAATGTGCTTATGTCGAGGGTGATGGCAAGTACGCACGCTTCTTCGCACAGCCATTGGTATTAGGCAAGAACGGTATTGAGAGCAGAAAAGAGATCGGTACATTAAGCGCATTTGAGCAAAAAGCGCTGGATTCGATGCTGGATGTACTGCACAAAGATATTGAACTGGGTGAAAAATTCATTCAGGGATAATTTTTTCTCAGAACTAAGTTACATCGAACCGCTATCGAAGTTATTTCGGTAGCGGTTTTTCATTTAATGTCATTTTTATTACTGTCAGGTGTGCTGCTGTTCACCTGAATGCAATCGATTGTTTTGTATCTTTAAGTATCGACTGGGCCAAATTTCAGAAGGGTGTTTTTCCAGAGCTTCCGCAATAATCCTTTCTCCCTTGGGCCATGGACGAACAAGTGCATTGGCTAATGTCGATGAACTTAAACCAGATTGGCGTGATAAAGCGGCTAATGTGGTACCTCTTTTACGTAAGGCGGCAATGATATCTGCAGAATGCCAATCTTCTTTCCTTGAAATCATTTAATATCTCCTTTTAAAGTCAGTACAAACTTGTTGTTTATAAGTGATAGATAACACAATATTTATTGACCATATTGATTTTTTAGTAAAATTTATATCAATAAATTTCTTAATATAATTCAAATGATTTATTTTTATTGAATAGGGTGGCTTTTATTATGGTCTGCGGTTTGTATGATTTAGTGACTTGTTTTTTAACAAAATTAAATTGAATATTTTTTTTGTTTTCTTAACTTGTTTATTAAAAATAATTTATTGAATCAATTAAATTGTTTTTAAATAACATTAATATGCTATTTACACCAATAAATATTGGTAAAATACTGTTTTACATTTAAATGTTGTTTTTTATCAATTGATTATAAAAAACAACGCAACACATAGGATGCACTATTGCAACGCATTTCCCTGTATTAAAAGACAGGGCATCTGTGATAAATAAACTATTCTTTTATTTAATCAACTAACATAAACTACTTACTTGTTTATATACTCTGATTGAGAATTATCAGAGATATGGATTTGTTTACTTCTTTATTGTTTGTTTTTTCAGGAGAGTAAGAAGTAACTGGAACCAGTAGGAATATTGGAATAAAGGGATGGTGTTTTATGAAAAAAGAATGGTTTTCAACAAGTGAGTTAACTGGAATAGCTGGGCTACCCTCAACCATTCAGGGAATTAATCAAAAAGCACGTCGTGAGCAATGGAAAAGTCGCAAACGCACTGGCGTACAGGGTAAGGCTCTTGAATACCACATTGATAGCATTCCGGATAAAGTCAGGATCGTACTTCGCAGCCATGAAGAAGGGGCAAAGTATAGCGCGATGGTTAATGATCCTTTTGCCATTTGGGTCACTGCATACAATCAACTGACGGCAACCGAACGAGAAAGAATTATTTCTTTAATCGTTCGTCATGGTATTTCAGGATTAATGGATAAGGTTAATATGTTTACCGTTGAGCCTGCTGAAGTAGAAGAAGTTTGCTGATTTAGCACTTTTGATATCGGGTGGTGCAATGAAAAAAGAATGGTTTTCGACCAGAGAATTGACTGGCGTTGCTGGATTACCCGGCACCATTCAGGGCATCAATCAAAAAGCCCATCGGGAGAAGTGGGAAAGCCGTAAACGCACGGGTGTTCAGGGGAAGGCTTTGGAATATCATATCAATAGTATTCCTGAAAAGGTTCAAATTGCATTACAGGCCAGAGAGAATGGAGTGCAGTTTGATGCTATTGGTAATGATTCATTATCCATCTGGATAAGTGCGTTTCACCAATTAACAGAAGCAGAGCGAGAGAAGATTATTTCTCTGATTATGAGGCAGGGTATTGCCGGGTTAATGGCGAAAGTTAATTGGGATGATGGCAGTGATGATGCTTCACAGAGCTGATATGACCGTCAGGTTAAATCAGCTCTGTGAATAATCGAGCATAGTAAAGTAGAGAATCTAGGTGTCTCTGTGTACAGACAGTCGAGCCAGCGATTCTAATGCTGTTTTATAAGGTGTATCTGGCAAACAGGATAGTGCAGCAATTGCTTTAGCGGCTTCTTCTTCTGCACGCTGCTGGGTATAAGTTAATGAACCGCATTGATTCATGGTCTCAAGTACAGATTCCAGTAAATGGCGTCCATTTCCTTGTTCAATAGCTTCACGAATTTGAGCTGAGCTTTCAGCTGAGCCATTACGCATAGCATGAAGCAACGGTAATGTTGGTTTGCCTTCGTTCAGGTCATCTCCCAGATTTTTACCCAGTTTTGAACCATCAGCGCTGTAATCCAGCAGATCATCGATCAGTTGGAATGCGGTACCAATATAACGACCATAATCCTGCAATGCTTTTTCCTGTACTGGCGTTGCGCTTGCAAGTATCGCTGAAGCTTGTGCGGCAGCCTCAAAGAGTCGTGCCGTTTTGCTGTAAATCACCTGCATATAGTTTTCTTCGGTAATATCAGGATCGTTACAGTTCATAAGCTGCATAACTTCGCCTTCGGCAATAACGTTAGTCGCCGATGACATCAGTTTTAAAATTTCTAATGAACCCAGGCTGGTCATCATTTGAAAAGAGCGGGTGTAGATGAAATCGCCGACTAATACGCTGGCAGCATTGCCAAATGCAGCATTAGCCGTGGCCTTTCCTCTGCGAAGATCCGATTCATCAACCACGTCATCATGCAGTAACGTTGCGGTATGAATGAACTCGATTAGAGCCGCGGAAGTAATGTGCCCATCCCCTTGGTATCCCAGTGCACGGGCAGAGAGAACGGCAATCATAGGGCGAATGCGTTTCCCACCACCGCTGATGATGTAATGCCCCAACTGATTGATCAACACAACATCGGAATCTAACTGAGCAAGTATTGCGGCATTAACTGCCGCCATGTCCTTTTCTGCTAACTGGGTGATTTTTTCAATATTCATAGCGTCAAATTATAATATTATGATTTTGATAGTAAGAGCCATCCACTAGCGCAGCAAAATGAACGCAGGGTCGGGGGATGATTGTACTCGAAAAATAGCATAGATGAATGCCATTAAAAGTGCTTATTTATTTTCTTCTGATTCTTCTCTTATTCTGAGCTTGTAAACGGTAAGTTTTTTGCGTAGAATTCGCGCCCTATTGTGAATATTTTATAGCGCACTCTAATAACACTATATTTAGCTGGAAGTGAGTGTGCGGAAATGCGGAGTTAATATGTACGCGGTTTTCCAAAGTGGTGGTAAACAACACCGAGTAAGCGAAGGTCAAACTGTTCGCTTGGAAAAGCTGGACATCGCAACTGGTGAAACTATTGAGTTTGATCAGGTGATGATGATTGCTAATGGTGACGACGTTAAAATCGGCGTTCCATTTGTAGACGGCAGCAAAATTAAAGCAGAAGTTGTGGCGCACGGTCGTGGCGATAAAGTTAAAATCGTTAAGTTCCGTCGTCGTAAACACTACCGTAAGCAGCAGGGCCACCGTCAGTGGTTTACTGATGTTAAAATCACTGGTATCAGCGCTTAAGGTTTAGGAGAGCGGATAAATGGCACATAAAAAGGCTGGCGGTTCCTCACGAAATGGCCGCGATTCTGAAAGTAAACGTCTGGGCGTAAAGCGTTTCGGCGGTGAATCAATTCTGGCAGGTAACATTCTGGTTCGTCAACGTGGTACTAAATTCCACGCTGGTACCAATGTTGGTTGTGGTCGCGACCACACCCTGTTTGCTTTAATTGACGGTAAAGTCAAATTTGAAGTAAAAGGCCCAAAAAATCGTAAATTTATAAGCATCGTTGCTGAATAATTTTCCGATAGCCAAATAGATCCAGGCCCTGCAATGATTATTGCGGGGCTTTTTATTTTCAAAATGTGTTACTTTATAGGGACTATATAAAGTCGCAGGCGAAGGTTTGGTTAGCTCAAGCGCCATACCTGATAAAATATCAAACGTTCATCAGTTAGATACAGTTAAGAGCAGAAGCGCTGCTCTGGAGCTTCCGGAAAGAAATGTCGCAAGTTAAGCAAAGTATGGCATTAGGCATAACGTTTGCCCTGATCACCGCCGTGTTATGGGGTGTGGTGCCTATCGCGATGAAACAAGTTCTTCCGGTGATGACGCCTTATACGTTGGTATGGTATCGCTTTCTAATTTCAGCTCTTGGATTAGGCTTAATATTAGTGATGCAGCGTAAGTTGCCTCGTTTAGGTCTATTTCGGCGGCCTCGTTGGTTGATATTGCTGCTTGTTGCTGCGGTAGGACTGGCGGCTAACTTTGTTTTTTTTAGCTCGGCCTTACAGTATCTGAGTCCAACGGCTTCGCAGGTCATAGGGCAACTTTCCCCGGTGGGAATGTTGTTTGCCAGCGTACTTATTCTTAAAGAGAATATGCGGGTCACTCAAATTATCGGTGCCGTGATGCTGATTGTGGGCTTAATACTGTTTTTTAATACGAACCTGATCGAGATTTTTACTCGCCTGACGGATTACACCCGAGGTGTTTTATTAGGCGTATGTGCATCTCTGGTTTGGGTGAGTTATGGCGTAGCGCAGAAGGTATTGCAGCGTAGGCTCTCAGCCTCTCAAATCCTGTTTTTACTCTATGTGTTGAGCACTATTTTTGTGACTCCGTTGGCGGATCCGTCGGAGGTTTATCAACTGAATAGCTGGCAACTTGCCTGTTTAGCCTTTTGTGGTTTAAACACGCTGGTTGCTTACGGTGCGCTGGGCGAAGCCATGGCGCGCTGGCAAGTGGCTCAGGTGAGCGCATTGATCACCCTGACACCGCTGTTTACTTTATTATTTTCTGATTTATTAGCGTTGATGTGGCCGGAGATGTTCTCCAGCACCGTGCTAAATATACTTGGATATAGCGGCGCATTCATTGTGGTAATGGGCGCCATGTTTTCCGCTGCGGGTCATCGATTATTTCCCCGGCGGTCAGAGAAAAACACCGGTTTACCCCTGAAATAATACATTTTTTATGCATCAGACATGCTAAGGCTTGTTGGCAGAAAAGTGTGTGGGTAAGCCAAACAGATAAATTACGGAGACAGTGAATGAAATTCGTTGATGAAGCCGTCATTCGCGTTGAAGCAGGCGATGGTGGTAATGGTTGTGTCAGTTTCCGCCGCGAAAAATATATTCCTAAAGGCGGGCCGGACGGCGGCGACGGCGGCGACGGCGGCGACGTTTTCATGATTGCTGATGAAAACCTGAACACACTGATTGACTATCGTTTTGAAAAATCATTCCGTGCCGAACGCGGGCAAAATGGTCAAAGCAAAGCTTGTACTGGTCGTAGAGGTTCTGATATCACCATTAAGGTGCCTGTCGGTACACGTATTCTGGATCAGGGAACGGGTGAAGTATTAGGTGATTTAACGCGTCATGGGCAAAAATTGATGGTAGCCAAAGGTGGTTTCCACGGTTTGGGCAACCTGCGCTTTAAATCTTCGGTTAACCGTACTCCACGTCAAAAAACCAGTGGTACACCCGGTGATAAGCGCGAACTGTTACTGGAGCTACTGCTGTTAGCTGACGTAGGTATGTTAGGGCTACCGAATGCCGGTAAATCGACGTTTATTCGTGCGGTTTCAGCTGCCAAGCCTAAAGTCGCTGATTATCCATTTACCACACTGGTACCTAGTTTGGGCGTAGTGCGTATGGACAGCGAACAGAGCTTTGTTGTAGCGGATATTCCCGGTTTGATTGAAGGTGCTTCTGATGGTGCTGGCTTAGGAATTCGCTTCCTTAAGCACCTTGAGCGCTGTCGGGTATTGTTACACCTGATCGATATTGCACCAATTGATGAGTCAGATCCGGTAGAAAATGCTCACGTTATTGTGAATGAACTGAATCAATACAGTGAAAATCTGGCGGATAAGCCTCGTTGGCTAGTGTTCAATAAAGTGGATCTGGTTGACGAAGAAGAAGCACAGCAAAGAGCAAAAACCATTGCCGATGCATTAGGCTGGGAAGGTAAATATTATCTGATCTCTGCTGCGAATCGTGAAGGCACTACAGCACTTTGCTGGGATGTCATGTCATTCCTGAACGCGCACCCTAAAACGATGGCGATTGAAGAGAAATCTCCAGAAAAAGTCGAATTCATGTGGGATGACTATCATCGTACTCAATTGGAAGAACCAGAACCACATGTTGATGAGGAAGACTGGGATGACGACGATTGGGACGAAGAAGATGATGATGGTGTTGAAATCGTCTATGAGCGTTGATTAGGCCCATACCAAAACCATAAAAGGCTACCTGATACGGTAGCCTTTTTTACATCTGAACTAAAATTGTCTATGGTTTAAACAGCTATTTGCTAAATCGATTCTATGATTTGGCCGTACCTTTATAAATCGGGGAATCGAAACACCATGAAGAAAGCGACCTTATTACAGTTTTTCCACTGGTATTATCCGGATGGCGGCAAATTGTGGCCAGAAGCTACGCAGCGAGCACCAGAGCTGGCGGAGATGGGCATTACCGCCGTATGGTTGCCACCACCTTATAAGGGCGCTTCTGGTGGTTACTCGGTTGGTTATGACAGTTATGACCTGTTCGACTTAGGTGAGTTTGAACAAAAGGGCAGCCGGGCAACCAAATATGGCGATAAAGAAGGGCTACTTAAAGCAGTTAATACGCTGAAAGAAAATGGTCTGGAAGTGTATCTGGATGTGGTGCTAAACCATAAAATCGGGGCTGATGAAACTGAACTGATAAAAGTTTCCCGGGTTGATCCTGACGATCGAAATATTATCTCTGATGAAGTTATTGAGGCGAAGGCCTATACCCGTTTTACATTTCCTGGTAGAAAAAATACTTATTCAGAATACGTATGGGACTACCACAGTTTTAACGGTGTGGATTATCTTGATGAACCCAGAGAAGAAGGGATCTTCAAAATTGTTAATGATTACACTGACGATGGATGGGTTGATGAAGTCGACAGTGAAAATGGGAATTATGACTATCTGATGGGGGCCAATATTGAGTTCCGTAATCCAGCGGTAATGGAGGAGCTTAAACGCTGGGTTACCTGGTTGATGGAAACGGTTCCCAGCGATGGTTTTCGGTTGGATGCAGTTAAACATATCCCGGCATGGTTTTTTAAGCAGTGGCTCGATCATGCGCGTGGTACGGTTCAGCGCGATTTATTTACCGTGGCGGAGTACTGGTCTCACGATCTGGCGATATTACAGAATTATCTGGAATTGGTTGACGATAAACTGATGTTGTTCGATGCCCCATTACATCTCAATTTTCATCATGCATCACAACAAGGTAAAGAGTTCGATCTCAGTAAGATCTTTGTTGAGACGTTAACTGAAGCTGATGCGGAACATTCAGTTACTTTGGTTGCTAATCATGATACCCAGCCTTTACAAGCGTTAGAAACGCCGGTTGATCCATGGTTTAAACCATTAGCCTATTCATTAATTTTACTGCGAGAGCAGGGTGTTCCCTGTATTTTCTATCCCGATCTGTTTGGTGCCAGCTACCGTGATAAGGGGCATGATGGAAAAATGTGCCGGGTTGATATGCCAGCCATCCGTGAGCTTCCTCTGCTAATTGGTGCCCGTCAACGCTTTGCTAATGGTCAGCAGACTGATTATTTTGACTCTCCAAACTGTATTGCATTTGTTCGGGAAGGAACGGCGGAAGAACCGGGTTGTGTCGTCGTGTTGTCGAATGATGCAGAAAACAGCAAGTTAATCGAACTGGGTGAGGGATTAGCCAATAAACAATATCGTGATTATCTCGGTATTCGTCAGGATACCGTGATAACGGATGAGCAGGGAAAGGGAACCTTTCCGGTTAATGCCAGCAGTGTTAGCGTTTGGGTGTTAGAAGAGTTTCTGGAATAAAACTGAAGAAACCCATCTGCTTGTGTATCAAGCAGATGGGTTAGTATTATCAACGAATCAGTTAATTGCTGTTGTACAGATCCCGGTATAGCGTACTTTCAAAGTTTGCCAGCGTGGCTTTACGGCCAGAGCGATCTTGTGGTGACACGGCATAGCTGGAAAGGAATTGAACAAACGCCACTCTCTCTCCGCTGGCGGTCGTCATAAATCCGGCCAGATTATATACGCCCTGTAATGCGCCTGTTTTAGCAGAAACTTTACCTTCCAAACCTGCATCTTTAAAACCGCTGCGCGCGCGCAGTGTTCCATCCTGACCGGCGGTAGGTAACATAGAGATAAAATCCAGCTGGCTATCGTTGCGGGCAATGTACTGCAAAATTTGCATCATAGTGTCTGCAGAAATCAGGTTATGGCGTGATAAACCAGAGCCATCCGCAATCACCGTGTTGCCAATATCAATGCCAGCTTGTTGACGCAATATCAAACGAACGGCGCTGGAGCCTGAACGCCAGGTTCCCGGTAAGTCGTATTGTTTATTACCCATTGTGCGGAAAACGGTATCAGCAATCATATTGTCTGAACTTTTCAACATTACTTTTAACAGGTCATGCAGAGGGGCAGACTGATTTTGGACTAATACTTTACCTGAGCCAGTGCGAGTGGTTTGATAGCGAATCGCATTGCCAATTTGAATACCTGCCTGTCTCAGCTCATTTTTCACGATTTGAGCCGCATACGCATTACCATCCTGAACGGCGAATGACAGCGTTATCGGCTTATCCTGCTGGGTCAGGCAGCCAGTCAGGGTATAGCGCAAGTTCTCACCAGCAGTCACGTCAAACTCGCAAAAGCGAGCATTTGGGGAGTTTCTTGAATAAGAACGCACCTGACTACTGACCTGTACCGGGAAGTAAGATGCCACCTGCACCGTAGCTGTACCACCTTCCTGTTTGGAGGTTTGTAATGCTACGGAGAAGCAGTTTTTATCAATAATCGCAGCTGATGGCGGTGCGCTGAAACACTGGGTCATATCATTCCATGACCATCCGGGCGCTTTGTCATGACTGGCAAATACAGAAGTATCAATGACCAGACTACCTGATACCTGACGGATCCCTTGCTGTTTTAGCGATTGAATCATCGAGCGTACTTGCTGGCTTTTCAGGGTAGGATCGCCACTAAAACGAACAATTAAATCACCATTTAATACGCCATTATTGACAGAACCAGAGCCTTCAATCGTGGTTGTAAAACGATAATCGGCGCCCAACTGTAACAGAGCCGCCAGCGCAGTAACGACTTTTTGTGTACTGGCCGGTAAGGTTAGCTGTTTGTCCTGATAATCGATAGACGGTGTTGATGCCCCAACTTTCTGTACCATTAATGAAAGATTGGCACCTTCAGGTAATAATTGAGTGTACTGTTCTATTTGAGTGGCTTGTGCACCAGTAATAACCAGTGAACAGGCAATTCCGCTGAAAACTTTCAATAAGCGCATAGTGAAAAATGACCTGCTTTTCTGCATGAAAAAATGATTACCCAACGCCGTTTGATATCAATAAATCAGTAATACGCTCAGGGCAAACGTCTGTTTAATGGGTAGTGTATCATCATTTGAGCGGCTAATTTATACCCTTGTTGTTATCGCTGGTTTATCGATGGCCAGAGGTGAAATAAAAGTAAACGATGACCCCAATGCAACTCTAAGGTAAAATAGTATTTATCTATGACATCTCGTTTGGTCTGGCGAAGTTATACCGGACCGGGCGCTTTTTGCTTATAAAAGCAGTGGGAGTCACCGACTGCTATAGGTTGATTATTATATAAATCACTGATTATTTGAGAGTGACAAGTGATTTGAGAGGGATATAAGAGTATGCGACAAATTCCAATGACGTTACTGGGTGCAGAAAGACTGCGCGAAGAGCTCGAATACTTAAAAGGTGTACGTCGACCAAAAATTATTGCCGATATCGCTGAGGCAAGGGCCCACGGTGACCTGAAAGAGAATGCTGAATATCATGCCGCGCGTGAGCAGCAAGGTTTCTGTGAAGGGCGAATTCAGGAAATTGAAGCTAAACTGTCTAATGCACAAGTCATTGATATTACCAAGATGCCTTATACCGGCCGGGTAATTTTTGGTGCGACGGTTAAAGTGATGAATCTGGAAACAGAAGAAGAAGTTGTCTACCGTATCGTGGGTGATGATGAAGCAGATTTTAAACAAAATCTGATCTCAATTAACTCCCCGATGGCCCGTGGTCTGATTGGTAAAGAAGCCGATGATGTGGTAGTGATTAAAGCACCCGGTGGTGATATTGAGTTTGAAATTCTGAACGTCGAATATCTTTAGCCATCAACCCAATTTATGCAGGTTGTTATTTGACCGAGTGTAAAGAAATGAAAAAAGGCGACAATTATCACCTTTTTTCATCAAACTTAACGTGGCAGGCTGATTTTTTTGTCTTTACTGGCTCGATAGAGCACTAAAACACTACCAATCACCTGCACATTGTTAGCGCCAGTTTCACGAGCGATCGCGTCTGCAATCAATTGTTTAGTTTCACGATCTTCTGTTGATATCTTTACTTTGATGAGTTCATGATGCTCTAAAGCATGCTCAACTTCGGCGAGAACGCCTTCAGTGAGACCGCTTGCACCTACCATGACAACCGGCTTTAATGGGTGCGCTAAGCCTTTAAGGTGCTGTTTTTGCTTGTTAGATAGATTCATTTTTCTTTACGTCAGTTTGGGGTTGGGGGTTGAAAACGGTGTATTCTACCGCCATCTGATAGTTATCACCAAGGTTTGGTGTAAAACCTGATATTAAGTTATGGTTGGAATACCACATGGGTAATAAAAAGCGTTCGGCCAGTTCAACGCGCTGGTTACAAGAACACTTTAACGACAAATATGTACAACAGGCGCAGAAAAAGGGGCTACGTTCCCGCGCATGGTTTAAACTAGATGAAATACAGCAAGCAGACAAACTGTTTAAACCGGGTATGACGGTCGTTGATTTAGGAGCAGCTCCCGGTGGCTGGTCGCAATATGTTGTGACACAGATTGGTAACATAGGTAGAGTAATTGCGTGTGATATTTTACCAATGGATCCAATTGCCGGAGTCGATTTCCTTCAGGGCGACTTTCGTGATGAGATGGTGCTAAAGGCTTTGCTTGAGCGCGTGGGTGACAGTAAAGTTCAGGTAGTTATGTCTGATATGGCGCCAAATATGAGCGGTACTCCTGCCGTTGATATTCCCCGGGCGATGTATCTGGTTGAATTGGCGTTAGACATGTGTAAAGACGTGCTGGCGCCAGGTGGAAGTTTTGTGGTTAAGGTCTTTCAGGGGGATGGATTTGATGAGTATTTACGAGAAATCCGGGCCCTGTTTAAAACAGTGAAGATCCGTAAGCCCGATGCTTCACGGTCTCGTTCACGTGAAGTATACATTGTAGCGACTGGGCGCAAACTATAGTACCCTAACGCGTATTGTTAACACCATTGTAATATGAGGTTAATTCCTTGAGTGATATGGCAAAGAACCTAATTCTCTGGTTAGTCATCGCCGTCGTGCTGATGACCGTATTTCAGAGCTTCGGGCCTAGTGAGTCGGGTGGACGCCGAATTGATTATTCGACGTTCATGACGCAGGTTAGTAATAATCAGGTCAGCGAAGCTCGGATAAGTGGACGTGAAATTCAGTATAAAACGCAGCCAGATAACGCGTCTCATACAACATACATGCCAACAGAAGACCCTCTGCTGCTGAGTCTTCTGCTGAAAAATAATGTTAAAACCGTTGGTGAACCACCGGAGCAACCAGGATTCCTGCAACAGGTATTTATTTCCTGGTTCCCAATGTTGCTGTTGATTGGCGTATGGATCTTCTTTATGCGTCAAATGCAAGGCGGTGGTGGTAAAGGTGCGATGTCCTTTGGTAAGAGCAAGGCGCGCATGCTAACGGAAGAGCAAATTAAAACCACTTTCGCTGATGTTGCAGGTTGTGATGAAGCGAAAGAAGATGTCAGCGAGTTAGTGGAATTCCTGAGAGATCCGAGCCGTTTCCAGAAACTGGGTGGTAAGATTCCAAAAGGTATTTTGATGGTAGGTCCTCCGGGTACCGGTAAAACCTTATTGGCAAAAGCAATTGCCGGTGAGGCGAAAGTGCCATTCTTTACTATCTCGGGTTCTGACTTCGTAGAAATGTTTGTGGGTGTGGGTGCTTCTCGTGTTCGTGATATGTTCGAACAAGCGAAGAAAGCTGCACCTTGTATTATCTTCATCGATGAGATCGATGCGGTAGGTCGTCAGCGTGGCGCTGGTTTAGGTGGTGGTCACGACGAACGTGAACAAACGCTGAACCAAATGCTGGTTGAGATGGATGGTTTTGAAGGCAACGAAGGCGTTATCGTCATTGCTGCAACTAACCGTCCGGACGTTCTGGACCCTGCGTTACTGCGTCCGGGCCGTTTTGACCGCCAGGTTGTTGTTGGTCTGCCAGACGTTCGTGGTCGTGCACAAATTCTGAAGGTGCATATGCGTCGAGTACCAGTATCTCCGGATGTGGATGAGTCTGTGATTGCTCGCGGTACTCCAGGTTTCTCTGGTGCAGATTTGGCTAACCTGGTTAACGAAGCTGCTTTGTTCGCTGCACGTACTAATAAACGTGTGGTATCGATGGTTGAGTTTGAAAAAGCCAAAGATAAGATCATGATGGGTGCTGAACGTCGTTCTTTAGTAATGACCGAAGAGCAGAAAGAGTCTACGGCATACCATGAAGCAGGACATGCGATTATTGGTCGCTTAGTACCGGAACACGATCCTGTGCATAAAGTTACCATTATCCCTCGCGGTCGTGCGCTGGGTGTGACTTTCTTCTTACCGGAAGGCGATGCTATCAGTGAAAACCGTCAGAAGCTGGAAAGCCGTATATCAACGCTGTATGGCGGTCGTTTAGCTGAAGAGTTGATTTATGGACCGGCAAAAGTGTCTACCGGTGCTTCTAACGATATTAAAGTTGCTACCTCTATCGCCCGTAACATGGTGACTCAGTGGGGCTTCTCTGAAAAATTAGGGCCGCTGTTGTATGCAGAAGAAGAGGGCGAGGTTTTCTTAGGACGTTCAGTATCGAAAACCAAACATATGTCTGATGAAACTGCACGTATTATCGACCAGGAAGTTAAGCTGCTGATTGAACGTAACTATCAGCGTGCCAGAGAAATCCTGGAAGCCAATATGGACATCATGCATGCGATGAAAGATGCGCTGATGAAGTATGAAACCATTGATGCACCACAAATCGATGATTTGATGGCTCGTCGTGAAGTTCGTGCGCCAGCGGGTTGGGATGATGCGCAAAGTGGTGGAACTAAACCACCAGCCAGCAATACTCAACCTCCGGTAACGCCAGAAGAGAAACCTGCATCACCGGAATTCAGCAAGACTGATGAACCAAGTGACAAACCAGCGGTTTAATCTGCGTAAATGAATAATAACGGCTCCCAAACGGGAGCCGTTTTTTTATCTCTAAAATATTAATCCGGGATGTAACATCCCTTTTGATGTGTGCTATTGTCAGGTGCTTTCGCAGTGGTCTAAACACACCTTTGGCTGCCACGGTGCTATTCAAGGGATGATTTTGATTTTAAGGAGTGAAATTATAACAATGAAGATGTTTCGATTAATGGTAGCTGTATTACTGACTGGCTGTGGTCTTTTAAGTACAGCTCAGGCTGTTGAACGTATTCCGGGCACCTCTGTCTCTATTGAACCACCTGCTGGTTTTTCATTATCCAAACAGTTTACCGGATATATGAATGAGGCAGCAGGCGCATCGATTATGGTTAACGAGATGCCAGCTCCTTTGGAAGAGATTAAGCACGCATTTATCCCCGATTTGATGAAAACAGAAGGCGTTCGCCTGCTGGGAACTGAAGAAGCCGTTAGCCACCAACATAAGGTCTGGTTATATAAAATTGGCCAAACCGCAAATAATCAACAGTTCAATAAGTGGATATTACTTCAGGGCGACAGTAAGCGCTCACTGATGTTAGTAGGTACTTATCCTGCAACTGAAGAAGCTAAGCTGGGTGATGCAATTAAACGTTCACTCATCAGCATGGAGCTTGCTCAGGGAGAAGAAGGCAAACTGAATCTGGATGCGCTGGGCTACTCTATACAGGAATCCGATAATCTTAAGATTGTTCGCCGGGTTAATAATATGCTGATATTAAGCCTGCCTGGCGATGCGGCTCCCGCTCCGGCAGCTGCTGGGGTTCAACCAATGATGGTTATCGCTTCATCATACAGCAAGGTGGCTATTGGCGATCTGGTCGCATTCAGCGAAAAGCATATGATGAATACGGCCTCTTTAATCGAAATTGAGGTGCAGAAAGAGAGCATTAAGTCCGTAGATATAAACGGTCAGCATGGTGTTGAGCTATTGGCTAATGCAGAAAATGCAAAAAATCATGAGCCGATGAAGGTCTATCAGCTAATTGTGGAATCTAATGGCACTTATTATGTGATTAAGGGGTTGGTTAAAGCCGAACAAAGTGAACAATATCTGCCTGAGTTCAGAAAGATTGCTGAGAGCCTAAAAATTACCGGTTAGTTATTTTCATTTCTTAAGGCAGGGAATTTGAGCTGAATGTTCATCCCTGCCTCTGTTTTGGTATATTCTGATAGCCTTATTAAATTTGTAAGTATCTGCTCACTTATCTTTGAGTAGGTATCCGCACGATAGTCATGTTTTAACCAGTCTTAAGGAATTCATCATGAAGTTAGAAAGTAGGGGATTAACGTTAGATCTCAATTACCCTCAGGTAATGGGAATTCTTAACGTAACGCCTGACTCCTTTTCTGACGGAGGTCGTTACCGCCAGATAGAAAATGCCCTGCGCCATGCCAATGAGATGATTCAGGCCGGGGCAACCATTATTGATATTGGTGGTGAGTCGACCCGCCCTGGTGCAGACGAAGTTCCAACGGATGAAGAACTTGAGCGGGTTATTCCGGTTGCGGAAGCCATCGCAAAAAATTTTGAAGTATGGGTATCTGTAGATACTTATAAGCCCGAAGTTATGAGAGAATCTCATCGGGTTGGTGTTCATCTGATTAATGATATCCGGGCGCTACAAGAACCGGGTGCGTTAGAAGTCGCAATAGAATCCGGACTGCCCGTATGCCTGATGCATATGCAGGGTATGCCCAGAACCATGCAACATGAACCACAATATACCGATGTAGTGTCTGAAGTTGATGACTTCTTTACTGAGCACATTACCCGCTGCGTTAATGCCGGTATGGACAGAGAGAAGATTTTGCTCGATCCGGGATTCGGTTTTGGCAAGAATTTGAGGCACAATTACCAGTTATTAGCCCATCTGTCAGATTTCCACCATTTTAACCTTCCACTGTTGGTTGGAATGTCGAGAAAGTCGATGGTTGGGCAATTATTAAATGTTCCTCCCGATCAGCGGGTTATTGGCAGCATAGCCTGTGCAACAATCGCCGCGATGCAGGGGGCACAAATTATTCGTGTTCACGACGTAAAAGAAACCGCTGAAGCAATGCGAATTGTTGAAGCAACACTTTCTGCTAAGGAATAGAGATAACATGAGCGGCGATCGTAAGTATTTTGGTACAGATGGTATTCGGGGAAAGGTGGGCGATCATCCAATCACGCCTGAGTTTGTGCTTAAGCTTGGTTGGGCAGCTGGTAAAGTTTTAGCCCGTCACGGTTCACGTAAAATCATTATCGGTAAAGATACACGCATTTCTGGCTATATGTTGGAGTCTGCTCTGGAGGCCGGTTTGGCTGCTGCGGGGCTTTCTGCTTCATTTACCGGTCCAATGCCAACACCGGCAGTTGCTTATCTAACCCGCACCTTCCGTGCGGAAGCGGGCATTGTTATCTCTGCTTCTCATAACCCTTATTACGATAACGGTATTAAGTTCTTCTCGATTGACGGTACAAAACTGCCGGATGAAGTTGAAGAAGCCATTGAAGCGGAAATGGAAAAACCACTGACTTGTGTTGAGTCAGCTGAGCTGGGTAAAGCCAGTCGCATCAATGATGCTGCGGGTCGTTACATTGAGTTCTGCAAAGGCGGATTCCCAAGCGAGCTTAGTCTGAGTGAATTAAAGATCGTAGTCGATTGCGCAAATGGTGCAACTTATCATATCGCACCAAGCGTACTGCGTGAGTTGGGCGCTAATGTTATTACTATCGGTTGCGATCCTGATGGTATGAACATTAATGAAAAATGCGGTGCGACGGATGTTCGTTTGCTGCAAGAGCGTGTAGTAGCTGAAAAAGCGCATTTGGGTATTGCATTCGATGGTGATGGCGATCGGGTCATTATGGTTGACCATCAGGGCAATAAAGTCGATGGCGATCAGATAATGTATATCATTGCTCGTGAATCCTTACGTCAGGGGCAGCTTAAAGGCGGTGCCGTTGGTACGCTGATGAGCAACATTGGCCTGGAGTTGGCGCTAAAGCAACTGGGCATTCCATTTACCAGAGCGAAAGTGGGCGATCGCTACGTGCTGGAAAAAATGCTGGAGCTTGGTTGGACTATTGGTGCCGAAAACTCAGGCCATGTTATCCTGTTAGACAAAACAACAACCGGAGACGGTATTGTTGCAGCGTTACAGGTACTGGCTGCTATGGTCCGCAATCATATGTCACTGCATGATTTATGCAGTGGTATGAAACTATTACCTCAGGTTTTGGTTAACGTTCGTTTTGCTGGTCAACACGATCCGCTGGCTAATGAAACCGTGATGAACGTGACCGCTGAAGTAGAAAAAGAGCTGGAAGGCCGTGGTCGGGTACTGTTACGTAAATCAGGAACCGAACCACTTATTCGCGTGATGGTAGAAGGCGAGAACGACGAAGAGGTTCTGCGATTGGCTAACCGTATCGCGGATGCAGTAAAAGCCGCAGGCTAATTTGTTTTTAGATATTGAGTTGATACAAAGGGCGGAAATATTTCCGCCCTTTGTTTAACTATAAATAGGCCGCTGTAAGCAAGGACGCCACATACCCATGTATAAGCTAATCAATAAAGTACTCATCATTTTTTCAGGCTTAATCATTGTTGGATTAGTGCTTATATATGGATTGTATAGCGGTTATATCAGGTTCAATTATCCATCACTTACTGAGTATCCGATTCAGGGGATTGATGTATCCCATCATCAGAATGAAATTAACTGGCAACAGTTAGATAAAGAAAGAGTTCGCTTTGTTTTTATCAAAGCAACGGAAGGCAGTGACTTTAAAGATAACTCTTTTACCGCCAACTGGCGACATGCTGGCGAACAAGGATTTGTAGTAGGGGCCTATCATTTTTTTACCTTTTGCAGATCCGGGGAAGAACAGGCAATCAATTTTATTGAAACCGTACCAAAGGTAGCGAATATGCTACCTCCGGTCATTGATTTGGAATATGGCGGTAATTGCCAGTTAACCACCGGAAAAGAGCAAGTACTGGCGGAAATAGCCATACTTATTGAGAGACTTGAGGTTTTTTATCAGAAGAAGCCTATTTTGTACGTGACTCAAGAGTTCTTTGACGATTTTCTGGTAGGAAAATTTGAGCAGAATCCTCTTTGGATTAGAAACATATATCGTCGTCCGGCTTTGAAAGATCGGCGCCCCTGGATGTTCTGGCAATATGCGAACCGTGGGCGTTTAAGTGGAATTGAAACTGTTGTCGATCTCAACACGTTTAATGGGACTAAAGAAGAGTTTGAAACACTCATTAAGAATTGAGTTTAAATTGATTTACATCATTTATAATCATTGTAAGTAACTATTTCTCGATGGTAGAATCCTGCGCAACGGAATTACAGTAACTACCGCAGGATAGCAATGATGACAGCTCGCTTTTTGATTTCTCGTTCTTTTATAGCGATAGTCGCATTTATCCTCTCTCCTTTTTCTTATGCTTTAACCTCTTACAGCAGTTTAACCACAGAAGAAAACGCTATTTTCTCTGCAAATCTGGTGTTAACAGAGAATGCAAGCCACTCTATATTTCCACCTGATTATCGGGTCAAAAAACTGGAAGAAGTAACCCATCAAAATGGTGAATGGGTAAGCACCAGTTGGATTGATTATGATATTTCAGGCAACATGGCCGCCTTTGAACGACACGAAAAAAATCGACGCGGTGAGTCAGTGACCAAGATTTATAAGAATAAGGAAGGGCACTGGATAAAGTGCATCAAATGGTTGATGGATGGTAAGGAATCCGATGTAGGCAAGGTGATTATTCGTTATTTGAGCGATCGGCAAGGGCGAATTGTTCGCAGTGAATTAATGAACAGTGAGTGGATTCGTGAGTATGTCTATAATGACAATGCACAACTGAGTGAAGTGGTTGAAAAACAAAAGGCCAACTACGACAGCGGTAAAAAATATACGGTTAAAAAGTATTATTATAATTCTAAGGGATTTTTAGCCCGTCGGGACTTCAAGACCAGTCGAAATAATTTTGTTTCTACCTACTACTTTGATTACAACGATAAAGACATGTTACAACGCATTGTAGGTGAGGCTATTGCTTATTCGACGCAAAAGCGCAGGGCTGAAAAGTATTACACTTATTTCGACAGAAACTACAACTGGTTACAGGCAGAGTGGGGCACTGAGGATAACAAATTTATTCAGAATCGCACTATTGTTTACTACTAGGTATCAGAGTTATTGTTGCTGTTAGCGTATAGTCTAACGCTCAGAAAAGCTTGATACAGGCAGTGAGATGTTGTCATTTGAGGCCGTATGGCTTAACGAATCGATGCAAATATCCGATCTGGTGTTGTTTTTTTCTGCAAATACGCATTGACTGTGAAAATGCACTTGCACCTCTTTCTGGCTTTAGTTAGTATTCACACCCGCTCCGGTCGGGTATAATAAGTGTCATCATTCAACATGAATTACTCCGATAACGGGTTAAAGCTTTAGCACGGGATTATCCCGCAAGGATAAAGGCAAGAATATGTACGAAGCGCTTCTTATTGTTTTCCTGTTGGTAGCCATCGGTCTGATTGGCCTGATCATGCTGCAACAAGGTAAAGGTGCTGATATGGGTGCCTCTTTTGGTGCTGGTGCATCTGCGACTTTATTTGGTTCCGGCGGTTCAGGTAACTTCATGACCCGTACCACAGCAATTTTAGCTGCGCTGTTCTTTGTTATCAGCCTGGCGCTGGGTAACCTGAGCACACATCAGGACAAAAAAGTCGGCGAGTGGGATGACCTGAGCACTCCGGTAAAAACTGAGCCAGCTAAACCAGCTCCTCAGACCCCAAGCAGCGACATCCCTCGTTAAGGGATAAAGAGTAATAGATGACAGGATTACCCTGTCATCATGTAATGTAGTGCCGAGGTGGTGGAATTGGTAGACACGCTACCTTGAGGTGGTAGTGCCCGATTGGGCTTACGGGTTCAAGTCCCGTCCTCGGTACCAATATCAAATCAATAGACGTCAATGGACGTCTATTTTTTGTCTTAACCTCACGTTTTTACACCGTTTTTCTTCATTCCATACTCTCCCTACGTATACTTAATTCAACTGACATCAATTTGTCTATGAGGGTACATTTGCGGGTACATTCTTACCCCAAAAAACCTTGTACCCTCAATAACGATTTTAGAGGTATACATCATGGCCCTGACGGACATTAAAGTGCGGTCGGCAAAGCCTGAGGCAAAAGCGTATAAGCTTACTGATGGCGATGGCATGTTTCTTCTGGTTCATCCTAATGGATCCAAGTACTGGCGTTTACGTTATCGTTTTGGTGGTAAAGAAAAGACACTGGCTTTAGGCGTTTATCCTGAGGTTTCTTTAGCGGATGCTCGTCAGAAACGAGATGAAGCCAGAAAGCTGGTTGCTGTAGGTACAGACCCAAATGAGCATAAAAGAGCCGTAAAAGCTGAGTTAGAGGATGAAGCTAAGACTTTTGAAGCTGTAGCCAGAGCCTGGCACTCTGAGAACAAGAAATGGTCAGCTCTACATAGTGAGCGCATCTTGAAAGGGCTTGAAGAGCACCTTTTTCCCTCACTCGGTAATATCCACATTGCCGATCTCAAAACTAAAGACTTACTTGCACCGATAAAATTTGTTGAACGTTCTGGGTGTTTAGAAGTTGCTATGCGCTTAAAGCAACGAACAACAGCAATTATGACTTATGCTGTACAGAACGGGTTGATCGACTATAACCCAGCTCAGGATATGGCTGGCGCAATTATCTCAGGTAAGGTTACTCATAGGCCTGCTTTACCACTCGACCGTCTTCCTGAGCTTTTGGAGAGGATTGATAAGTATAAAGGGAGAGAGTTTACTAAATGGGCTATCAAGCTTTCCCTATTATTGTTTATCCGGTCCAGTGAACTCCGTTTTGCCCGCTGGCCTGAAATAGATTTTGATCGTGCTTTATGGACAATCCCTGCCGAGCGTGAGCCTCTCCCAGGCGTTAAGTTTTCAGAGCGAGGCTCGAAAATGCATACGCCACACCTTGTACCGCTTAGTCGTCAGGCACTGGAAATACTGAAGAAAATCCATGAAGTAAGTGGTCACTGTGAATTAGTCTTTATCGGCGATCATTCTGTTCATAAGCCGATGAGTGAAGGGACAGTAAATAAAGCACTGCAAAACATGGGTTACGATACAAAAACAGAAATCTGTGGGCATGGTTTCCGTACAATGGCTTGTAGTTCACTGATTGAATCGGGATTGTGGTCCAGGGATGCGGTAGAGCGGCAGATGAGCCATCAAGAGCGTAACGGGGTTCGTGCAGCTTATATTCATAAGGCTGAACATTTGGAGGAACGGCGATTGATGGTGCAATGGTGGGCGGATTTTTTGGATGTGAATCGAAAGAAAGAAACTAGTCCATTCGAATTCGCTAAATTGACCTGACTAACTAAACAGTAAATTTTATCTAAATCAAGAGGTGGCCTGTGCTGCCTTTTTTTTATTCATAACCAAATATACGAATAAGAAGCATTTATGAAATTGAAATCTACTCGACTAAAGAGAAAAGTTCCACACTTAACTATTACCTGTGATTTACCGATTTTTAAACCTTTTATTACGCTATTGGCCAACGTTATTGAACAACACCATAAGGTCTTTAGCATAACGCTCAATTACAGCAATCCGGACTATACGGCAAAATCGGGCGGTTACCGCCCTGTTGAGATTAGACTAGAAAGGAAACAGGATAATCGCTGGCATATTTGTTACGTCACTGAGTTTACCTATATACCAACACCATTTGGCCTCGAATCAACTTACGCCATTGATTTTGACTTTAGCCGGAGCATCGGTTACCAATTAGGTATGACTTCGGAACCTATTGCTGCCTACGGGCCGCTGTTCAGCCTCTGGCAACGTAACTTCTGTCGTTACCATTCATATGATACCTATCAGTGCAAAATCAGTATTGAGGAAGCATAAAGTACGTATAAACTTCTTTCATAATGCTCTATGAAAATGGCAGGTTGCATAACTAACCCATGTTCAGTAACTGAGCTTATTATCTTTTCTACAGCATTAGTTACTGACCATCATTTAATGCACCTAAGTCCGGTTAAAAGCACAATAATATCTTTTTTATTTATATAACACTTGGCTCTGCAAACTCCACTAACGCCAGAAGTTCGGTTATCACCAAAGTCGTGAACTACATCTAATATTTTCAATTTAAAATATCCTTATACTCATTGAAATGGACTTTTAATTTGAGCTAGACAAACTCGTATTTCAACCGCATACCGCATGAATTAAACGATATCAACTTTTGGCATAAAACGGTCAAACTGAAAAGTCGTCAGGTCTGCAATGAACGAGAAGCTGACTAGTATCCCGAGATTAAGGCTGTAGTGTCATAATGAATATTTTATAAGCAAATACGCCATTGACAGTGAGGGAGCAGATCAAGGCCAATTAATTTATATTTAAACAATGTCTTGATTTGATATCTTCTTTAAGTAACATTTTTGCTTATCCCTCCTTCTATAGATGAAAATTCAGATGAAAAGAATTGATTTCGCACGTAATGACAAAGACCTCTATCCCGTGTTGCAACAGGCCTCCTCTGATGAAAAAGCTTTCCTAGCTGAAATTATTGCAGGTAAACACTCTTCCAACATAGATAAAAACGAACGTGATGCTCTGAAGCTGGCTATCGAATTACAAAGTATGGGTGGTGATAGTTTGATGAACTTGTTTCGTCAGCGTGGAGTCGGTTACCGTGAGATTGTTGCCGATGTTGCCGGTAAAGTTGGTGTAAAAATTGACTTGCAAGGCGACATCATAAAGATAGAAGAATTGATCGCTGAAAAAGTGATTGAGGGCTATAAGGAAAAACTTTCAGAAAAAGAACGAGATGAGTTTGAAAAGGTACTTCGGGAATGTTTTGAAGACCAGAATCTGGCAATGGACGCAAAAAATGCTGCTGCTCGTAGTCTAATAGGAATAACACCAATTCTGTTGGCTGTCGGTGGTTTGATACTACAGCGTGGAGCGGTTGTAGCGATCCCTGTAGCTGGCCAATTCCTCGGGGTGCTCACAGGAGTTGCTAGTGTTGCTCTGGCCTTCACAGGGACGGCTTACAGCGTGACCATTCCTTCAGTATTAATTGTTGGTAGTATTCGTTCTCGTTTGATAGCCGAAAATTTTTCAGCACAGGTGGAACTATGAATATATCAATACTTCTTGAACGCACATTGCCGCTTTCCAAAGATATTCTTGATCGTATAGCATCTGGTGAGTTAAAGGTTTTCGGCGGTACAATTCGTGATCAAGCGGGCAGAATTGTCAAACATTTGATTTTCCCACAAGGTGGGCAAAATAATCAGAGTAATAATCTGGATAAACTTTCCCAGCAAATCAATACGACGCTTAATCAGTCACATACAGAGATTATGGGCCAGCTAGCTAATCAGACGGCTATTCTGGCTGCTGTCAATATCATGACTGCACATAGCACTAATGAAACGCTCGGAAAAAAACTTGAAGAGATAAGTGATAAAATTGACCATCTGGATAAAAAATTAGCAGAGGTACATGATGAAATCATTCTTAGTAAACTCATTAAATTCAGTGAGATAAAAAGCTTATCGTTTGCGTCCATTGACGAAGCATTATATGCAAACAAGGTACAGAAAGATCCTCAATTTATCCGATTACATATCATCCCCCTTAGAAATACTTTTAACTCTCTTCATACAATTTTGATGGATATGTTGAGTGAATTCAGTAATAAGAAATTTATTGATGGTATTCATTTTTTAATGTTGATTACAGACCTTAAAAATAAAACTTCATTTGTACTAGGGCAGACACACATTCGTCTCGGCGAGGATGATATTGCTCAAGGATATTTTGACCGAAATACAGATTCAAACCTTGCTTTACGTTCTCGACTGGAGTCATTGAAGAAAACTGGAGCGTTCAGTCCCCATGTAATAAGTGAAGAGACACTGCTCATTTTAAAAACTGATGTTGAAAATTTTAAAACTCTAGAGATTCAGTCCCAGCTTCTATCAATTCAAAACAAACTATCTCTTGAACTTAAATTACCACATTATGAGTTATTGAATAATTCTTTCGATACGATTCAGATGCTTGATCCTATTCCCATGGAACGCTAAGAACTAACCATAGAATGTAGTATCCCTACCGAGGTAGGATCTGTCCATTACTAGATTGATCCTACTTTATATTCAAACCGTCTATGGAGTGTTAATAAGAAATTTAAACATCCCCTTAACAACATTTTGTCATGCTTGTATTAAAAAGAAGTATGTATGTTTACTCGGGGATAGCCTTTCAGACCCACTAATTAATCTCCATGACATAACGAATCAATTCCTCATCATCCCCCATACTGAATAAGCTGTATCTATCGCAGACTTAATTCCACATTAAGTGGTTCATAATCCATCTCACTGCCAAGCCGTACGACAGTTAATGACTGTATCCCTTTACCCGAAGGGTGCCACATTACACAGGCAACCAATCCATCATCAAGATAAAATGATTGCCTTAAATCCTCTTTTCGAATGTCGGTGGCATCATCGCCAAGCTTTGATTCAATACTTTGGTGTGTTTCTTCTTTTGGCGTCAGGCCAAAAGGGGCGGACGCCTTCCAGCAGGTATGGTCACTGGACATAAAGGAAAACTCGACGCTTTTTAAAAACCAGCGTGCAACATCACCCGTATCACTGTAAACGGCGTGAGGATGCGAAAACACCAATATCAGACCTGCTACTGAGATCTCAACATGGTGTTCCTTTTCCAGTTTTTCCGGCAATAACGAGAATGGCGACAGGGTAAAGTGCCGCTCAAGCGCTGTCGCCCACAGCGCAATATCTCGTTTGCCTACTTTGGCACATATTGCATCGGCAAGTGTAGGATGGGACGCAGTAAGAGAATGTTCTGATGTTAAATCACTCATCATCATCCTCTTCAGGTCGCCCGGTGAATTTGATCAGCAGCTCACAAACGCCAGTGGTAAAACAATAGCGCCAAGCGGAGTATTCACACATCAGCAGCAGATAATCTCCACAGATATCAATAGACCAGCATTCGGTCAGAATACTTTCGTCAACTTTGTTCAGGTCTTGAGCAATATCTGGTGTCACAATGCTTTCATTTTGATACTGAAACAGGCCATCAGAGGTGCCTAGATAAATTTTGTCGCGGTATGACTTGATATAGTTGATTACCATTAAGTCTTCAGGTGTACTGACATCACGAAAATGCACTCCGTCTTGACTCATCAGAAGATGGCCTTCCAGCCCTCCTGTCAGCACCCGACCATCGTCGCCGACGAACAACGAACTAAGGGTATTGGTTTCAGGGATAGCCAGCCGTTTCCAGCTTTCCCCATCATAGTTGAAGAGAACGCCATCTTTACTCTTTGGGGTATTTACACTGCCGCAAGCATAGATATTATTTTGTCGGTTTCCATTTATTGACCACAGTCGCCGAAAATCTGTATATTTGAATCGCTCAGACTGATTCCATTCCAAAGTAGCGGTCATTGAATCAACACCGTCTGTTTTTTCCCTTTTATCACAGTACTCATCCATTTTAATGATGAGGTCGAGCGTAGAGAATTTTTCGCTTATAGCCTCGTGAATGGCCATCCATTGTTTCTTTGCGGTTCTCTTATAAACAACGGCTCCATCTCCGCAGCCATAAAGAACATCATCTATAACAGCCAACGAGTTAATCTCATTTCCCGATGGCACATCCTTTATTTTTTCTTTATATACGCTACCGCGCTGGATAAAAAATATTTCACAGTCGGAAGAGAGTACGCACAAACCATCAAAATTCTCCTGCAAGTTTTTATATCTGACCACAGCCTCAACTGTCGCTTTAATTATTTGGGACTCCAAAAGAGGCTTGGACTTATCGCCGTTCCAGATGTTTACCTCAGTGTGCTTTTGTCCATATTCCAACTCACCATCGCGAGATAACAAATAAATTGTCTTGTCATCCGCAATGCATCCGCCTGCCAACTGAATGTATTTATCAACAATCATTACTGATATCCTAATTTTGCATAACTATAGAAAATTAACGCGCCAGAGTTCCGAGAACTTTAATGGCCTCAGTTGAAGGAAGGCGATGAGTGGAACGAAGGAGAGTATCGCCATCAATACCAAAGAATTGGGCTTCTACTGCTGCTGTAACTTGAATTGCGCATTCTGGTTTAACAATACCCACTGCACCAGTGCTAAGTCTTTTTACTGTAGATAACTTAACCGTTCCGGGAACCTTGGAAAGCGCTCCTGCAGCTTTTATGGCACCATCCGCCTTATGCACTTCTTTATGTTCATTGAAACCCTTACCTTCTTTTTTGTTCAGGCAAATACACATTCCCTCCTTCAGCGTAGGAAGGCTGGGTTTGGTCTGTATCCTTTTGGTTGAATCTAGTCGGGTACCATAACGTAGTGTGTAATCGGGAATGATATGATGCGCGTCATTACCCGGTGGACATTTTAACGAATTATATGGGCCAATCAGACAAGGGCCATCTTTATCGCCTTTACCTTTAGATTTTCCGCCGCTGTTTGCGTCCTGCGCTTTCTTTGTCGTTTTGTCCGCAGCCTCTTCTGTCACATTTTTTACTGTTTTTTGTGTGCTGTTTTCAGCAATCTCTTTGGTGGCTTTTATCCCAAGTTTCGTACCTGTTGAAGCCCAGCCAGCAAAAGGGATCATTGCTCCAACCGATAAGCCCGCATTGACGTAGTCTCCCTTTATTCCATAAATAATCGCATTCAAGCCATCGGCAATTTCGCCAAAGCCAGGGACCAACCCCACCACATCAAGGCCGGTCTGAAAATAATCCAACCAGCTACTTTCTTCTTCAGGTGTTTCTGGCGATACCGCAGGGTTCGCTTCCTCAGCCTTGTTTCCCATCATAGGCGGCTGGCCTACGATTTTACCGACCGTATTCCCTTCGCTCATGAGTTACTTCCCATTCATCCAGAACTCATCACCGTGACGCAGTATATGGCGTTTACCCGCCTTGACCGTATCGCTGTGTTTTTTGGGGTGACACTTCCCGCCCACCGTCCCGCTGTCCAGACCATTGGCCACACCGGCCTGATCACCGATGGTCGTAGGGATATAACTCTGATTAAGGACAACCAACGGCTTGCCGTTGACTTTAACCGATGGAACCACCTGCGCTGCAGCATTCAGTTCCGCGATGACTGGATACGGCACTGGCGGTGTCGCTGACCCCATCGGTGTTTTGCAAACATCAGGCAGGATACTGACTACTTTCCATACCCCATCCTTTCTTGCCATGTAGTTATCGGCCATTACTATATCTTCCTTGCTTTTTGGGGGTGAAAGTTTTGCAAGCAAACGAGCAGGATCAACTTCATAGCGCAACTCCATCACCCGCACGGGCCTCTCTACGGGCAGTACATAGCGGTAGCTGACGGAAACCGTTAAGTTATCCGCATCAATCAGCAGTGTATCGAGAAACATTGTTTGCGGGATGACTTCTCCGCTAGACATGCGCAACAAGATAAAAGTCATGTGGTTAGGCAATTCACAGACCAGCTCGCCTTCCGGGGTTAGATTTGTGAGTGTCAGCGTGAGATTGGCTGGGGGAAATGCGATCTGCTGGTCTTGTGGTGCACTATTCCAGTAACCAAAGTCAAAATCGTCCGGTAAATAGGGGTGGCGCTCTTTCAGCCAGATATCGTCATAGGTGCCCGCTTTCGCTAGTCTGGGCTGCCAGGTGCGGCCAACAATCCCCAACCCCGCTGGCTGATAAACAGGCAACGACAGGTCAGCCTTACCCTGCAACAGGGTTGTGAAATTCTGTGCGGAATAGGGAGCTTGTGGTGTGACAATGCGCGGTGCGGCCACCTTATCCAGACGAAGTGCGTTCAGATACCAACCCTCAACATATCCTCGTCCCAGCGGGTTTCCCTGAAAAGCGGTGTGCGCCACCGGGATGTTTTCCTGGTCGGGATGGTCTTTTTGCTGCATTTCGGTTAAGCGGTTTGACTGCTCGACCCTATTCGCCGCTTTGTCCCCCTGAGCAATCCGGCATTCACCGCCGAAAGCGTAGCGGTAATCCAGCGGTAAAGAAGTAAACGGTTCTGGTTTACTCAACTTCCACGTTCCCTTCACCCGGCCCGGCAAGACCGGATAAAAATAACGTTCTCCCGTCACCAGCAGCGTTTTTTCCAATAAAATATTCATATCCGGCGCGTCAAGGCGCACCGATACTGGAAACTGCGGGCAGGCAACACCGCCCGGTGCATAAGCGGTGCCGTTGATAATGACATCGCAGCGGGGTTTCAGGGGTGCCAGATCACTTTCCTGTACTACTTGAGAGATATTCATCTCGCCACGGTATTCATCCTGTATACATAAAGGAATCGCAGCATCATCCATCACAACCGCCTGCCAGACCCCATCTAATTGCTGATGCAGTCGGTAGCCAACTTTGGCAACGACAACGTGAAATTCATCTCTTGCCTGATTGAGCATGAAATAGTTGAGCGATGAAAACGGCGTCAGATTGCGAAATTCCATATCGTTCTCCTTAGTTCAAGTCGATATCCTTGCCATTAATCTGCACCGGGCCGCTGGCGCTAAACAGAAATTCTGTCCCTGTGATAGTGACCTTACCGCCCTTATCCATTCTTATCGTGCTCTTGCCACATGTCAGTTCCAGTACGTTTCCAGCATCGATTTTTACATTATCGCCACTACTGACATTGAAATTCTGACTAATATCGATGCGTTTATTTTGCCCCACCTGCTCGCTCTGACTCAGCGCAACCGATGTATTCATCGCCGCGCCAACCGATATCTGATACAACCCGCCAACAGTCAATGCTTTGGCCGCGCCAATGGTTTCAGCCTTGGCAATCAGTACCGTCTCTGCCTGATTGCCCTGTACGGTTAAAACATCATTACCACCGACTGTGGCTTTGCGATTGGCACCAATGTTATCTGTCTGGTTACTGCCGATGGAAGATGTTTGATTGATACCGATGGTATTGGTTTGGTTGTTACCAATAGTCCAGCTTTGATCCACGCCAATACTGGAGCTCTGGTTGTTGCCTATCGTATTTGTCTGGTCATTACCTACATCCAATGTTTGGCCGACACCAATAGCATGAGCCTGGTTATTCCCCACATTCAGCTTCTGGTCGACACCAACTACCATGGTCTGGTTGTTATCAACGTTCTCATTGTGATCGTTGATAACGTGGGTTCCTTTATTATTCAGAACGTCGGTATTCATATCTTTCTGGGCATGCATATAGAACTCTTCCTGCCCGGCTTCATCTTCTAAACCAATCTCATTAAAACCCTGTCCTTTATGGGTTTGAGAACGAATAGTCATCCGGGTCTTTTTCGCCGGAAGCTTAACCGGCGTGGCGTTTTTACCGTTGTAGACGGTACCCACAATAATCGGTTGATCGATATCGCCATTCAGGTAAGAGATAACCACTTCCTGACCAATACGCGGGATGGCCATAAAGCCAAATCCATCGCCATTCCACGCCTGCCCTGCACGAACCCAGAGCGAAGCGTTTTCATCCCCGGCGTCATACTGATTCCAGTGAAAATGAACTTTTACCTCACCATGTTCATTCACATAAATCTCTTCACCAGCAGGCCCGACAACGGTCGCGGTTTCATTACCATGTACGGTTGGTTTAGGGATGAATGGTGCACGCCAGTCCACTGAACCGGGAATAAAAGAAAAATGATTAGTGATAGCAGCAGCTCTGTCACTATCGTGCGATTCGTCGGCGACAGACTGGGGCAAACTTCCCCGATGGGTAATGCGAACAATTTGCCAGCTACTGTTCATTGACTGAGAGGGATGCTCTGAAATAGTGAAAATCTTTCCGGGCATCATTTGAATACAGTTACTTTCTGCTGCACCCGATAAACTGTCAGCCTGGTAAGCTTCCAGACGATATCTGGCATATTGCTGTGCAACGCTATCATCGTCATAACGGGCGTATCCTTCATACATGGTGTACTGAGGACGCGATCCGGTGTTCTTAGCTTTAGCACTTAGCCCGACATCAGGATGGGTATACTTATAATCTTTAAGATGTACCGCGTTAGGCTGCATCTTTGCCCCATACTCAAGGCTATGGATCACCGACTCCCGATTCGCGCTCTGAATATGTGCGTTATACAGTAAGCTTTCACCACCTGTCATACCGACACGGCTATCGCTATAAAACATCTGATTTTCTTCAAACCAGAAGACGATTCCTTCTTCTGCCGCCAGGCGGCAAAAAAAGTCATAATCGGTTTCATTACGCTGGGTGGTGTATTCCCACTGTTTATGAGTATCTATCAGCTTAGATTCAGCACGAACATGATGCTTTTGCAACAATTCTTCAAGGATTGCCGGAATTGCCTTTTGATGAAAGATTCGATTGTCCTGCGTCAGGGTTAATAGCCATAACTCAGGCCGGATAAGGAAGGTATAATGTGTTCGCTTAAATCCACTATTACCCCGATATGCCTGGGATACAATCCCATTGATGGTTCGCTTAACAATACCATCCGTCTTAATGGTCAACGACGCTTTTTGCAGTAGTAAGGCATCTAAATCAATATCAGCATCACTACTTGCCACTTTAACTTGTAGGGTAAATAAGGTCGAAAGCGCTTCTTCAAGGGTGAAATCAACAACATCAAGGACTGACTCAGATAGTCCGCCTATCTCACATGCGAAATACAATCCTTTTTCCATACCCAACATCCTTATTTGTCATGGATTCATAACCAACTATTTATAGTGTGTATTCAATAGGAAAGAGAGGGAAATTGCAGCTGGTAATATTACTAGTAATTATAAATTTGATAGGTAAATCAATGAGGTTAAACTATTAGGTTGCTATTATTCTTATAAGTGACCACAAAAATGTAACAGTATTCTTGCCGTTTATATCCATAAGGCAGGGCTCTTAGATAAGCGGAGATTAGTAATGCAATGGTAGGCGGATTATTTAGATGAGAATCTGGTGAAGGGAGTTAGTCTATTTGGGTTTAGTAAATTGACTAAAACAACGAACTAAATTTTATCCAACTATAGAGTCAGGAGTGTCTGCCATGGAGATCCAAATCATGGGAAAAATGAAAGTAGTAGTACGAATGACCATCAGAGTACTCAGTTTCTATTGAGACAAGCAGTTACTAACTCGCTAGAATATGCCCATCAATTCACGTTATAAAGCCAGATAAATGATTGGTCAAAACATCCATACTACAATCGTATCCTCGAATTACGATCTACTTACGGAAACCAACTCAGCCCTTTTGAGATTGTGTGACCAATCTAGCTCGTTGGTACTAATCGTCAACTCAACTGAGCAAGCTATATGGCCTTCTCAGCAGTCAGAAGAGATAACATTGCTCGAGCTATCTGAAAAGCTATGTGAACACCTGCTACCGCTATCACGTAGTGATCGATCTCGTAATGCACCAAATATCCTCACTCAAATGCTAAATTGCATAGTGTCTGAAGTAGTGTGGATTGACAGGATTCAAACTCTATTTGAACCATCTTTGGAATTAGATCCTTTGCGTCAACTACAAGAGCTGGCGCGTATCAAGCCTATCATTGCCATCTGGCCAGGGCAGATTACAGAACAATTTTTAACCTTTTCAGTTCCGGGAAGGGCCGACTATCAATCTTACACAGCGAATGAGCTGGCAAATCTGCCCATCATTCACTTTGTCGAGCAGAGGGAATATAAATGAAAAAGTACGGAGAGCTCATTCAGTTTGAGCCCGTCACAACTATTATTAAACTCAAAGAGTCTGCTGAACAGCACAAAGCTCAGCAGTTGGTGGCGTCTTATGTTATCTCAGAAAAGATGGCACTAAAGCTGGCGGACATCATTATTCCACAGTTGCAGTTTGAAGAATCAGTTGATAACAAATCTCTCTGGGTTGTTGGTAACTACGGCTCAGGTAAATCACATCTGATGTCGGTGGTCTCGGCAGTTGCTGAGTTTCCAGAACTTGCAAAATTTATAACTAACGACAAGGTTCGCCACGCTGCGGGTAAAATTGCCGGAAAATTTAAAGTTATCCGATTTGAAGTTGGTGCTAGCAAAAAAGCCTTTGCTGATATCGTCACAGACAACTTGACGTCCAGCTTGGCGGAGATGGGGATCGATTACCAATTTCCCTCAATGGATGAAATTTCATCCAATCATAAGCCCTACTTTGAAGAGATGATGGCGTTATTTCATCAACGTTATCCAGAACAAGGTTTGCTTTTGATTTGCGATGAAATCCTCGACTACCTCCGCTCTCGTAATCAGCAGCAACTGCCGTTAGATATGGCGATGATGCGCGTTATGGGAGAAGTGATTGATGGCACACGCTTCCGATTTATTTGTGGCGTTCAGGAAGCCATTTTCGACAGCACTCAGCTCGCTTTTGCAACGCAGGAAGTCAAACGCATTCGTGATCGTGCAGAGCAGGTACCGATCACACGTGACGATATCAAATATGTGGTTGCTGAACGTCTACTCAAAAAAAATGCCCTGCAGTTGCACTGGATCCGTGAATATCTGCAACAATTCACGCCTTGTTTTGATCGCATGAATGAACGGCTTGACGAATTTGTTCGGATGTTTCCTGTTCATCCTGACTACATCAATACTTTCGAGCGAGTGCATGGCGCAGGCATCGAACAACGCCAGGTATTGCGTAGCCTCTCACGGCAAATGCAAGCTTTAATGGAGCAGCAAGTCCCCTTTAATAAGCCGGGCGTATTTTCATATGACACCTACTGGGATGAACTCAGAAGTGATCCCAGCGCTAAGACCAACCCTGATGTCGGTCAGGTCATTGATGTCGGTGAAACTCTGTTTACTCGTATTGACCAAGCCTATCCAACCGCAAACGAAGTAGACTTTGCCAAACGCCTTGTAGCCGGTTTGGCAATCCATCGTTTGACTGTTGGCGATGTTTATAACGAGATGGGAGCAACCGCCGCTGAGTTGCGTGATTCACTCTGCCTCTATCTGCCAGGTATCGAGCAGTTGTCTGGCGAAAAGAGTAAAAACCTTGAAACTCAGATTGTTGCTGTATTGAATAAGATCCGAAAAACCGTCAATGGTCAGTTCTTTTCAAAGAACAAGGCAAACGATCAGTTCTTTTTAGATTTGAAAAAGACTGAAGACTTTGATGCTTATATCGAAAACAAGATTCCCTTGCTTACGGATGATAGTCGTAACGGAGCCTATCGTGAAGCTATGCTGCAGATCCTAGAAGAAACTGATATGCAGCAACCTAATGTTCAAATGTGGCGGCACGAGCTAAAATGGTTGGATCGCAATGTTAATCGTCCTGGTTGGATGTTCCTTGGTTCACCTAATGAGCGAGAAACTGCCAAGCCACCGCTCGACTATTACATGTACTTTATACCGCCCTACAATCCACCTAAGCAGAAAAAAGAGTTCATCCGCAGCGATGAAGTGCTGTTTATACTGCAAAATGCTGACTCTGATTTTGATCGCAGCCTGAACTACTATGCAGCAGCTATCGATTTGCATGCTTCTGCTACAGGTAACGCCAAGAATGTCTACAAACTTAAGGCGGATGGTTATCTGAGAGAAATGCAGACTTGGCTAAAAGGCCATTTCAAAGATGCCTACATTGCTCAATACAATGGGCAAAGCAAGCCGATGATGGACTGGCTCAAAGGGACTTCTGTTCGCAACATTTCTGGACTCGGCGAGAGTCAAATTGGCAGTCTCAAGGATATTTTTGAATCCGTTGCCAGTCATATCTTGGCTAATCACTTTGTTTCATTAGCACCCGAGTATCCTACTTTTAGTCAGTGGATCACCTATGAAAACATAGAGAGCGCAGCCAAAGATGCGTTAAGCGTTGTATCTGGTGGCGCTGCGACCAAGAGAGCCAATGCCGTCCTTGACGCACTTGAATTACTGGATGGCGATAAAATTTCTCCGCTACAATCACACTATGCCCAAGCGGTTTTAGTTGTTTTGCAAAGCAAGCCACAAGGCCAGGTGGTTAACCAGGCAGAACTGTTGGAGGCCATCAATTCACGACTCTATTTTAAACCAGAAAGCTTTCGACTAGAACCGGAATGGCTGCTAGTCCTGATCGCCTGTTTGGTTTATAGCGGCGAGCTTGAATTAGTAGTAGTCGGCCATACCCTGACTGCCAGTGATGCCGTCAAATTCAAATCCATTTCATTTGATGTACTGAAAGACTTTAAACATATCCAATCGCCCAAGGATTTTAATGTCACCGCATTAAAAGCCCTACTCACTTTGTTGGACATGAATGACGGCTTAGCTACCACGATCCAGCAAGGTGACGAGAGCATCGTACGTGAAATGTTAAAGCGCACAGAATTGCTGATTAACGAACTAGTCAAGGGGCAGCAGAGTGTCAAAGAACGTTTGCCGTTATGGGGACAATTAGTTCTGGAAGAAAGTGAAGAGCAAACGCTGTCAACACAACTAGCTGAGCTTAAAAACTTTTTGGAAACAATCCAGCGCTATGACAAACCAGGTAAGCTGAAAAACCTCAAGGTGACGGCTTCAGAAATTGCCTGTTTCCACCAAATGCTTCACGCATGGCGTAATTTTGTGCAACTCAAGGCGGCAGTTAACGATCTGACCCCATTATGCACTTACCTCAAAGAGGCTCAGTTGGTACTGCCAGAGCAGCACATATGGCAAGAACAAGTGAAATTGGCTCGAGATGGGCTAAGACAAGGTTTTGCGGATCCATCATTACGATGTGATGAGAACTTCAAAGCAACGCAGATCGCTATTCTGTCTGGGCTAAAAACGGATTATGCGAAGTACTATATTGAACTCTATATTCGGGCTCGTCTCGACAGCAGTGAAGAGAAAACTAAATCCAAACTGCTAAGCGACGATCGTCTTGCAGAATTGGATATATTGAGTGGCATCACCTTGCTCCCTGCCCAACAGTTAGTTGATTGGCGTAAAGAGGTAGCACAATTACAAGCGGCTAAGCCTATTGATCCCAACCAACTGGCGATGAATGCCAATCCGGTAGAATTCAATGCTCGTCAAGAAAGCAGCAAGGCTCCGGCCAGTGAGCAATTAAAAAATCTGGAACAACGATTAGACAGTTTACAAAGCGATTGGCTTAGTAATCTGAATAGCCTGCTCGATGATCCGTTTATTAATCTCGGGCTGCTCAAACCCAATCAAACACAGTTAATTCGCGATTTTATTCAGGACGGTCAGCTCCCTGAGTCACTTGATGCAACCTTTATACAAGCGGTAAACCAAGTACTAGCAGGGTTGGAAGAGTTAAGAATTAACTCGGTCGAACTTATTAATGCCCTGGGAAAAGGCCTTCCCCTGAGTCGTGACGAAGTAGCTGAGCGCTTTAATCGGCTGCTCGACAAGCTTTGTCAGGGTAAGGACATCAATAAAGTTCGTATCATTATCGATTAATATCGACTTGCGGGTAGAACATAGTTCATATCCGCCATAGGAAGCATTATGCAACAAGACAGCTTATTCTCCAACGAGAACTCATTACAGGAACAGAAAGTAGGTCAAGTGACCTGCTTGGGAAAAACTTTCGATAACGATCAAGTTCGTCGAGAATATTTTTTGGCTTTGCTAGCGGAAAAACTTAAAGACCCAGAATTTCGCAAAATAGAAGGATTTCCCATCGGTAGTGATGAGAACATTTTGAACCTAAGTGATCCACCGTTTTACACGGCCTGCCCTAACCCATGGATAGAGGACATTGTTGCAGAATGGGAATCAAAAAGCCTATTCAGAGAAGAAAAATATCATAGGGAGCCATTTGTCGCAGATGTTAGCGAAGGTAAGCAAGAACCTATTTACAATGCCCATTCTTATCATACTAAAGTCCCCCATAAAGCAATAATGAGATATTTTCTTCATTACACTGAACCTGGTGATATTGTCCTCGATGGGTTTAGCGGCTCAGGCATGGCCGGGGTGGCAGCACAGATGTGCGCCAGTCAAGAAGAAATTAGAAAACTAGGCTACATCGTCGATACTCAAGATGGTTCGGTTAGTTCTGACGGAGTTGTTTTCAGCCATGTTGGCGCTAGAAAATGTATTTTAAATGACCTTTCCCCTTCCGCCAACAATATTGCTTTTGGAAGCAACAGTCCAATTGATGTCACTCGTTTGCACAAAATTGCAAATAGCATTTTATCTTCGGCCAAGGAGAAGTATTCATGGATGTTCAAGACTAACGATCCTGAAACTGGAAATACTGTCGATGTCAAATACTATGTATGGAGTGAGGTGCTACAGTGTAGTAGCTGCTCTAACGATGTTGTTTTTTCTGACAATGCACTATCCGAGGATTACTCGAAAGTTTCTGATAACTTTCAATGTAAACACTGTGGAGTGACTCTCAACAAGAAAGATTTAATACCTGTCTACGAAAAATACATTGACCAATATAGTAAAAAAATGCTTGAAAGACCAAAAAGAGTCATGACTCTAGTGTGTTTTTCAAGAAAACGAAGAAATATCATTAAAAAACCTGATGAGCACGATCTAAATATTATCAATGAAGTCATGAAGTTAAGTGAGAGCATTTACTTCCCTAGTAATGAAATCCCCGACATGCAAATGATGCGAGTAGGGAGGATGAAACCATCAAAAATTAGTCAAATCAATCATTTCTATTATGATAAAATAAGAATAATCTTGTCTTATTTATGGCAAGAAGCTAACTCCATTGATGACTTTGGAATAAGAGAAGCCCTATGTTATTGGCTAGATTCTCATTTCGTAAATTTATCTTTAAGGAATAGGTTTAGGCCGGGAGTTTCGTTTCCTTATAATCCAATGGCGGGGGTTTTTTATGTGCCAATGATGAGTTCGGAAGCAAATCCTTTTATTGCATATGAAAATAAGCTAGAGAGAATACTAACAGCATTCAATTCTATCGAAAAATGCAAAGATAACTTTGTGATAAGCTGTGGTTCAGCTAGCAATCTAAAAATACGCAACAATACAATAGATTATATTTTTACAGATCCTCCATTCGGTGAGAATATTTACTATTCTGATCTAAATTTCTTCATAGAGGCATGGAGAGGTGTTTTCACGAATGTGGAAAAAGAAGCCATTATTGACCGAGTTAAAGGAAAAGACCTAATCACCTATATAAATATAATGTGTGATAGTTTTAAAGAATATTTCAGAGTATTGAAACCGGGGAAATGGATAACAGTGGAATTTTCTAATACACAGTCATCTGTTTGGAATGGAATTCAAACTGCATTATCTAATGCTGGCTTTATTGTTGCTGGTGTTTCTATACTAGACAAAATAACTAATACATTCCAAGCCGTCAACACAACAACAGCGGTAAAACAAGACCTTGTTATCTCCGCTTATAAACCAAATTCAGATTTTGAACAACGTTTCAAAGCTGAGCTTAATACCCCGGATGGCGTTTGGGATTTCATTTTCACACACTTGAATTACTTACCTGTAACAAAGCAGCAAAATGGTACACTAGTTTATATTTCAGAAAGGGATCCGAGGATTCTCTATGATCAACTTGTCGCATATTACGTTAGAAGTGGCCACCCTGTGCCAATGTCTAGTATAGAGTTCCAAACGTCTATAGAACAACGGCTTGTTATACAAGATGGAATGGTATTTTTACCTGAACAATCCGCAGAATACGCCAGAAAGAAGATTTTGGCAAAAGAACTCATTCAAGCATCTTTATTTGTTAAAGATGAAGCAACAGCTATTAGTTGGTTAACTCAATTACTTAAGAGAAAACCTTCAGTTTTTTCAGATGTGAACCCACTATTTATGCAGCAACTAGGAGGATGGAGTAAAAATGAGATTGTTCTGGATCTGCGTGAACTTTTAACACAAAACTTTCTCTGCTATGACGGGCAAGACGAAGTGCCTGATCAAATTCATAGCTATCTATCCAGCAACTGGAAAGAACTTAGAAACCTGCCGAAAAACGATCCCGCACTAATTGCCAAGGCCAAAGATCGATGGTACCTACCAGATCCAAACAAAGCTAGTGATTTAGAAAGGCTACGTGAAAAATCGTTGCTAAAAGAGTTTGAAGAGTACAGGGACACCAAGAAAAAACTAAAAGTCTTCCGCATCGAAGCAGTGCGGGCTGGCTTTAAGATGTTATGGGAACGGCAGGAGTATCCTGCTTTAATCGCCGTAGCCGATAAATTACCAAACAGCATATTGGAAGAAGACCCAGTGTTATTGATGTATTTCGACCAAGCAGTTACCTTGAGTCAAGTCGATACCGATAACGAATGGTGATAAACGATGTGGCAAGTAGGGGACTGGGCCTGGAGTCAGGCCCATCAACAATATGTCAAAGTGATTGAAGCTGCTGGTCTCTGGGGCCAGCAGTTTTATCACATCTGGTTGCAACAACAAGATGTAGTACTCAAGGTATTAGGCTCCGATCTCTGCAACCAACCAGCACAGACCATCGTGACGGCTGATGCGTTATGCTACTTGGCCACGGCAGCCAAAATTGCCAACGTCCAGCAGGAAGATACCCTACTGGCACCAATAGAATCGAATGTCATTCCTTTGCCGCACCAGCTTAAGGCGCTCACTAAGGCGATGAGCAAAAAACAGGTGCGTTATCTGTTTGCGGATGAAGTAGGCCTGGGCAAAACCATCGAGGCGGGGCTAGTCATGCGTGAATTGAAGTTGCGCGGGCTGGCAAAGCGAATTCTAGTTTGTGCACCGAAAGGGTTGGTTAGTCAATGGGTAAATGAAATGCAAACTCACTTTAACGAGTCATTCCAATTGATACTGCCCGGTGAACAAAAACCACAGAATGAACATGACAATATCTGGTCACGTTATGATCAGGTTGTCTGCCCTGTCGACAGTATCAAGCCAATTGAAAGCCGCAAAGGCTGGTCACAAAAACAACTAAATGAGTACAACAAACTGCGTTTTGATGACCTGTTAGCCGCAGGTTGGGACCTTATCGTCATTGATGAAGCCCATCGGCTCGGTGGAAGCACCGACCAGGTCGCCCGCTACAAGCTAGGCCAAGGTTTGGCCGAGGCTGCTCCCTATTTATTGTTGTTATCAGCCACACCACATCAAGGTAAAAGTGATGCTTTCCACCGTTTGATGGCACTGCTCGATGCCGAAGCCTTTCCAGATGTAAGCTCGGTCTCACAAGAGCGGGTCCAGCCATTTGTGGTGCGTACTGAAAAACGGATCGCCATCGATGGCGAAGGTAAGCCACTTTTTTGTCCTCGGCAAACAGAAATGGTTGCCGTTGCCTGGCAAGCCCAGCATGGATTACAGCGTCACCTCTATGAAGAGGTGACTGAGTACATTAAAGAAGGCTACAACCAGGCGCAAGCCAAACAACAAAATGCCATTGGCTTTTTGATGATACTAATGCAGCGTTTGGTGAGTTCTAGTAGTGCGGCCATCTCACGAACCCTCGCCCGTCGGCTAAAAGTACTAGAAAATAAGTGGGTAGAAGAAGAACTACCTTTGGCGTTTGCCGATGAGTGGGCGGATCTGGATGGTCAAACCCAGCTGGACGAATTATTAGCTCAGTGCCAAACATCGTTGGAGAATGAAAAAAATGAAGTGCGTCGCTTGCTAGCGTTATCGGAGCAATGTGTAAGTGCCGAAAATGATGCCAAAGCCGAAGCCTTGTTCGATTGGCTCTACCGCCTACAGCAAGAAGAGGGAGATCCATACCTGAAGATGCTGGTGTTTACAGAGTTTGTGCCGACCCAAGAAATGTTGGCGCAGTTCTTTGTTGAACGAGGCATCAGTGTCGTTAGTCTCAACGGCTCAATGGATCTGTCAGAGCGTAAAAAGGTACAAGCTGCCTTCGCCAGTGATACTCGCATTCTGATTTCAACCGATGCCGGCGGAGAAGGTCTAAACCTTCAGTTCTGCCATGTGATTGTTAATTACGATATGCCCTGGAATCCGATGCGCATGGAACAACGTATTGGCCGCGTCGATCGTATCGGACAACAGCATATCGTTCGCGCACTGAACTTTGTGCTCGAAGATACCGTTGAGCACAGAGTTCGCGAAGTGCTCGAAGCGAAGTTACAGATTATCCTCGACGAGTTTGGCGTTGATAAGACCAGCGATGTATTGGATTCCTCTGCTGCTAATCATCTGTTTGATGAGTTGTTTATCACATCTATCACTGATCCTGCTTTAATGGATCAGGAGTTAGCTAAAGCCCTGGTCACCTTAAGAGACGGTGCAGTGGACAAGCGGCAACAGGATGCACTGTTTGGTGGCGGAGATCCCTTATCTACTGAGGACTATCGACAAGCCTTGAACCACCCACTACCCTATTGGGTACAGAGCATGGTCGCTAGTTACTTGCGCTGGCAACGTAGTATGCAGCATACAGCTGATTTTACTGGCGAAAATGATGGCAGCCATACTCTAACTTGGCCAGATGGTGCAACATGGAGTGGAATAACCTTTATTGGAAAAATCGCCCAGCAACAGCCAAGTTTCACGCATCTAACGCTCGAAAACCCCAAGATAAAAGGGCTGTGTAGTCAATTACCTGTCTGGAGTGAAGCACAACCCATCCCCAGTGTTGCTGTTAAGTCACTACCAGCCGGAGCGAATGGTTATTGGGCATTATGGAGTATCCGCCTTGTGGCTGGCCATGAGCGACGCTGCCAATATATGCCAGTCTATATCAAGCCCAACGGTCAATATTACGCAACAGCATCCCAAAGAGTCTGGGATGCTGTCTGTAGTAAAGAATTTGAGATTTTACCTCAAGACTTAGCAGTCGAGTCTTCTTTACATCAGTCGATCTATGCCCTTATGCATAAGGTGGCACAAGAGGAAGGAAAAGCTATCTTCGAAAGCATGTTGACAGCCAATCAAACCGATTTAGATAACCAATTTGAAAAAGGTGAATACTCATTTAATGCAAGAAAAAAAGCAATAGAACGAGTTGGATTACCAGAGGTTCGCCAATTTCGCTTGCGTCAATTAAGTAGTGAATATGCTCTGTGGCTCGAGGATATAGATAAAAAACGCAGAGTGTTTCCTGACATGGTTTTACACACCATTATTGAAATTAAAGGATGAATATGACCTGGCAGGATGACGTTATTCATAAAGTAAATTTGGATGGATCTTTTAGTTACATCATAAACGATCCAGATGGACTACTATACGAGCCTGTTATAGCAACCTCACTTCAAGAAAAAAATGCGCTCATAGTTGATGATGATGACCCATTAGCATTACGTCTGGCATATGAGACATGGCGTAGTAGTGAGAATAAAACACCTTTCCTGATTCGACTGGCGGCAGAGCGTGATATTTTTATACCTCATGATATCCAACGTGAGTCAAAAGAGATTGATTTTCATCTATCAGAATTTTTCCAGGATATTGATTCAGATATACTAAGATTACTACCAGCTGTGTTTTATCAGTCAGTCATGGATGCACTGAAGTCATTTTCACCGGGTAGGCTTAGCCCACAATCCAGTCTAGATTTCTTATTGCGCCATATATACAGAATTGCACCTGAGATAATCCAATCCAGTGCGGACCTTGTTAGGTTATTGATTAGGAAGCATTATATTGGCATTGAAATGCCTGTTCAAATTGAAAAGAGACTTATTCATCTACTGAGTTTAGTGCCAATTTTTAGCCTATGGGATTTCAATCAACTGATTTCCAATAAAGCTTATTTTTTTGATTTTCTTCAAAAGCAATGGGAAATATATTTGCAAGATGAAGAAAAGAATTCTATTTCCATCGCATCTCAGCGTAACACTCAACTAATTGTTCCTTTTGCTGATAGTGATGTTCGCGTTTTCATTGATAATCTGTTTGCTGAAGGCATTATAAAACCAGTGGCGATAAAAAACTTACCTCCTGAACACTGGGCATCATTTGCTGTACTAAAAGAACCAAAAATAACAGAAAAAGAACGAATACTACACCTACTTAATAATGCCAAAAAAGTATTCAACCAATACTCAGATGAAAGTGCAAATGCAGATTTCTGGCTTGAGCAGTCACGTTCACTTGGTATCATGAACGCCCTTTTTTATCAAAATAAAAAATTGCCTGCAGTTGAAGTTTTGTTTGATGACATTAAAAATATTAACACTGATGTAGATGAATTATTTCAACATTGGTTACTAATAAACTATGCGAAAATACAAACCATACCAACTGTTCGTTATCCATCTATGTTGCATAAAGTTCCTGACTGGATATCACGCAGGATAGATTCTGGTAATAAAATTTGTTTGCTTGTTTTAGATGGTATGGGGGCTCGCCAATGGCCATTATTACGTAAGCAATTGCAAATATGCGAAAATATTTCAATAGAAGAGCATTCTTGTTTTGCTTGGGTGCCGACGATAACGTCAATTTCACGGCAAACCTTGTTCTCAGGGAAGCGTCCATTTTTGTTTGGCGAATCTTTACTTACTACAAATAAAGAAGAACAACTATGGCTTAATTATTGGATGGATAAAGGCTTAAATAAACGAGAAATTAAGTATGCAAAGAAAATTGAGAACTATTCAGTCGATGAATGGCAATCACTAGTTGGGTCACTACCAGTTAAAATTGCCGGTTTAGTCATAAATTTTATCGATGAACAGATGCACGGCATGAAAATGGGAATGGCTGGATTAAATGTAGTAGTTGATAGCTGGCTGGCCGAATGGAAATTCAAAGATAAAATTTCAGACCTACTGGAGAATGGGTTTGAAGTTATAATTACTTCAGACCATGGTAACCAAGAGGCTATCGGTATGGGATATATCAATGAAGGGGTAAAAGCTGAGACTCGGGGAGAACGAGTACGAATTTATAATGACCCCAGTTTGCGAGACAGCTCTGCTGCAAGCTATCAAGATTTTGTGATAGTATGGCCCGGTCCTGAGATGGGGCTACCAAAAGGGACATACCCTTTGCTAGCCTGCTCTGATAAAGCCTTTAAAAGTAAAGGTGATGTTGTTGTAGGGCATGGGGGAATCAGCCTCCATGAAGCAATAGTGCCTTTCATTATTGTTAACAAAAAGTAGTTAGTTATGGTTAAAACCCCAGGTTTCTGCCGCCATGTCGAGAAAGAATGGCTTGAACAAACGCTCCGCTGGATTGCTAGTGAAGCAGATAGTGTGCAATTAAATAAAAACCTGGAAGTATTTCTTGGTGCATATATAGCAACTAAAGAAAATCGACGTAAAGCTCGAAATCTACTAACTTCAATTTGGATGCGACCAAAAAATAGAGATGTTTTTTTTGATACAAGCATTCAGTTATATCAAGATATTGATGCATTTTCATTGCCTATTCATTGGGGAATGTTAATTGCAAAAAAACCTTTCTTTGCTGAAGTAGCTCGTTTTATCGGCCGACAAGCCAGGCTAAATGACGCATTTACATTTTCTCAAGTATTTCGCCGAATGAGTATGTTATATGGCGAGACACAAGCAACCAGTAGAGCGCTCAGTGCTGTTTTAAGGACTATGATCGAGCTAGGAGTGTTAAATAGAAGTGATAAACTAACATCATATTCGGTCGTTCCATTTCAGGAAAAAGTTAGCAACCATATTGCAAATTGGTTAACTACCGCTGCTATGATTTCATCGAACAAAGTGAGCATTAGTCTTGATGAAGTATTAACGGATCAAGTGTTCTTCCCATTTCAAGTTGATATCAACTTGAATACACTTGATGTATCAACATTTGAATACTTGCAGCAAGGAAACTCAATAGTCGTTTTCAAAAGGAATCTTTACTCATGAAACCCATTATTGGATTCAATCGGCATTTAGAGATGGATTGGCTTGTTCAAACCGCATCCTGGTCGGCGAATGGGATTCACGGACAAGCATTAAAAAATAAAATTGATAGTTTGCTTACACCTAGTTTTGAAAGTAAAGTAGCGCAAGATAAAACTAGGAACCTTCTTTTTGGAATTTGGGATTCAGAATCCAAATCCGTACCCAAATCATTTCATTCCGATGCATGCAAATTACTCATTGAACACAGTGAAATAAATATTGCCATTCATTGGGGTATAATGCTCGCTAAGTACCCTTTTTTTTATAACATCGTCGTACAAATTGGTAGAATGACTAAACATGAAGGTCTATTCATATACAACCAATTAGAACAACGCGTTACTGAGAGCTATGGAGATACATCAACTATTAAACGTTGCCTCCAATTTGTTGTACGAACCTTGATGAATCTAGAATTATTATCTAACCCTAAACCTGGTACATATCAGTTGCGTAAATCTATATCAATTAATCATGATAATGTGATTGCCTGGTTGGTTGAAGTATCAGTGAGAGCTGAAGGGAACTCAAGCAAGAGCATGTCTGCTATTATCAATGATCCTGCTTGGTTTCCTTTCGATATTAATTTTAATGAAAACAGACTATCGTCTAATATACGTCTAGATGTTCATCATCAGGCTAATGGAACCATAATGTTTCTTTAAAAAACAATGCATTAATCAATAGTTCCGCATTACACCTCGAGTATCAAACTTTCGCCAGAGGCGGTCAGACCGCTATTAATATCGCCGTCCAATAACGTATGAAGCAGGCTAATGCAAAACATCCCCGTCCTAAAGCCTTAATCAGCGTTGCCAATAACATCGCTTCAAAATAAAGACGAAAACGTAATATAAAAGATGTTACCGCTTTACCCGCTATATGGAAATCACCTTCGATAGTTTCTGCTGTTTCACACCATGCTTGGAAACGCTACTGGCTCTCTCGGCTTAAGTTGTGGCTTTCTACTAACTCCTTCTCATCTAACTTAGAAACACTTTTAACCCTATATAACCAACGTGTATATCACCCATGAGATGTATCTCTTGATAGGGATATGTTTCTTCAATGAAATATTGAATCCACGAAAGGTTATTTATGAAAACACATCACACCCGCTTAAGTTTGATTGAAGAGCAACTAACTACACTCCCGTATGACATTACCCAACGTATCCTAAAACGCCTGGAATCCATCATCGACTATGACCCCGTTATAGGTATTATGGGTAAAACAGGCGTTGGTAAATCCAGTTTGTGCAATGCCCTTTTTAAAGCAGAATTATCATCAGTCAGTGATACTAAATCATGCACACGAGAACCCCAACGATTCAATTTGACATTGGGTCATCGAACTTTAACGTTGATTGATTTACCTGGTGTAGGTGAAAATCAGGCTCGTGATGAAGAGTATCGAGAACTCTATCATCAGCTCTTACCAACAATTGACTTAGTCATCTGGGTGCTCAAAGCTGACGATCGGGCTTATAGTTCAGATGAATACTTCTATTGGCACATTGCTCATCATGCTCAGTATCATCCCATCATTCTTATCTCAGCCAAAGACAACTACAACCTGACGGCGTTTGTTGAAACGATGATTCATTGCTTACCTAAGCAGGCGAGCAGTGCCATCACCACACAACTTCAAGACCAGTACAAAACAGAAACGGTAATAGCAAAGGCTCAATCTGACTTTGGAGACTCAGTCGATGAATTGCTGGAAAGTATGATTCAGAGCGCTTCACTACCTCAAGTTTTCACCTACCTGATAGTTAAAGTGAAAGGTGCGGTTGTTTCTGCAATGAGATCTCTCTGGTCTTTCTTTTTCTGACGGATATTAGGAGATAATTAACATTATGATTTTTAATGCCTATTTAATATTAAATATAAGCAGCAGGTAGACCGATTGCTCAAAGCGATCAATATCACTTAACTGATCGGAATAAACGATCATTCCCCTTAATCTCTTTTGATATGGTAGTAACAAACATCATGGCATGACACCAACTCATAAGGAAATTGCTCATAAATGCAAGGATAAGCTTCTTTACTGGATAAGTAATACTTGGGATTATTTCTTTGATTAAACGTTCTGAGACTCCCTTACTCTGTTGTAACCTAATGATCTTGGATACTAAATAAGGATGATAAACTTTCCCCTAAGTTCAAATTTGAATAAGTTCAGTTAATCCTCGAGCAGCATTACACTGTTACCGCTGCGATATTCGTCAATCAGTTGTTGGCAAACCGCCTGGTTTAAGGCAATGAACTCTTCCCATGAGTAGAGATGTGCGTAGTTAAGATGGTATTGCCGGTCTACTCGACAAATGTCTGGGCGCTCGTGATAAATGCGGCAGCCTTTACTAGCCACGTCATAATACCTACAGAAGCCATCGCCCCGATCGAGATAGCGGGTTTCCTGTGCTAGATTGACGCGCTGGCAGCATAGTCCGCACTGAGTACAGGGAAAGGGGGTATTGTTTTTGTTACAGGACATCATGGGTTAATAACTCAGGCTCGCGGACTATCGCGAGCCTTTATCAAGATTAGGCAATTAGTACATCAAGTGATGGTTTTTTACCGTCGACAACAGCAGAAATATCAGTGATACGTTTTTCCGTAGACAACACTAAATTCCCGTCCTGATCGAGTATTGGTGTGTCAATGATGGCTTTAATTAGCTGAGCATATTTGATGGACAAGAAAACGACTTCCCGGCTTTCTTGAGAGAAGGTTGGGAATGATTCGCCATATTCATCAATCGCTTTTTTCATATCTCGGACTGCGCCGCGTAGGTATCCACTGGTTAGGGACAAAGTTTGATTAGCCAGCATCGCTACTTGTGCGATAGCCTGAAGTTTTTCCACCATCAGAACACCGTGATCGCAAATTGTTTTAGCTTGTTCCATATTGCTACAGGCATTGTTCAGAGCTTCTTCACCTTTATTCCCCAGGATATGACTGAAAATCGCCAATGCAGGGCCTGCGACAATCCCACCCAGCACCATCATTCCACCAGCCATACCGTATCCACCAGCCGCCAGAGAGCCACCGCCTAACCAAGCCAGTGTGGCATTGGTCGCTGCAACGCCCGACAGGGATGATATAGCCGTACCCGTGGTGGCCGTTGCCAGCAACATGGTGCCGTTGTAAGCGCCGAAAGCTAGTGCTGCGCCACTACCCATGCCAGCGCCAAGACCTAGACCTGCGTCTTTGAGTGCCTGGTAGTCCTGTTGCAAACCGGGCAGCGTCGTTTTCGAGATATTTCAGTTAGTTAGTTTTAATTTTCAAGTCCCGTCCTCGTACCAATTACAAATAAAGAGACGTCTATGGACGTCTTTTTTTATGTCTGAAATTCCCCCTTTGTATCTGTTTTTCTGCCATCTCATATCTTCTATAGCTTATTGATAGAATTCATATTATGAAATAGCTTGTTTTCCCTGGTGAGTTTGAAATAACTTAACCAGATAGAATAGAGTTATTTTTTTATTGCCATTGCGTGTTTTTAAATTTATTATTTGTAATTATGTGCAGATTAATAATGATAAATTGAAATTTAAAATGCGTTGGTGTGTTTGGTTTTTAAAGTTGCCCCTACTAATTTCACCTCTTTATATTGCATGATTTTATTTCTATCCAATTGATTTATTGTCCATAATTTTTTTATGGTCTTTTGCTGGCTTAATTTTTATGTGAATGAATTTTTATTCATTCAGATTGGCAGAATTGTATTCATAATAATTATTTAATGCGGGAAATTTTTTTAATTTTCAAATATCAAAGTTGTGTTAAAGGAAGTGCTGAATATATTTTTTGTTAATTGTTGCCAAGAAAATAATTCAAAAATAAATTAAATTTTTATTAAGATAAAGGAATACCATGAGCAAGGAAAAGCTAACGGTGTTAAACCGTATCTCCAGCCCATCTCAAAAATTCAATAAAATTGCACTGTCGATTGCTTTGCTAACTGCGGGAAGTGAGGTATTCGCACAACAGTATATTCTTGATGGACCAACGGCTTCAGGCAGCATAACAGGTGCATACACCTATGAAGGAACTGTTAATAATCCTGCAGCGATTGCTGTTATGAATGGCGGAAAATTAACAACCAGTTCCAGTATTACAGCATTACCCTATGACCTGAATGGATATTCTATTTTAGTTACCGGTGCCAATTCTCGTATTGATGTCATAAACAGAGGGCTTAGAGCTAATTTAGGAGAAGCACCTGGGTCAACAGGCTTATTTGTTTCAGAAGGCACGTTTAATAATTTAAACAGTTGGTTTGTTGCTCATACAGCTTCTTCTAATGAGATGACGGGTAAAGTTACAGGTATTCATGCTATTTCTGGTGCAACCGTAACTGTGGAAGGCGCTCAAATCAATTTGTTCCCGACTCGGGATTATGCAAACTCTACGTTAACAGGTACAAATGCGATATTGATTGAACATGGTAATAGCAATGTTCAGGATACAACCGTTACAACATCTGGTCAGTTGCTTATCCAACTGCAAGGTAATGAGGGGCACGGTGTATATGTACTTAATGACTCTGCCATAGCTACTGATGCGAAAGATGGTGTAATGCGAATATATGGACTGGAGAACGCCATTGATATTATCGGCAATAGTTCTTATGCATTGGCTACGGGAAAAACTACGTATGGAACTTCGCGTATTTTTGTTGGTGATGAACAAACATCAGCCAAAGGTACGATTGCTATCACTACGCAAGGTATAAATGCGCACGGTATTGTTACTGCGCCAAAAGGTGAAATTAAACTTTATGGCGATGGGCAGACTATTAAAACAGTCGGTGCTGGTGCCAGCGATCTTGTTAGTAACGGTGGAGTGATTGATATTACTGGTGATGGTCATCAGCTAACCACTATGGATGCTCATGCCGTGGTTGCTAGCGGGGGGGGGGGGGTACTATCAATATAAGGAACTCCTCGGCTTTTACAGGGAATGCGGCCAGTAAGATTCAGGCTCAAGGTATTGGCTCTAATGCAATATTAGCGTCGGGTGATGCTACAACGGTAAATCTTACACAATTAGGTGGGACAATCAGCGCTCAGGCCGATGTATTTTCGGCTAACACTGGAGCTGGAATTACTGCCGTGTTGGATGCAGTACAAGTTACTCAAAGTGATAATTTAATTAATGCCAGATCTACAGCAACAAATATCAGGGTTGCCGCCGATCATAACAGTATACTAATCGGTAATATTCGTAGTACTGAAGGCGCGAATGCATTACTCACCATCGATAATGGTAGTACGTTCACTGGGGATGTTGTTGCTGATAGCAGTAGTCTGGCTAATATTACGTTAAATCGTAGTGATAGTACTAGCGGAACTACGCTCTGGATTGGATCAGCGACTAACACTAATGATGTCACGCTTAAATCTGCTGGTGCTGAATGGGTTATGACGGATAACTCAACGGTAGCAAATCTAACTAATAGCGGATCAATCATTTTTGGTGAACAGACTCGTCCGGAAAATAGTTTTAATACATTAACTACGCGCAATGTAACCGGGGGGGGTACCTTTGATATGCGCGTTAATATGGCCACTGAGCAGGGCGATTTGATCCGTGCTGATATTGTTGATGGCGGGCATTTACTAAAAATACAGAGTGATGCAAGCCAAAATACCAAGGGAACGGAATCACTGGTAGTCGTTAATGCGAACGACAGTAATAATGCTAGTTTTACTTTGGCCAGCGGTAACACAACAGTGGAGTTTGGTGGTTATAATTATTATCTGCGTCGTGCCGCCAATCCGCAAGATTGGATATTATCGGCCAACATGGCGGACCCCGTTCCAGAAGAGCCGGAACAACCAACATCGCCAGAAGAACCAACGGCACCAACAGCTGAGCCCGACACGTCAGGAGGCAAAAATATAACGTCCACTGCTGATGCAGCTGCTAACTTCATTAATTCCTCTTACCTGATGAATTATGCTGAAACTCAGACTTTATTACAGCGTATGGGCGATCTGCGTGATAGTAATGGAGATGGTAATTTATGGGCCCGAAGTTTTGCCGGACGATTTGATAATTTTGCTCAAGGTAAGTTAAGTGGCTTCACTATGAATTACCATGGCGTTCAGTTTGGCGGTGATAAACGCTTTGATTTGAATGATGACAATTTATACGTTGGCTTAATGGTTGGTTTATCAAATTCCAGTCAGGATTTAAGTAAGAACAACGGTGATGCTAGTTTAAGCAGTCAGAATGTTGGTCTGTATAGCAGCTATATGTCGGCTGATGGTTTGTATGTAGATGCATTAGTTAAATATACCCACTTTAAACATTCATTTAGTGTGAATGACAGTGATAATCATCGCGTTGGGGGTAATGATTCTACTAATGGTATCGCTACCTCGCTGGAAATAGGTCAACGCTTTTACCCTGGTCAGGATAAGAAATTTGGTTTTTATATTGAGCCGCAGGCCCAGATAAGTTATGCATATCAGGAAGGAATAAATGTTAAAGCGACTAACGGCTTGGTAATTGATAGTAATTCTTATAATTCGACACTTGGCCGAACCAGTATACTCTTTGGTTATAATATCAATGAGGCTACTCCAACAAATATTTATCTGAAAACTGGATATGTGTATGAATTTGATGGAAAGATTGATTATCGATTAAATGGTTCAAGCGAGAGTCATGATAATAGTGGTGGATGGTGGAATAATGGCCTTGGTATAACGACGGTTATCAAGAATCAACACAATTTCTATATGGAAGTGGATAGTTCTACGGGGCATAATTTTAACCAGCGTCAAATTAACGCAGGCTATCGCTACAATTTTTAATTAGTTATAACAAGAGGGCATCATATATGCCCTCTCTGATCGCTAACAAAATGCTGGCTTTAACGGCAGCACTTTGTCTTTATTAAAATTAGCTTAAAAAATGAGCTAATCTACATGTTCAATGAGTTTTTCCCCTGTTAAATATGCAGCTCTGTACTAAGTCCTCAGAATTTAACACTAAGACATTTATACTATATAGTTGCTTTAAATTTATCCTTGCAGGGAGTGACCGTATTGTCGTGTTATCAATAGATGATTTTTATACTTTTATAGCAAATTATTTTTCTGAAATTCTATTCTTAATAATGATATTTATATCACTCCTGATTTATTGATTTTGCTTATCAGTTAAATATGACTGTGATGATACAGAAACTAATACTAAAGTTAGTTTCTGTCTCTATATGGTTTTTTATTGTGATATGTGAGGGCTGATATGATGTCTAAAAAAGCAAAGTTTATTATTGTTAGTAAATATTAATCATTCAAATCAATTTTTATCTGTGGTTTTATTTTGATAGTTTTATTTTTATGTATTGATTAATTAATAGGTTGAATCTTGTCAATCGGCTGATTAGATTATTTTATTGATGATTTTTTTAAAATTAATCAATCTAATTTTTATTAAAGCATTTAATATCATAAGGTTGGCATTTGTTTTTTGTGTGCTAAAAATTGATTTTTAATATGAGTTGGCTCTGTTCATAATTGATTTTATTGAATTAAGTATTTTTATTTTCTTTGTTTTTTATTTGTGCTTTTTAAGCGTGATGGAATTATTTTTAACTCATACCATAATTTATCTCATTAAGTGTTGGTAAATTATTTTTGCCTGCAATAAATTTATATTTTGGGGAATGGTATGGATAACGTTAATAATTCAATTAGCTCAATAAATAATGAAATTAATATCTTATCCAGAGAAGGTGGGACTTTTATTTCTTCAGTTACACTTTTTACCGGAACTCAGACTGTAATATTAACGGAACCATCGATTGTTAATATTCATAGTGATATGAAAATGGTGGCTCGTTATGAGCGTCAAGGTAATGATCTTATTATACATATGGCGGATGGCTCTGTCGTAATATGTAAAGATTACTTTTTTGAAGTAGATGGAACACATAGTGAATTAGTTTTTACTGATGATTCTCAGGGGATTGTACATGTAGCATTTCCAGAAAGTCAGGAAGTAGGTGTACTTATCCCGGAATATCAACCGATAGAGGACATTTCTTCTCTTTATCTGGTGGCGCAACATAGTTCAGATTATTTCCTCCCATTAGGCGTTGGTGCTTTAGCCATTCTGGGGACTGGTATTGCTATTGCTAACAGTAACAGCAAGGGATCTTTTGTCGATATATCTACTGATGAGCCTCAACCCTCAATTCCCCCTGTACCGACAATAGTTTCACCTTTTACTGATAGCCTGTTAAATCTGGTTGAAAGTCAAAGCGACCAGATGATTAGTGGTACAACAGGTATAACAGGCTCCGGACAAAGTGTGACCGTATCTATTGCCGGAAATACATACATGGCAACTGTGGATGATAACGGTAACTGGAGTTTAACGCTTTCGCCATCCATCTTAGCTTCTCTGGCACAAGGGAGCAGTCCCTAATAGTGTTGGCAACGAATAGTGATGGCCTGACAGGAACGATTTCAACGGTTTTTTTAGTCGATACTATTCCACCTGTGGTTACTGTTGATCCCATGACACCGGATAATATCGTTAATCTGGCGGAATCACACAATTCTATCTTCATTACCGGAACCTCTGAGCCAGGGGTATCCATATTGGTATCTTATAATAATCAACAATATATGACTAAAACGGATGCGCAAGGTATTTGGAGTATAGAGCTCCCACCCGATGCGTTAAGCGGCATGAGTAATGAAATATATACATTAACGGCAGTGGCTACGGACTCTGCAGGAAACAGTGCCAGTCAGTCCGTAACAATGGCGCTTGTTCCTCCATCCCCTACCATCGACTTACCTTTTGATGACGATATTCTTAACAGCAACGATGTTAATCATGTACAACAGCTTCGTGGCGTAACTAATTCTTATGGGGAAAACCAGACGGTTGTTGTGAATATTGGTGGTTTACATATTGAGCAATATGCCATCACGCAGCGAAATAGCAGTGGTAAATGGGAAATACGTGTTGATCCTGAAGCCGGTGGCCACACTTATATTGCTCAGGTTGATGTTAATGGTAACTGGGTATTAGATTTACCTCCAGAGATCCTCCAACAGCTTGATAACGGAACGACTACCATAACGGTTGTTGCTGCGGATGGACTGGGAAACTATGGTGTTGCACCTCAAAAGAATTTCTATGTGGATACCATACCACCTATTCTGACTCTGGATCCGATAGCAATAGATAACATTATTAGCGGGCCTGAAAGTCTTAATCCTCTCGTTATAACTGGAAGCTATGCCGATCTGGAAATCGGACAGCCTATCACATTGGTGTTAAATGGCATCACTTATACCACGATTGCCGATGGCAGTGGTTTGTGGAGTATTGAGATCCCATCAATAGATTTAATAGCCCTTCCCCAAGGGGAGACCGATATTATATTAAGCGCCAGCGATTTGGCGAAGAACAACAGTACGCAAACCAAGTTAATTTCAGTAGATACACAGATATTTCTGACTGTAGCTCCGGTCGCGGGTGACGATATTATTAATGCCGCAGAAGCGGCTTCTCCTATCGTGGTCAGAGGAACGGCAGATGCTGCGGATAGCGGTCGTATAGTAACGGTGACGCTGGAAGGGACCAGCTATACCACCACGGTACAGAGCGACGGTACCTGGAGTCTGTCGATTCCGTCGGCAGATATTACCGCGCTGGTGGATGGGCCGTATGACCTGAGTGTTACGCAGAGTGATGCAGCGGGTAACAGTATTACCGTAGACCATACCATTACCCTGTCGGCGGGGACGGCCAATCTGCCAACCCTGAGCGTGGATCCGGTGACGGCGGACGATATTGTCTCGGCGAATGAGAGCCAGAGCGATCTGACCGTCAGCGGTGGCAGCAGCCATCTGCAGCAGGGGCAGATGGTCACCGTCACCATTAACAACATTGATTACACCGGCACCGCAGGAGCCAACGGCAGCTGGAGCGTGACGGTACCAGCCGCCGATGTACAGGCACTGTCGCAGGGCAGCGTCGCCATCGCCGTGAAAGCACAGGATATTGCCGGTAACCCGGCCAGCACTTCAGACAGCTTTATGGTGGATACACTGGTTAACCTGACGGTGGGCGTGGTGGCGGGCGACGACATCATTAACGCCGCCGAAGCCGGTGCACCGGTGGTGGTCAGCGGCACCGCAGATGTGGCCGACAGCGGTCAGATTGTGACGGTGACGCTGGAAGGGACCAGCTATACCACCACGGTATAGAGCGACGGCCGCTGGAGTCTCTCGATTCCGTCGGTGGATATCGCTGCACTGGCGGATGGCCCGTATACCCTGAACGCCAGTCTGAGTGATGCAGCGGGTAACAGCATTAGCGTAGACCATACCATCACCCTGTCGGCGGGGGCGGCTAACCTGCCGATCCTGACGGTTTCGCCGGTCTCCGGCGATGGCTACCTGAACGCCAGCGAAGCCAGCTCCCCGCTGACGTTAAGCGGCACCTCCACCCACGTGGAAGAAGGACAAATCGTCACCCTGACCCTGAACGGCGTTAGCTATAGTGCCACCGTGGACGCCAGCGGCAACTGGAACACCACGGTGCCGGTGGCGGATTTGAATAATATTACTGACGGTGATTATCAGGTGACAGCAACGGTGAACGACGCGGCGGGTAATCCGGCGTCGGACAGCAAGCCACTGGTATTGATCACCGACAGCGCCAACCTGCCAACCCTGAGCGTGGATCCGGTGACGGCGGACGATATTGTCTCGGCGAATGAGAGCCAGAGCGATCTGACCGGCAGCTGATGTGCAGGCGTTGTCGCAGGGCAGCGTCACCATTGTAGTGAAGGCGCAGGATATCGCCGGTAACCCGGCCAGTACTTCAGACAGCTTTATGGTGGATACGCTGGTTAACCTGACGGTGGGGGTGGTGGCGGGTGATGACATCATCAATGCCGCCGAAGCCGGCGCGCCGATGGTGGTCAGCGGTACCGCAGATGCTGCTGATAGTGGTCGTATAGTCACGGTGACGCTGGAAGGGACCAGCTACACCACCACGGTACAGAGCGATGGCAACTGGAGTCTGTCCATTCCGTCAGTGGATATCGCTGCACTGGCGGATGGCCCGTATACCCTGAATGCCAGCCTGAGCGATGCGGCGGGTAACAGTATTAGCGTTGACCATACCATCACCCTGTCGGCGGGGGCGGCTAACCTGCCGACCCTGACGGTTTCCCCGGTTTCCGGCGACGGCTACCTGAACGCCAGCGAAGCCGGTTCGCCGCTGACGTTAAGCGGAACTTCCACCCATGTGGAAGAGGGGCAGATGGTTATCCTGACCCTGAACGGTGTTACCTATAGCGCTACCGTGGACGCCAGCGGCAACTGGAGCACCACGGTGCCGGTAGCGGATTTGAACAATATTACCGACGGTGATTATCAGGTAACGGCAACGGTGAGTGACGCGGCGGGTAATCCGGCCTCGGACAGTAAGCCGCTGGTATTGATCACCGACAGCGCCAGTCTGCCAACCCTGAGCGTGGATCCGGTGACGGCGGACGATATTGTCTCGGCGAATGAGAGCTAGAGCGATCTGACCGTCAGCGGTGGCAGCACTCATCTGCAGCAGGGGCAGACGGTCACCGTCACCATTAACAACATTGATTACACCGGCACCGCGGGAGCCAACGGCAGCTGGAGCGTAACGGTACCGGCAGCCGATGTACAGGCGCTGTCGCAGGGCAGCGTGGCTATCGCAGTGAAAGCGCAGGATATCGCCGGTAACCCGGCCAGTACTTCAGACAGCTTTATGGTGGATACGCTGGTTAACCTGACGGTGGGGGTGGTGGCGGGTGATGACATCATTAACGCCGCCGAAGCCGGTGCGCCGGTGGTGGTCAGCGGTACCGCTGATGCTGCTGATAGTGGTCGTATAGTCACGGTGACGCTGGAAGGCACCAGCTATACCACCACGGTGCCGGTGGCGGATTTGAACAATATTACTGACGGTGATTATCAGGTGACGGCAACGGTGAGCGACGCGGCGGGTAATCCGGCGTCGGACAGTAAGCCGCTGGTATTGATCACCGACAGCGCCAGTCTGCCAACCCTGAGCGTCGATCCGGTGACGGCGGACGATATTGTCTCGGCGAATGAGAGTCAGAGCGATCTGACCGTCAGCGGTGGCAGTACTCACTTACAGCAGGGGCAGACGGTGACCGTCACCATTAACAACATTGATTACACCGGCACCGCAGGAGCCAACGGTAGCTGGAGCGTGACGGTGCCGGCCGCCGATGTGCAGGCGTTGTCGCAGGGCAGCGTGACCATCGCAGTGAAAGCGCAGGATATCGCCGGTAACCCGGCCAGCACTTCAGACAGCTTTATGGTGGATACGCTGGTTAACCTGACGGTGAGTGTGGTGGCGGGCGACGACATCATTAACGCCGCCGAAGCCGGTGCACCGGTGGTGGTCAGCGGTACCGCAGATGTGGCCGACAGCGGTCGTATAGTCACGGTGACGCTGGAAGGGACCAGCTATACCACCACGGTACAGAGCGATGGTCGCTGGAGTCTGTCGATTCCGTCGGCGGATATCAGTGCGCTGACCGATGGTAAATACACAATCAATGCCAGTCTGGCTGACGCGGTAGGCAATACTATTTTGGTGGAGCATGACATCACGATAGATGTACATACTAATCTGCCTGCTTTGACCATCGATGCGTTTACCGGAGATAACTACATTAACGTGTTGGAGATCACTCAGCCGATGACGGTTACAGGGACTACACACAACGTCGAAGAGGGCCAAATAGTCACTATCAACCTTAACGGTCAGAATTATTCGGCAACAGTACAGGAAGATGGAACCTGGAGCTTAGTGGTTCCGGCAGGGGACATGGGAGCCTTATTGGACAGAACCTATACTGTAACAGGTAGCGTCTCGAATGTGGTTGGCAATTCAGTAACGATTTTGGGTGGACTTACGGTAGATACTCAGATTGCGTTGGTGATTGATACTGTTGCCGGTGACGATATTATTGATAATACTGAAGCAGCCTCGCCCGTGACGATTAGCGGAACTGCATCGGCAGATGATGTTAATGCGACTGTTACGATAACGCTTAATGGTGTGGACTACACGACCAGGATACAAGCAGGAGGCCTCTGGAGTGTAGATATCCCGGCGGAGGATATTCAGGCTCTTCCCGATGGCCCTTATACTCTGACAGCCAGTTATACTGATTTTGCCTCAAATAGCATTACTGTCGATCACAACATTACCATTGATGCATCAGCCCCTCTTACGCTGACGATTAACGATATTAGTGATAACAACTATATAAACTCCACTGAAATTAATCAGGATTTACTGATTAGTGGCACCTCTACTGGTGTAGCGGCAGGTCGAACCGTCACTATTACTTTCAACGATATTGAGTATACGACTACCGTTCAGTCAGATGGTAATTGGAGTTTTACTATTCCTGCTTTGGCTGTGGGAGCAACTCCGGATAATGTTTATGTTGTATCCGCAAGCGTGACTAACAGCAGCGGTACTGAAGCAACCGCTGAGCATGTGGTTATCGTAGATACTTACATCGCTTTAACAATTGAACCGTTAACCGGAGATGACATTATTAACTCTGCAGAGCTAACCGGACCGGTAAGAATATTCGGTATTGCTTCCGGAGATGATGTTAGTTCGGTTATCACTCTGACCATGGGATCTTTTACCTATACTATCAACCCAAATCTTAGCGGTGCCTGGAGTTTTGATCTTCCTGCTGCTGATTTACAGAGCCTTGGTAGCGGAAATTTTGTATTACATGCCACTATGGGTGATTTATCTGGTAACACCATAGAGATTGACCACCATTTTACGATTAATACCAGCACGCCGGCATTGGCTATCGACCCCATTACCGGAGATGACTATATCAATGCACTGGAAGTTAATTCACCTATTGCTATTGGTGGTAGTACCATAGGCGTAGAAGCGGGACAGACAGTAACCATTACGCTGAATAATATCGCCTATACGGCTGTAGTCGAGGCCGATGGCCGTTGGAGTATGAATATTCCGATCGGAGATATACAAGCCTTGTCTGATAATGCTTACCAGATAACGGCTACCGTCAGTACGCTTGGGGGCAGTGAGGCGGATACCAGCAGAGTATTAACCTTTATGACTGAAACCGTAAACCAGCCAACGCTGAGTATAAATTTGGTGACAGCAGATAACACGCTTAGTGCAAGCGAGATAACCAGCGACTTAATTATTACCGGAACCAGTACTCATATTCATCCAGGGCTGAATATTCTGGTAACGCTAAACGGCGAGATTTATTCAGGTCAGATAGGTGGTAACGGTAGCTGGCAGATAGCGGTACCGGTCGCTGCGCTGGAAGCATTACCACAAGGCACAGTGGCTTTTGAGGTGACTGCGCAAGATATAGCGGGAAATTCTGTCACACAAAATGGTAATTTTATTGTTGATACCAGCGCCGCGAAATTATCAACACTATTTTCTCTGATGGCTACCGAGCAGAATATTGATAGTTATCACCTTAATGAAGATCCAAAAACAGCCGGTGAAAATACTGACGTTAATCTTAATGGCATGAATGACCAGACGTTGGGTTATTCTCTTATCGACCTGATTGAGCCGACACAAAGTGGATCTCAAGCTAACCGCTCGGTTAATAGTGCCAGTTCAGGAGAGTTATCACCTCATTTGTCTGATAGCACTGAAAACAAAGAAGGATTGCACAGCACTCTCCTAATCTCTGCTGAAGATGAAGATAGCGGTTATATCACGCTATTTAACAGTTCAGAAGAAATCAGAAATGCCAGCGTTCAGCATACGGTAGAGAGTCAATCTTTTGATGTATACCATAGCGTATCGTTGGGGCTGGATAATAGTTTAGTTCAGGAAAACATATACATGTAGATATATGATGGGGTTTGCTTATCTAAAAAAAAGAGGACACTTAATAGTGTCCTCTTTGGGTATAAAGCCTTTAAAACGGCTTTATACCCTGTTCAGAGAGAAGCCAATCAGAAACTATATTTAATCCCAAATATTGCCTGAGTATCGCTATAGCCTTCGCCGCCGATTTGCTGGCCAATGCTACCCCACATATTCAGGTTGTTGTTCAGGTGAGCTTCTAAACCAACCTTAACTTCCCCGATATTACGGGTTCCGGCCTGATAGTCGGATACGCCATTCATCGCTACGCCAAAGTTTTTGCTGTTATAGATCCAGTTGGCTTCCACAAACGGTTGGAATACGCGACCGGTGCTATCGTCAATTTCGCTGTGCCCCTGACGATAAGCGCGTAAACCTAAGCGGGTCGACAGATTGTCTCCGTTACCAGTGACTTTGGTGCCGTTTGCTTCATAGTGTTTATCCGCATGGATACCCATCCAGGTGACTTGAGCTTTTGGTTGTAACCAGTAACTCACGCGTTCACTTTGGCCCATTTTAAAACTGTAGCCCGTTTCAAGCGAAGCTAACCAGCCTTTAGAATCGTAGTTCTCTTGTGCCAGGCCATCGCCCTGAACCGTGTTATCAAACCAGGCATACTGCACCCAACTGTCAACATAAAGTCCGGACTTATCAGCCTGATTGGCGTACCAGGTGCCATACAGACCCAGAGCATAACCATCCACTTTGTTTTTGGAACGGTAAGCGCTGTATTTGGCATCGGTATTACCATGCGAGTCGCCATAACCAGCCATAACGCCTAAGTTAAGACGATCGAGGCCATCGGTGCTCCACTGCGCGACATCTCCACCGATCTGTACCACATAGCGGTTAGTTTGAGTTTTTGCCTGACCTGACTGAGTTCTGCTGCGGTTATGACCACCTTCCTGGCGTAACCACATACTGGTGACCTTGGTTTCACCAGTTAAGTAATCGGTATATTGAGTTTCGCCTAACCGATCGTGTAAACGAGACAGGAACATGGTGTTGGCTGCTGCCAGGTTAGCAATATAGGCACCACTTTCCGGACGCATAACCTTGATACCACCGTCGCCTCCGCCATCACCTTCATCCGGCTGCTCCGGGGTTGGTGTTGGTGTTTCTGGTTCAACAGGTGGTTCTGGCGTTTCTGGATCGGTAGGTACTTCAGGTTCAGTTGGCGGCTGCGGCACGTAATTCACCAGATACCAATTGTTACCTGATTTTGCTACATCATATTCATAAGCACCGGCAACGATACGTCCACCTTTAACAAAAGCATCATCCGTTGAGCCCTGAGTAGTAATAATTTCAATACCGTCAACGGTTTCTCCGCCAATCCCGCCCGCGTTATTGATCATCACATATGTCAGACCAGACGCCTGACCTTCGATAATCACCTTGTCAGTTTCAGAGTTATCATCGCCTAAAACTGTGTCCAGTATCAGCGAGCCACCATTACCCACATAATCATGTGAGATGGTCAGGCGAGTATTGGTCTGCGCACCCGTTCCGCTCAGGGATACTGTCCCTGCGTTGTGCATCGAGTCGATAGTTTGATCGTAGTCGTTCAGATTCAACAGGCCGTTTTGCTGAACGTCATGGAATGAGTTAGCACTGAATACATTAACTCTGGCTGCCTGTAGCTCACCGCCATGAACGGTGGTTGAACCAGAGTAAGTATTACTAACTTCAGCCAGCGTTTCATCAACAGGATTAAGAATAGTTACGCCGCTATAAACATTAACGTCACCTAAGCCCTGAACGGTGCTCTCCATTGGCGTATCAAAAATATAGTCAGTATTGCTATGGTTAAAGTTAACGCTTCCCTGGCCTTCTCCAAACAGAACTTTGCTGACATTAAGATAACCAGCTTCACTGACGGCATCACCCAGCAGAGATCCAATATAGAGAGCGCCGGTGGAGTTGGTGTTTTTGGCTATAGAAAGCAAGCCTTGTTCACCAGTGACCTGATGGTCATAGTAGGAACCAAGTAAAGGATCATAGGTAGCAAATTCATACATCTGGGTTGCATTAACCGTACCCTGATTTTTAACCACCAAGGTTCCCTGACCAGAGTAGCCAACATTGATCTCACCAACTATGGATTCAGTATTAATTACGTCATGTTCGTTAATACCGTCGCCATCATAATCAGCAAGCTCTTTTTTGCCCATGATGCCGGCAACATTCAGCGTGCCATTATCCACGGTGACAAAACCGGTACCGCTGTTATGACCAATAACAAATGCCGCTTTTTCAGGCGTCAGTGCATCTATTGTTGGCGTATCATTACCTTCGTAATATCCGACGGCATTGATATAGGCTTCATCGTTAATGAATACTTGTCCAACGCTGTTCTCTCCGGAGCCAACAATGGTACCGGTATATAAGGCTGCACGGCTGGTTGCCGTTCCATCGCTATTTTTTCCACTAACAATCAGCGTTCCCTGACCACCGTTGTATCCAACAATAGCCTGTGCAGTACCAATATTGGTTTCGTCAAAGATTTCACTATCAGGAGGTAGGTAGGCTGAATATCCGCCACCCAGCAGTTTGCCACCGCTTAATACGGAGACTTGTCCTGATGAGTTGGTGCCATCGCCAATAAACAGTTTTGAATCAGCATTAATTCCAAAGCCCGTACCAATAATATTGAACTTGCCGTCTCCGCCATCATAACCGACGGTAATATCCTCTCTTGTCTCCATAGAATGAGAGTTTGGATTCTGTTGGGCTAAAGTTTTACCGGAGCTTAGCAGGGTGACTTCACCTACGCTGTTGGTGCCACTACCAATAGTGATTTCACTGCTGTTCTGACTCCAGACCAAATAGTCGGGCGCCTTTTCAAAAATGATAGAGGCGTTTCCGCCGGCATGGCCAACAATATATCTCTCGGCTCTACCTATAGAATGGGGATTAAACCAATCCCATCCATCAATAGGGGTGTGAATGGTTTGGTCAGTATTACCGATGATGATGGTTGATTTTTCACTGTCATCGTAGTTGATATTCCAACTATCCTCTTCGTGATAATCGGTGCCAGTATTGTTCCACTCTGCGCTGAAAGAAGCGCTACTGGTAGCAGGATAGATAGACAATGCGGTCATCACTAAGATGGCGATGTCCGTTTTTTTGATTTTTTTCATCCCTGATACTCTCCACAACGATAGAAAAATTTATCCAAATGACCTGATAAAAAATGAAGTCATAATCTCTCTCCGCACAGACTCATCTATGATCGGAATGATGCTTCATTAAAAAGTCAGAGTCGCAACTGTTTAGCTTTAGCTTATTAGTCGGCTAATAATAAATTATGAAATAGAAATCAATTCATTTGATTTCATGTTCAACATGTTTGCAGGAGGTGTGTTTTGTAAATAATTCATTATTTATCAAATTTATATCCTTATGTAGCTTCCATTGAATTATATATATCAACAAGATTGAGTAGGTGATTAATTCATCTGTATAGCAACGCTTTTATAATAATAGAATAAATGTTAGTCAAATATCAATAGTTCTTATCTATTCTTTGGATAGATAACGGCATTATTTACTTAATTTTACTCAATGATGTTTATGTATTATTCAGTCTTGAATGATTATATTTTGTTGAGATTATGTTATTTTTTTAATTTCGCTATTGGAATTTTCTATATTTATTTAATTGTTTTAATAAAATCATTAAGTTATCAGAAAATACATTTGTATAATATCAATTTAAATGTGTGTTATTTTATTATATGAAACAGTTTAATAAGCTGATTTTCTATCATGGTAATTAAGTTGATATACTGTTAATTAAAACAAAAGTCCCATAATTGCAGGACTTTTTTGTGTTCTAAATTGGTATTATTGATGGCAATTATCAGTTTGATAACTCAGCAAATTTGGTTCGAATCTCTTCTTCCGGTAAATCAATACCGATGAATACCATGGTGCTTTTCTGTTCTTCATCTGAAAGCCACTCACGATCCCAGTCAGCGTTATACAGGCGTTGCACGCCCTGAAATAGCAAACGGCGTGGTTCATCTTTTATCAGCAAAATTCCTTTATAACGCAGCAAATTATCAGCAAATTTCACCAGAAGATTTTCCATAACTTCTGATATTTGCATCAGCTCAACCGGTTGATCGTGATAGATCACTATTGACTGAATATTATTCTGCGGTAGGGGGATACGACGAAAGATCGGTGTTGGTGCTGCAACATCTATTTTGTCATTGAGCACAAAACCTTCGATATTGAATAACACACTGAGATCGATATTGCCATGTGTCACTTTATGAATGGAGGCACGAGCATTCATGAACTGTAGCCGTTGGATCAGGGCGTCGTTATCGGTTGCTACATCGGTTTTGGTCAGCAAAATGCGATCGGCATAGCCTACTTGTGCTTGTGAGATAGTAAACTGGCTCAATTGCTGGTCGGCATGTACTGCGTCGACTAATGTGAGGATGCCATCTAATAGAAAGCGTTGGCAAATAAGCTCATGGGCAAAAAACGCTTGAGTAATGGGACCCGGATCGGCCATACCGGTACATTCGATAATCAGACGGTCAAATTCCAATTGATTTTTATCTACGCCATCTAGCAAATCCAGCAGGGCGTTTTCCAGTTCATCTGATTTACTGCAACAAATACAGCCGTTGCTGAGGGTGGTGATACGGCTGGCACGATCGCCAATAATGGTGTTGTCGATCGGTACTTCACCAAATTCATTTTCAATAACTGCGATTTTATAACCGTGATTTTCATTCAGAATGTGGCGTAACAGTGTGGTTTTACCTGCACCCAAAAAGCCTGTCAGGATCGTGACTGCAATGGGTTTCATATCGCATCCTTAGTATTTATTAGCAGCAGCGCATTCCGCCTTTACCGTCTGCACCATAGCGGGCATCCTGGCGTTCGCGGAAAAACTCTTCATAAGTCATCGGCGTTTGCTCCGGGTGAGTGAGCTTTATATGCTGAACGTAATTATCATAGTCAGGCACGCCAATTAACATACGTGCTGCTTGCCCCAGATATTTACCAGCCTGACCGAGATTTCCAAACATGTTGTTCTCCAGGAAAATACGCTACAGAGATTATCGATAAACCTGATGGATAATGGGCGCAGTGTTTGCTGCGCCCATGAATATCAGATCTAAGTTGTTTTGAATATGACACCATTTACATGAAACATATCCATTACATCATATTAGTGGTGTGAAGAAATCTGAATTCCACCTTCAGGAACTGGCACAAAAGGCGTTTCCTGATCGGTACGTTCTGGTTTCTTACGTGCAGCCATCGCGGTTTTGATACCGTAGAAAATGATGCTGTAAACCACTAACAGGAACAGGATGCTTAAACCAGCGTTAGTGTAGTTGTTGACTACAATGTGGTTCATGTTAGCAATCTGTTGTGCTGTCAGATTAGCGCCACCTTCAGCGATCTTCTGCTTATAGTTGTTAGCCTGGAAGAAGAAGCCTTCAAGCTGTGGATTGTCGCTCAGCAGCTTTAAGCCCAGTGCATAAGTGGTAATGATCAGCAGCCAAACCGCTGGAATCACAGTAACCCAAATGTACTTGGTACGCTTCATCTTAATCAGTACAACGGTACTCAGAACCAGTGCAACAGCTGCTAGCATCTGGTTGGAGATACCGAACAGAGGCCACAGGCTCTTCACGCCGCCTAATGGATCCACGACGCCTTGATACAGTAAGTAACCCCAAAGACCAACACAACCTGCTGTACCGACAATACCGGCAACCAGAGAATCGGTTTTCTTCAGGAATGGTATGAAGTTACCCAACAGGTCTTGCAGCATGAAGCGGCCAGAACGAGTACCAGCATCCAGAGCAGTCAGAATGAACAGTGCTTCAAACAGAATACCGAAGTGGTACCAGAAGCCCATGTCCGCAGCAGGAATGATTTGATGGAACACGTGTGCAATACCAACAGCTAATGTTGGAGCACCACCAGCACGGTTCAGTACTGAAGGTTCACCGATGTCTTTAGCGGTTTGCAGAATTTGCTCAGGACTGATTACGAAGCCCCATGAGCTAACGGTTGCCGCAGCATGGGTAGTCACATCACGCAGTGATTCCATGATCATTGGTGCATCTGCAGTACCCAGTCTGTGCAGGTCTGGCATGGTGATGCCTAACGCCGCTGGCGGGGTATTCATTGCAAAGTACAGACCTGGTTCAATAATAGAAGCCGCGATCAGAGCCATGATAGCTACGAAAGATTCCATCAGCATTGCGCCGTAACCGATAAAGCGAGAGTCGGTTTCGCAAGCTAATAGTTTTGGTGTAGTACCAGAAGAGATCAATGCGTGGAAGCCAGAAACAGCACCACAGGCAATAGTAATAAACAGGAATGGGAACAGTGAACCTTTCCAAACCGGACCAGTACCGTCAACAAACTGAGTTACCGCAGGCATTTTCAGGTCTGGGTTCAGGATCACGATACCAATTGCTAAGCCAACGATAACACCGATTTTCAGGAAGGTTGCCAGATAATCGCGTGGTGCCAGAATCAACCATACAGGCAGTAAGGCAGAGATAAAGGCATAACCAATCAGCGTATAGGTAATAGTGGTGTCTTTGAAAGTTAGCGCAGGGCCCCAGTATGGGTCATGGGCAATAACGCCACCGAACCAAATGGATGCAACTAACAGTACGATACCGATCACCGAAACTTCGCCCACACGACCCGGGCGTAAGAAGCGCATGTAAATCCCCATAAACAGCGCGATCGGTACAGTAGAACATACGGTGAACACACCCCATGGGCTTTCGGCTAAGGCTTTAACAACGATCAGAGCCAGTACAGCCAGAATGATGATCATAATCAGGAAGCAGCCAAACAGCGCGATAGTTCCCGGAACCGGGCCCATTTCCTTTTTGATGATCTCACCCAGTGAAGCACCGTTACGGCGTGAGGAGATGAACAGTACCATAAAGTCTTGTACTGCACCTGCTAATACCACACCGGCTAGCAGCCATAGGGTACCTGGCAGATAACCAACCTGCGCGGCCAATACAGGACCAACTAAAGGACCCGCACCAGCGATAGCGGCAAAGTGGTGACCAAACAGTACTTTTTTGTTAGTAGGTACGTAGTTCAGACCGTCATTATTAATCACGGCTGGGGTTGCACGGTTTGGATCCAATTGCATCACTTTAGAAGCAATATAAAGGCTGTAGTAGCGATATGCCACCAGATAAACCGATACCGAAGCAACGATAATCCACAGGGCACTGATGGACTCACCACGGCGCAGAGCAACTACGCCGAGGCAAGATGCACCGAGTATCGCCAACAATATCCATGGGATATGTTTTAATATTCCCTCTCTTTTCATGAGGTATCCTTTTTCTTCCTATCTGTAATAAATTGAGTGATTAGCCCGGTTATATGTCGTTTTAAGCAAGTCGTTGCCTGATCCGGACAAATGTCATTTCCACCCTAATAATAAGGGGGGAATATAATAGTGACGTCTCATTATCATGACCCGCGTCAAGGGATAACATCTCAATTTGGGTCAGCGGTTTGTTCTTAAGGCTAAGCGGTCAAAATCGAATGGTGAGTGGTTGAGTGTTTGGTTTACCGGTAGAACAATGGTGGCTGATTAATCGAATAGCGTGTTTTTGTGGGGGTATGACTTAGTCTGGCGATCTTTAAAATCAAATGAAGTGTTGTACCAACGGATAACGGATAAAATTTTGATTTCTTCTTGGGGAATCCGTATTATCAGCGCATCTAAGGTGTTTATATTGTCATTAAGTTATCGTATGCAAATATAAAAGATGCAGTCATTGGGTTCCGACAGGCAAAGCCGGTTAGTGGTTATTTATCATTATTAAACCAACCGCATTAGTATTTAAGGCCTGTTCCATAAGCATTACCTTTTGAACATTTGCGTTTTGCAGGTGGTTAGCGTATTATACGCATCGTTCGGACGCGGGGTGGAGCAGCCTGGTAGCTCGTCGGGCTCATAACCCGAAGGTCGTCGGTTCAAATCCGGCCCCCGCAACCATTTTCCCTAGTTTATTTTCAAATAGAGCAGCAACGGCTTGTTGTGGCTGTTTATTTGAAAAGATACTCACTGAGTCAGTAGCTCAATCGCTTTCTCAGTAACAGGGTCCAGTTGCAAAAAGCCCCGACTTATCGGGGTTTTTTGTTATTAGACAGCAGAATCACTGGGCTTTATGCCCTTTTTTTATGTCTTGGGGGTGGGGTTGGCCACGCTAGAGCAGAAGTTGACAGAGTTGATAAGCGCACCGGTGGAAGCATTAGGCTTTGAACTGGTTGGTATTGAGTTCATCCGTGGGCGTCAATCGACACTGCGTATCTACATTGACAGCGAAAACGGTATTAATGTCGATGATTGCGCCGATGTCAGTCATCAGGTCAGTGCGGTGCTGGATGTTGAAGATCCAATTACCACGGCCTATAACCTGGAGGTATCGTCTCCGGGTCTGGAAAGACCGTTATTCACAGCGGCTCACTATGAGCGCTTTATCAATGAAGACGTATCCCTGACTTTACGCATGGGTGTACAAAACCGTCGTAGATGGGCAGGCAAGATTAAATCCGTCGAGGGTGAAATAATAACTCTTGATGTGGAAGGTAAAGATGAAGTATTCGCTCTGAGCAATATTCAGAAGGCGAATCTGGTCCCCCACTTTTAGAGCTCATATGAGGCAACTAGATGAATAAAGAGATTCTGGCTGTTGTTGAAGCGGTTTCTAATGAAAAGGCGCTTCCTCGTGAGAAAATTTTCGAGGCGCTTGAAACAGCTCTGGCAACGGCAACTAAGAAAAAGTATGAGCAAGAAATTGACGTACGCGTAAGCATCGATCACCGTTCAGGTGATTTTGATACTTTCCGTCGCTGGATGGTGGTTGAAACGGTTACTCAACCAACGCGTGAAATTACGTTAGATGCAGCTCGTCTTGATGAACCTGAAATTCAGGTTGGCGATTACGTTGAAGATCAAATTGAATCGGTAACCTTTGACCGTATCACAACCCAGACCGCGAAACAGGTTATCGTACAGAAAGTACGCGAAGCTGAGCGTGCGATGGTGGTTGAACAATTCCGCGAGTACGAAGGTGAAATCGTTACTGGCGTAGTTAAAAAAGTTAACCGCGACAGCATCATTCTCGATTTAGGTAACAACGCAGAAGCGGTTATCGGTCGTGAAGATATGTTACCACGCGAGAACTTCCGCCCGGGTGACCGTGTACGCGGCGTGCTGTATATCGTTCGTCCGGAAGCGCGTGGTGCTCAGCTGTTTATCAGCCGCTCACGTCCGGAAATGCTGATCGAACTGTTCCGCATTGAAGTACCGGAAATTGGCGAAGAAGTTATCGAAATTAAAGCCGCAGCTCGCGATCCTGGTTCTCGTGCGAAAATCGCCGTGAAAACCAATGATAAGCGTATCGATCCGGTTGGTGCCTGTGTTGGTATGCGCGGTGCGCGTGTACAAGCCGTTTCAGGTGAACTGGGCGGTGAGCGTATCGATATCGTGTTATGGGATGATAACCCGGCGCAGTTTGTGATTAATGCGATGGCCCCCGCAGATGTGGCCTCTATCGTCGTTGACGAAGATAGACATACCATGGATATCGCTGTAGAAGCCGGCAATTTGGCTCAGGCGATTGGTCGTAACGGTCAAAACGTTCGTCTTGCTGCTCAGCTAACTGGCTGGGAACTGAACGTAATGACAACTGAAGAGTTACATGCAAAACATCAGGCAGAAACGTACGCTGCGATTGATGCCTTTACCAAGTATCTGGATATCGATGAAGATTTCGCTACCGTACTGGTACAGGAAGGTTTCTCATCTCTGGAAGAACTGGCCTATGTGCCGGTAAAAGAGCTGTTAGAAATTGATGGTCTGGATGAAGACACCATTGAAGCGTTACGTACCCGTGCTAAAAATGCGTTAACTACGCTGGCATTAGCGCAGGAAGAGAGCCTTGGCGACAACAAGCCGGCAGAAGATTTATTAGGTCTGCCTAATCTTGATCGTTCTATGGCGTACAAATTAGCTGCAAAAGGCGTTTGCACGTTAGAAGACCTTGCAGAGCAAGGTGTTGACGATTTGACAGATATTGAAGGCCTGACCAGCGAAAAAGCTGGTGAATTAATTATGGCCGCTCGCAATATTTGTTGGTTTGGCGATCAAGAGTAATCACTGTAGCAGGAAGGAACAGCATGTCAGAAGTAACCATAAAATCGCTGGCCGAAGAGATCCAAACTCCGGTAGACCGCCTGTTACAGCAGTTTGCTGATGCAGGTATTAAAAAGTCTGCCTCGGACTCCGTGACCCAGCAGGAAAAAGAGACCTTGCTGGCGCATTTAAACCATGAACATGGTGGTGCGCCGAGCAAACTTACGTTGCAACGTAAGACCCGTAGCACTCTGAGTATTCCAAGTACCGGTGGCAAAAGTAAATCTGTCCAGATTGAAGTACGTAAAAAGCGTACTTATGTAAACCGTGACTCACAAGAAGCTCAGGAAGCGGAAGCACAGGCTGCTCGCGAAGCTGAAGAATTAGCTCAACGCGAAGCAGAAGAGAAAGCCAAACGTGCTGCAGAAGAGCAGGCGAAACGCGAAGCTGAAGAGAAAGCTAAGCGTGAAGCTGCTGCTAAGAAAGCGGCTGAAGAGAAAGCTAAAGTGGCGACAACAGCGAATAAACCTGCAGAAAAGGCTGAAAAACCAGCCCAGACGGAAAAAGCCCGTCGTGAAGCAGAAGCAGCAGAACTGAAGCGTAAAGCTGAAGAAGAAATACAGCGCAAAGTTGAAGAAGAAGCAAAACGCGTAGCGGAAGAAGCGCGCAAAATGGCTGAAGAGAATGAAGGCCGTTGGGCGTCTGAATCTGTGGAAGAAGAAGTGGCTGAAGATTACCACGTGACGACTTCCCATCACGCTCGTGAAGCTGAAGACGAGAACGATCGTAAAGTTGAAGGCGATCGTCGTGCTCGCGGTGGAAAATCAGGCAAGCCGAAGAAAGGGAATAAACTCTCTGAATCGAAAGCTGACCGTGAAGAGGCGCGTGCCGTTACCCGTGGTGGTAAAGGTAAACGTAAGCCAAGCACCTTACAGCACAGCTTTAATAAACCGGCTCAGGTAGTAAACCGTGACGTAGTGATTGGTGAAACTATCACCGTTGCCGAGCTGGCAAACAAAATGGCAGTTAAAGGTTCTCAGGTTATTAAAACCATGATGAAACTGGGTGCCATGGCGACCATCAACCAGGTTATCGATCAGGAAACCGCTCAGCTGGTTGCTGAAGAGATGGGCCACAAAGTTATTCTGCGTCGTGAGAACGAGCTTGAAGAAGCGCTGATGAGCGACCGTGATACCAATGCAGCACTGGAGCCTCGTGCACCTGTTGTTACCATCATGGGTCACGTAGACCACGGTAAAACATCACTGCTGGACTATATCCGTTCAACCAAAGTAGCCTCCGGCGAAGCGGGTGGTATTACCCAGCATATCGGTGCTTACCACGTTGAAACTGAAAACGGCATGATCACCTTCCTGGATACTCCGGGACACGCCGCATTTACCTCAATGCGTGCTCGTGGTGCTCAGGCAACGGATATCGTTGTTCTGGTGGTTGCGGCAGATGATGGCGTGATGCCACAGACTATCGAAGCTATTCAGCATGCTAAAGCCGCGAAAGTTCCTTTAGTGGTTGCAGTGAACAAGATCGATAAGCCAGAAGCAGATATGGATCGCGTTAAGAACGAACTGTCTCAGCACAACGTTCTGCCTGAAGAGTGGGGCGGCGATACTCAGTTCATCCCTGTTTCTGCAAAAGTCGGTACCGGTATTGATGACCTGCTGAATGCAATTCTGCTACAGGCTGAAGTTCTGGAGCTGAAAGCAGTACGTGAAGGTATGGCGAGCGGTGTAGTTATCGAATCGTTCCTGGATAAAGGTCGTGGCCCGGTGGCAACGGTTCTGGTTCAGGAAGGTACACTGCGTAAAGGCGATATCGTTCTTTGTGGTTTTGAATATGGTCGCGTTCGCGCAATGCGTGATGAAGTGGGTCATGAAATCAATGAAGCCGGTCCATCTATTCCAGTAGAAATTCTGGGTCTGTCAGCGGTTCCTGCGGCAGGTGATGAAGCGACTGTGGTTCGTGATGAGAAGAAAGCGCGTGAAGTTGCTTTATATCGTCAGGGCAAATACCGCGAAGTGAAACTGGCTCGCCAGCAGAAGTCTAAACTGGAAAACATGTTTGCTAACATGGAAGAAGGTGATGTTTCTGAACTGAATATCGTTCTGAAAGCGGACGTTCAGGGTTCTACCGAAGCGATTTGTGAATCACTGCTGAACCTGTCTACTGATGAAGTGAAAGTGAAAATTGTTGGTTCAGGCGTAGGTGGTATTACTGAAACTGATGCTACTCTGGCAGCAGCTTCTAACGCTATTATCTTAGGCTTCAACGTTCGTGCAGATGCTTCTGCTCGTAAAGTCATTGAAGCTGAGAACCTGGATCTGCATTACTACTCGGTTATTTATGACCTGATTGGCGAAGTGAAACAAGCCATGAGCGGTATGTTAGCACCTGAATACAAACAGCAGATCATTGGTCTGGCTGAAGTGCGTGACGTATTCCGTTCACCGAAGTTTGGTTCCATCGCGGGTTGTATGGTAACTGAAGGTATTGTTAAACGTCATAACCCAATCCGTGTCTTACGTGACAACGTGGTTATCTATGAAGGTGAGCTGGAATCTCTGCGCCGCTTCAAAGATGATGCCAGCGAAGTGCGTAACGGTATGGAATGTGGTATTGGCGTGAAAAACTACAATGATGTTCGCGTAGGCGATCTGATTGAAGTGTTTGAAGTTATCGAGATTCAGCGTACTATCGCTTAATTCTGATGGCTTAAAGTAGTATCCATTTGGGGGGCCTGGCGCCCCCCTCATTGTTTTGGAGAATATAGTTATGGCAAGAGAATTTAGCCGTACTCAGCGCGTTTCTCAGGAGATGCAAAAAGAGATTGCCATCATTTTACAGCGCGAAGTAAAAGATCCGCGCATTGGAATGGCAACGGTTTCTGGTGTAGAGCTTTCACGGGATCTGGCCTACGCCAAAGTATTCGTGACTTTTCTGAATGACAACGACGAAGATGCTATTGCTGGTGGTTTGAAAGCCTTACATGATGCATCTGGTTTTATCCGTTCACTGTTAGGAAAGGCGATGCGTCTGCGGGTTATTCCTGAGTTGACCTTTGCTTATGATAATTCACTGGTAGAAGGTATGCGTATGTCAAACCTGGTTACCAGCGTAGTGAAGAATGATGCCGAGCGCCGTGCTGCTGCCGGTGAGGATGAGGAAAAAGAGTAATGGGACGTCCTCGTCGTCGCGGTCGCGATATACATGGTGTTCTGCTGCTGGATAAGCCAACGGGCATCGGTTCTAACGATGTGCTGCAGAAAGTAAAGCGTATCTTTAACGCTAACAGAGCAGGACATACTGGTGCACTTGATCCACTGGCGACGGGTATGCTACCAATCTGTCTGGGAGAGGCGACCAAGTTCTCTCAGTTCTTATTGGATGCTGATAAACGTTATCGGGTGATTGCGCGGTTAGGACAACGAACCGATACCTCTGATTCTGATGGCGCTATCATTTCTGAACGTCCGGTTAATTTTACTCAGGTTCAGCTTGATAGCGCTCTGGATACTTTCCGCGGCGAATCCGATCAGATCCCATCAATGTATTCTGCATTGAAATATCAGGGGCGACCGCTGTATGAATATGCCCGTCAGGGTATTGAAGTTCCACGCGAATCCCGAAAAATTACAGTGTATGAGCTGAAATTTATTCGCTGGGAAGGTAATGAGCTGGAGCTGGAAATTCACTGTTCCAAAGGTACTTATATCCGCACCATCGTTGACGATTTAGGTGAGCTGCTGGGCTGTGGTGCCCACGTGATTTTCCTGCGCCGCCTGAATGTGGCTGACTATCCAACAGAACGAATGGTAACGCTGACTCAGCTTGAGCAAATTGTTAATAACGCTCAGGCGGAAGAACGCGCTCCGGCAGAGGACTTAGATCCACTGCTGCTACCAATGGACAGCGCCGTTGCTGACTTCCCTGAAGTTAACCTATTACCAGTAATGGGCGTATACGTTAAACAAGGGCAAGCAGTACAAGCCGCCGGTGCTCCACGTAGTGGATTAGTGCGCATTACCGTAGGCGATGAACGTGAGTTTATCGGCGTCGGCCAAATCGATGACGATGGCCGCGTAGCCCCCCGCCGTCTGGTAGTTGAAAATCCGGTTGAGTAGTCTCGTTAATTAAATAACAAAAAGACCCCCAATAATTGATTGTCCAACTATTGGGGGTCACTTCATATTCGTGCCTTTTTATTATTAGCAAATTCAAACTGAGGGAGAGATTTCCGTGGGGGTCGACTTGGCGTAAGCCAACGAAGTGCTCGTAGGAAATCTAGGCCCGAAGCGCACCAAAGTTGAGTACAGGTGGTCTTCCGGCCGGGCACAAAGATAATATAAGCAATTTGGCTTTTACGGCCGGAATACCCTCAGTAGCCAATTTGAATGACAGTATCAATCACCCAATCTCAAACTACAGTTGTCCCGCCGCCTTAATCGCCAGATACCTATTCACACTTTCAACCGCCAGTTGCTGCGGCTGAACGTCCAGACAGAGTACACCCGCACTACGTAAGCGAGTCAGGACGGCCTGACGTTTAGATTGATAGCTCGCGGCCGCAGCGCGCAGCGCAGCATCCTGTTGATTATTAATCGGCATTGAAGCCGCATTATCCAGCTCGGTTTCCCGCAGGCTGGCAACCAGTACCAGATGGCGCTTACTTAGCAGTTTTACTGCCGCCAACAGGCTCTGTTCATCTTCATCTCTTAAGTTGGTAAACAGTACGACCAGTGAGCGCTTACGTTCCCGGGTAATGAGTGACTGGGCGGCTACTTCAAAATCGCTACTGGACAGAGTCGGTTGCAGGTCGTACACCTCATGCAGTACCCGGTTAATTGCATTAACTGAACGAACCGGCGGCAAATAGCGCTCCGGCCCCCCCAGCGTTATCAAACCGACGGAGTCACCATAACGTAGCCCAACATAAGAGAGTAGCAATACGGCATTTAACGCATGGTCAAAATGCATTAGCTCACCTTCGCTGGCACCCATGCGGCGTCCACAGTCCAGCATCATGATAATGCGCTGATTGCGCTCATCCTGATATTCCCGAGAGATCATTTTTCTCATTCGGGTGGTGGCCTTCCAGTCTATTTGTCGCATCGCATCACCACTGCGATATTCACGCAGTTGTTCAAACTCCATACCCTGACCGCGTTTACGGAATTTATGGAATCCCATCCCTGCCTGAGTAATGGTCGTTTGCAGTGCCATTTGCGTTATTGGTGCAAAGTTAGGAAAGACACTCACTTTTTGTGTTGAACCAACCAGTGCCTGACGTTGCCATAGCTGCAAAGGGGAAAACAGACGCAGATGGACGCGACCAAACCATAAATCGCCTCGCATTAGCGGCTTGATGCGGTAAACAACCTGAGAAACCTGCGGGGGAGTAAGTATCAGATGAATGGTTCTGTCATCGTACTCACACTTCTCCGGCGGGCTGTCCTTTAATTGAATTTTTTGCCGCACAGATACCTGAGAAGTGACAGATAAAGTCACATTACGCCAAATAGTTTGCGGAAGACTGCCTGCAACCTCGCGTTCAATAACCGGTAGCGGCTGTCGATATAAACCGATAGCATCCAGAGTAATCAGCAGCAACAGTGCTGCGCCGCCTATCAGCCAGACAGGAAACAGCGAAGGTACAATCGCTGCGGGAATAGACCCACAGAACCAAAGACCTCCAAGTACCAGTAGCCGGTTAGAAGGCAGAATCATCTGCGCGGAGCCTCAATTTGATCTAACAGGCGGTTAAGAATGTGCTCTTCCGTCAGCCCTTCAATTTCAGCATCAGGCGAAAGGGCAATACGATGGCGCAGTGTCGGTATTGCCTGTTGTTTCACGTCGTCAGGCGTTACAAAGTCGCGACCTGCCAATATAGCACTGGCACGAGCTGAACGAATAAGTGCGATACCACCACGCGGGCCAGCGCCAGTGCTGATACCTGGCCAGTTACGTGTTGTTCTGACAATGCTTAATGCGTAATTCAGCACGCTGTCATCAACCCGAATACCCGCAGTAATTTTTTGTAAGGCAACGATCATTTCCGGGCTGGCAACCGCTTCGATTTTATCAACGTCCAGACGATCGCCAACGCGTTCAAAGGTGCTGGCGGCCACTAATGCCAGCTCTTCATGCTCGGTAGGGTAGTCAAACATCACATGAAGTAAAAATCTGTCCAGCTGAGCTTCCGGCAGGGCATAGGTTCCATCCTGCTCGATCGGGTTTTGAGTCGCAATAACTAAAAAAGGAGGAGAAAGCTGAGCCGTTTCCCCTTCAATAGTCACCTGGCCTTCCTGCATCACTTCCAACAACGCGGCCTGAGTTTTTGCCGGAGCTCGGTTAATTTCATCTGCCAGCATTAGGTTAGTAAATACCGGGCCACGACGCACCACAAATTCAGATGCCTTCATATCATAAAACATATGGCCGGTGACGTCGGCAGGCATTAAATCCGGAGTAAACTGGATACGTGATGAATGACAGCTACAAGCCTGCGCCAGCGCTTTAGCCAGCAACGTTTTCCCCAACCCCGGAACCCCTTCAAGTAGCACATGACCGCCAGCCAGCAGGGCGCAAAGGATCTGTTCTACAACATGTTCCTGACCAATAAATACCTTACGGATCTGTTCCTGAATACGCAGAACAATATCCGTTGCATCCTGAGGAGTAGTCGGGATAGTCGGTATCGGAGCGGATGGTGAAAAATAACTATCCGTTGAGTTAAATTCCATAGTTTAGTCTCCTACTCGAACTGCTTTGCAGTGAGTTTAATCGGTCAATCAGCAGGCACAGGGTTTGGGTCGATTGGGTAAATTGGTTCAGGTGCTGAACTTCCCCTTCCATCGCCTGAGTAATAAGCCCGATGTCATAATGAGTAATATGTTCAATAAGTTGAGCGTCGCTGCGTCTGCCGGGATATTGAATGCGCAACGGTTGCAGCAGGCGTAGCACCTCTTCCCTCAATGGGGCGACCAGTCGTTCATAGTCGTAATTATGCAGATGGAAGTCAGCGACGGCCCTTAAATGTTCAGTAAGGCTGGGGCGAGCAGGTGGTGGTGTAGGGATAAGCGCACCAAACCGGGGGATATAGCGCCACAACACCAGTAAGATGCAAAGCCCAAATGCCAGTAATGTGTAAAGCGCATGTTCAATCAGCCAGCTTAACAGATTTGGTAAAGTGGCATAACGAACCAGATAGAGCATGTCGTTTCTGTCTGGCAAGGTAGCAACATGTAGCCAAAGTTTGGCATGGTCATATTGCTTAATATTGTCATTACCAAATAGCCTGAGTGGAACAACCGTAACCCAACCCTGTTCAAACTGAAAACGGCTGATGATGTCCCATTCACTTTTCGTTGATTCCGGAACGTTTTCCGTGGTTTTCCAGTCTACGTAGAAACGAGGTGTATCAGCGACATCAGCCACCATTTTGTCTTTTTCAAAAACGATGGACACGCCATCTCGTTTTTTGGCTGGTGTATCATTCTCTTTTTCTTTTTCCGGTAATTTAACCGTAACCAGCTCAACCGGTGCTTTTGCGGTTTTGCATTTATCATCATCACATTCATCCTTCAGATAAATATCAAACAGTTCCTGCAGATCGATACTGTTTTTATCTTCCAGGGGTGCAATAACCAGATGACCGCCGTTACTCACCCAGTCCATCAGTTTAGTTTTTTGTGTGGGTTCTTTAAGTAAGCCATCAGGATTGAATAACACCAGGGTTGATTTTGCCGGTAACTTATTCAATGACAACGAATCACCAACGGTCTTGACCTGATAGCCAGACTTATTCAGCAATTGTTCTGCGGTGTAGTAATTATTGGCGATAACTTTCCAACTGGGTGGTGTGGTAACTTCTCGTTCTTCCCACTCGAGTTGTTGATAGTAATAGATTGCCAGCCCGGCAATGACGGCAAATATAATCCCCAAAATCAGCCATGGATTGCTGCTTTTCTTTACATCATTTGTGGACATGATTAACTGGCCTCCCACTGAGATTGGTGATCGTAGTGAGTCGGCCATTCACGACAAAGTTGTTCTAACTTTGTGATATCAGGAGAGCGGTGCGCATAAGCCTGTGCCAGCCAAAGCTGAGTTAATTTAATAAAAAATGCCGCGCTGTTAAGTTCAGCTCGTTTGACTAAACGGATACAGTCCTGTTCGGTATCTGAAGAGCGAAACATCACCCGATCCCGATGGGCAAGCACCGATAACGAACCGCGAAATAGCAGGCTGAGAGCAGAACGCAAATCGCCGGAATGAATCATCGACAGGGCAACTTCGGCGATATTCTCAGGCAAAGATTCGGGTTGAATATCCAACCCGGCAATTTGTGCCGGAGGGGCCTCTTTCTGACCTTTTTGTCCCCGCATATCGGGTAACCGCATAATAATAAAATAGGCAATAGCAATGACCACCAGCGCCAGAATCCCCCAGAGCATCCATTGGCCAGCACCCGTTAAAGCCAGCAACGCATTGTTAGGATTGGCGGAAACGGGAGGAGGTGAAAAATCCGGTTTTTTATTGGGCTTCTTCACCTTCTTTTCCTGCATAAACTTCAGACGCTTTCTGACTTCTTTACCGCCATACTCGGGTTGTTTCAGAATTTGCTGTAATTTTTCAGGCGCGTCGTTAATCGTTTCCTGCCTGACGGTTGAATTGCTTTGGCTGGCATAACTGTGAGAAGAGTAGCCGGAGATACCGATGGTCAGCACAAGCAACATAGCACCAAACAGAGTCGATGAAGCAATACGGCTTCGCTTTTCTATTTTGCGAAATTCCAGTTCAATATCCCAGGCTTCGATATCACTGCGTCTCTTTAAATAAAGAGAAAAACCAGCGGCAACATAGATAGGTTCCCACAATAAAATACCAAGAATATAGAATCCCAAAGCCATCAGTGAGTGGTAACTAACATTGTTAAACCACAGATCTTTTAGCAGGTCGTCGGTATAGCTATTGTTATCAATAGATATCATGGCGACAAATGCAATAGCACAAACAGGAAAAATCTTTTCTACCACAAAACCAAACAGCGTTAATACGGCAGCATTAATACCAATGTAGTTTGAAATCGCTTTACGTCTTATTCTGGCATTGCGACCTTTAATACCTTCAAGCACATCAACCGGTAGCGTCAGCGATCGATAGGGTGAGAAACGGGCCCAGGTGAGAGCACGAATTAACCGGGTTTTGAATAGTATAGTGGGAATCGCTTTCAGGCTTTGACGTAAGGTTGGGGCAGAGCCAAACACTGCTCTGCTGATAACAAACAGCGCCATACGGTCAAGCATTGGTTTTATCCACCATATCAGCAGATAGATAGCGGTATAACTAAATTCAGCCCAATAGGACAAACCAAACAACAGGCCAATCACCGGTAACGAAAAACATAACCATGCAATATAGAGAGGCTTGAACCAATGCATTGCCATGCGAACGCCTAAATCGATGGCCTCATTGGCTGGTCTGGTACGTAGCACAATGACTAAACGATCAAGCTGCATGGCGACGCCCTGTAAAAATAAAATAGCCAAGCAACAGAAGTAGCGTAAAGACACCACCGGCAATTTTTATTGGTAGAGGGAAATTATGTGGCGACCAGAATGCTTCAATCATAGCGGCTATCAGTAACATTATGCCGCTACCACAAATCAGCCCCAACACCGAACGCGCGGTAGTTTTTAATGAATCAGGGCGACTCAGGCGGCCTGGCATAATCAAGCTCCAACCCAGTTTTAGCCCGGTGGCACCAGAAATAATGATTCCGCCAATTTCAAATGCGGTATGACCAAGAACAAATGAATAAAAGTTGCGTCCGGCACCAATATTAACCAGTCTGGCCTCGATGGCTCCCATATGAATACCGTTGAATACCAACGTATACACCGTACCCAAACCGGCTAACAGACCCCCAGCAAACGCCCTGAAGGCTATGCTGATATTGTTATAAATGTAGAAGCCAAACATTTTCCAGTTAGAACCAGAGTCACGCAAGATACTGGCGCCATAGTCAAAGGCATCGTCACCGTTGTACATGTCGTCCATCTGGTGAATATCATCAGGAGCAATAACCACGTAGATAAAATCAGGCCACAGGCGGATAACCACCATCATAATGATCCATGGCCCAATAATAAGAAGGGTAGAGAGAAGTACCCAGCGAAGATTGGCGCGCAGGTCGGCGGCGAATCCTCCGGCAATATAGTTCAGCATTCGGCCACTTATACCACTGTTGGTGCGATATAAGATGTCATGCCCTGACTGAACCAAATTATGTAACCGTTCAACCAGTAACAGGCTATAACCGCGATCGCGGGCGATAGCCAAATGTTGGCAAAGGTTTCGGTAGCGTTGTGGCATTTCGTGGTTGGCAAAAGGCTGCTGAGAGGCAGTTCCATCCTGATTTTTTATAATTCTCAGATGGTGGCCTAACCAGTTTTCAAAGGCTTCCCATTCCGCCTGATGTAATGCCTCGAAGCGTTCCTGCTTCCTGCCTTGGCTTGGTTAAACCTACAGAACGTTCAGCAAAAGAGACTATAGTTTTTTGTGTATCACGTGATAGTGGAAAATCAGGAGGAACCGGCATTGCTTCCGGTATGCTAAAGCGTCTGGCTGCAGGTTCGGTATAAACCACGATGGTACCCGCGACAATATCCCCTAAACGGCGGAACTCTTTGTTGGTTAACATAGATATCAAACCAAACAAATAGAAAAGCGGGAAGAAATCAGCAAAGCGTAAAAAATTACGAATGATAGAAGCACTCAGACTAATTGGTGTTCCATTGTCATTAAGTACTTTTAGGCCTACAAGGCGTTTACCAGGTGTTTTTCCTTTAAATACCACTTCAAAAAAAACCGGGTAAAACCATTCAATAAGAAAAATCGAAATCAGAAATAGCCCAATACCCAAATCACCAATAAACATAGAGGGTATTGCGATAAGCAGCATTAAGAGCCAGCGCAGGATGGTATCAATAAAAAAAGCAAAGCCGCGGGGCAGAAATCCGGCAGGGTGTAATCGGATCTCAATCAGCTCCGGCGTAGTGATGTCACGAACCGTATCAAGCATCATATATTAAAGCCGGGCAGAGGCCCGGCTTTATCTCTGAAAATTACTTAGCGATAAACAGACTACGGTAAGTCGTGTAGTAAGTAACAAGGAACAGAGGCATGGTGATTAACAGACCTAAACCGAAAGGTAAGGCTGAAACGAACATGATGATACCCATTACCAGGAAGAACAGCAGGCCGGGAACGATGTTCTTTTTAACAGCAGACAGGCTCATAGAAACAGCCTGACCTAAAGGCAGGTTGTGAACAACGATTAATGCAGGAGCAAACCAGGTTAATGCATAACCAACCAGATAGATAACCATCATCAGCAGGAAAGCCAGGAACATCATACCGCCGCTTGCGCCAGCCATTGCCATTGAAGGATCGCCACCCGCTTGTGAACCTACTGCCATTGCCAGCATAGCGCTACCGCCAACAACGAACATCACAATAATCGCCAGAATCATGATACCGAACATGATAGCGCCAACACCCAGCAGTGAACCCAGATTCTTTTGGAAACCAGAGAACAGCAGGCCAAGGTCAACTTCACCCGTCATACGTTGTTTTTCACAGATAGCAATAATGCCACCAACGAAAATTGGCATGATAACGGCAGTTAAAATGTTCAGGAATGGAATAAAACTGATAATCATCAGAATTACGAACAGGACGATACCCAGAACAACCCACATACCTAATTTAGGTTTCATGAAGTTCCAAGCTTGAGTAATCCAGTTCACGCCTTCACCGGCAGGAACAGCCTGACCGCCAGGGATAAAGGTTTCACCCGCTTTATCAAGTACCACAGCTACGTCTTCGACGTTAGATTCTGGTGGTGTGTAAGGGTTATGGTCTTGTTGAGTCATAGTATGTTTCTCTTTCCTTAGGGAGTTTTCGGTCTATAAAGTATTGACCAAATCCATATATCCAAAAAATTATTTTAGCCAAAGCCCTCAGCACCCAGAAAATCAAATATAGCGGGGGATTGAGGAACGATAATCATACCCGCCAAGGGATTTTATGAAAAGAGTATTTGTGCGTTTTTGATATAATATCCCACTCTTTTCCATAAAACTCATTCAGCAACTAATAGTTAGGTGAAAATATAAATGGTTGGCAATGTCCGTCGTTAACGGCTATTGGCGTTTGTTAAATAAATTTTACAGCCTGCCCCGTTCGCTGGCTTGCTATATGGCAGAGTGGGGAGTAGTATATGTCGGCTTATGCATTGGGTGGCTGAATTAGAGATCGGCGCCTGTTTTATTTATATCTAAGAGTTGGAGTTCTATAATGTCTCTAAGTGTTGAAGCGAAAGCTAAAATTGTTGCTGAGTATGGTCGTGGCGCAAACGACAGTGGTTCACCAGAAGTTCAGGTAGCCCTGCTGACTGCACAAATTAACCACCTGCAAGGCCATTTCTCCGAGCACAAAAAAGATCACCACAGTCGTCGTGGTCTGCTGCGTATGGTTTCTCAGCGTCGTAAGTTGCTGGACTATCTGAAGCGTAAAGACAGCTCACGTTATACTCAACTGATTGCTAGTCTGGGTCTGCGTCGCTAAGTCGATGAGTTTCAGGAGAAAGGGGCCAAATGTGGCCCCTTTCTTCTAGGATTAGACGACGAATAGCAGTATTATAGAACGCTGGTTTTTGGGCCTTCTGGTGCAGAGATTCGCGCGGCTAATGAAAGTATTGATAGAGTGGTGGTTATTTTTATAACTAATGCTATGTTAAATCAGGACTTTCATTAGTCGCGAGGATGCAGTTAGAAGAAAGTTAAAATTAGCCCGTTGAAGCAAATGCTTGATGGGCTCGTATGAAAATAAAGGAAAATAGCTTGCTAAATCCGATTGTTCGTAAATTTAAGTATGGTCAACATACCGTGACGTTAGAAACCGGTATGATGGCTCGTCAGGCAACGGCTGCTGTGATGGTAAACGTTGATGACACTGCAGTATTTGTTACCGTTGTGGGTGCGAAAAAAGCAAAAGAAGGTCAATCTTTCTTCCCATTAACCGTTAACTATCAAGAGCGTACTTACGCTGCTGGTCGTATCCCAGGTGGTTTTTTCCGTCGTGAAGGTCGTCCTAGCGAAGGTGAAACACTGATCGCTCGTCTGATTGACCGTCCGATTCGTCCTCTGTTCCCGGAAGGTTTCCTGAATGAAGTCCAGGTTATCGCAACCGTAGTTTCTGTTAACCCACAAGTAAGCCCGGATATCGTGGCAATGATTGGTACTTCTGCAGCATTAGTGCTGTCGGGTATTCCATTCAACGGTCCAATTGGTGCTGCACGTGTTGGTTTTATTAACGATCAATATGTTCTGAACCCAACCACCGATGAGCTGAAAGAGAGCCGTCTGGATCTGGTCGTTGCAGGTACCCAAAGCGCAGTATTGATGGTTGAATCCGAAGCTGAATTACTGAGCGAAGAACAAATGCTGGGTGCGGTAATGTTTGGTCATGAGCAACAACAAGTTGTGATTGATAACATTAATGCGCTGGCAGCAGAAGCAGGTAAAGCTAAGTGGGAATGGCAAGCACCTGAAACTAATCAGGCGCTGTATGCTCAGGTTGAAGCTTTAGCTTCTGCTCGCTTAGGTGATGCTTACCGTATTACTGATAAACAAGAGCGTTATGCTCAAATCGACGTGATTAAAGCTGATGTGGTTGCAGCCCTGTTAGAGCAGGATGCAGACTTAAACCAAAGCGAAATCGGCGATATGCTGGGCAGCATTGAGAAAAACGTAGTTCGTAGTCGCGTACTGCGCGGTGAGCCACGTATCGATGGCCGTGAAAAAGATATGATTCGTGGTCTGGATGTACGCACAGGCGTATTACCACGTACTCATGGTTCAGCACTGTTCACCCGTGGTGAAACTCAGGCTCTGGTTGTCGCAACGCTGGGTACTGCCCGTGATGCTCAAAACATTGACGAGTTGACCGGTGAGCGTACGGACAGCTTCCTGTTCCATTATAACTTCCCTCCGTACTCTGTAGGCGAAACCGGCATGGTTGGTTCACCTAAGCGTCGTGAGATTGGTCATGGTCGTCTGGCGAAGCGCGGTGTATTAGCGGTGATGCCTGACCAGACTGAATTCCCATATACCGTTCGTGTAGTGTCAGAAATTACTGAATCTAACGGTTCATCTTCTATGGCTTCTGTTTGTGGTGCTTCATTAGCACTGATGGATGCTGGCGTGCCAATTAAGGCTGCTGTTGCGGGTATCGCAATGGGTCTGGTGAAAGATGATGAAAGCTTTGTTGTTCTGTCAGATATTCTGGGTGACGAAGACCACCTGGGCGATATGGACTTTAAAGTAGCAGGTAGCCGCGAAGGTATCTCTGCACTGCAGATGGATATTAAAATTGAAGGTATTACCCGTGAGATCATGAAAGTGGCTCTGAATCAGGCTAAAGGTGCTCGTTTGCACATTCTTGGCGTGATGGAACAGGCTATTTCTGCACCACGTGGTGATATTTCTGAGTTCGCTCCACGTATCCACACCATCAAGATTAATCCTGAGAAAATCAAGGATGTGATCGGTAAAGGTGGTGCGGTAATTCGTGCTCTGACTGAAGAAACCGGTACAACTATCGAAATCGAAGATGACGGTACAGTGAAGATCGCAGCAGTTGACGGTGATAAAGCGAAACACGCTATTCGCCGCATTGAAGAGATCACCGCTGATGTTGAAGTTAACCGCATTTATGCCGGTAAAGTGACCCGTATCGTTGACTTTGGTGCTTTCGTATCCATCGTTGGTGGTAAAGAAGGTCTGGTTCATATTTCTCAAATCGCGGATAAGCGCGTAGAGAAAGTATCAGACTACCTGCAAATGGGTCAGGAAGTTCAGGTGAAAGTGATGGAAGTTGATCGTCAAGGCCGTATTCGCTTAAGCATTAAAGAAGCGACTGCGCCGAGTCAAGACGCTCCAGCAGCATCTGAAGAGCAATAACGGTAATATTTATTATTACTGTAATTAATTACATGGTGTCTTGTTGTTGTATAATGGCAAGTCACCATGTGTATGACTGGGACAGGGAGTTCTTGTGTAAAAGCAAGTGGATGGTAGGATACCTATCCCATGTTTGTCTCCGGGAGTTGAAATGAAGCCTATTTTGCGCTGGTGCTACATTGTTGCAACAGCCATTCTGTTAACAGGATGTAGCAGCCTTGAAGGGCGTAAATATGGCGTTTTGGCAATTCCATTGCAGCCAACGCTGCAACAGGAAGTGATGCTGGCCCGTATGGAACAAATCCTTGCGAGTCAGGTCTTATCAGGTGATGAAAGAGCGCAGCTATTGTATGAGCGTGGTGTATTGTTCGACAGTCTTGGACTGCGGGCATTGGCACGTAATGACTTTTCGCAAGCGTTGATGATTCGTCCTGATATTCCAGAGGCATTCAATTACTTAGGAATATATCTGACGCAGGGCGGCAACTTTGATGCTGCTTATGATGCGTTTGATTCTGTATTAGAGCTTGATCCAACTTATAACTACGCGCGTTTAAACCGAGGGATTGCCTTATATTATGGCGGTCGCTACATTTTAGCGCAGGATGATCTGCTGGCGTTTTATCATGACGACCCTAACGATCCTTTCCGGTCTCTTTGGCTGTATTTAGCTGAAAAAGAGATTGATTCAGGTAAAGCAAAGAAGGCTCTTAAAGAGCGTTATGCTAAAGCTGAACGAGGAGAGTGGGGCTGGAATATTGTGGAGTTCTACCTGGGTGATATCAGCGAAAAAACGCTGGTTAACCGTCTACAGGCAGAAGCAACGGATAACACTTCGCTCGCTGAGCATCTCAGTGAAACTGACTTCTATTTAGGTAAACACTACCTGAGTCTGGGGGACAAGAACACCGCCGTGGCGTTGTTCAAACTGACGGTTGCCAACAACGTACATAACTTTGTTGAGCACCGCTATGCACTGTTGGAATTAGCCTTGTTCGGGCTAGAGCAAGACGACCTATCAGAATCGGATAAAAAATAGACTGACGATTAAGTCAAAGCGGCCTTGCGTGTCTTGATGACAAACGAGGGCGGTTTTTCTGTTCGTTTTTTAATCTAATTTGAGCTGGTTCACACTTTTAAATGAAAATGACTGAGTATTTTCTCAATAAGGTATGTAGACTGGCCGCCATTTTTAGTGAGGCACGTGTACATGTCTGAGATAGAAACCTCTTTTGCTGATTTAGGCTTATCAGCACCTTTATTAAAAGCATTGACCGATATGGGATATGAAAAACCATCCCCGATTCAGTCGGCTTGTATTCCACATCTGCTGGAAGGTCGCGATGTATTAGGCATGGCGCAAACCGGTAGCGGCAAAACAGCGGCATTCGCATTGCCGTTTCTTAACAATATTCAAGCTGATATGGCCTGTCCGCAGGTTCTGGTATTGGCTCCAACCCGTGAATTAGCGGTTCAGGTAGCAGAAGCCTGTACTGAATATGCTAAAAATATGTCGGGTATTCGCGTTGTTGCTCTGTACGGCGGTCAACGCTATGACGTGCAACTGCGTGCTTTACGTCAGGGTCCACAAATTGTTGTGGGAACCCCAGGTCGTCTGTTAGATCACCTGAAACGTGGCACATTAGATTTATCTAAACTGAAAGGTTTAGTGCTGGATGAAGCTGACGAAATGTTACGTATGGGCTTCATCGAAGACGTTGAAACCATCATGGCGCAGATTCCGGCTGAACATCAGACCGCACTGTTCTCTGCGACTATGCCAGAAGCGATTCGTCGTATTACTCGTCGTTTCATGAAGGATCCACAGGAAGTTCGCATTCAGTCCAGCGTAGTGAATACGCCAGATATCAGCCAGAGTTACTGGACGGTATACGGTATGCGTAAAAACGAAGCGCTGGTTCGTTTCCTGGAAGCGGAAGATTTTGATGCGGCAATTATCTTTGTTCGCACCAAAAATGCCACGCTGGAAGTTGCTGAAGCATTAGAGCGCAGTGGCTATAACAGCGCCGCGTTAAATGGTGATATGAACCAGGCCCTGCGTGAGCAAACGCTGGAGCGCCTGAAGAATGGTCGTCTGGATATTTTGATTGCAACTGATGTTGCGGCTCGTGGTCTGGACGTTGAACGTATCAGCCTGGTCGTAAACTATGATATCCCGATGGATTCAGAGTCTTATGTTCACCGTATCGGTCGTACCGGTCGTGCGGGTCGTGCGGGTCGTGCATTACTGTTTGTTGAGAACCGTGAGCGTCGTTTACTACGTAACATTGAACGTACGATGAGAATTACCATTCCTGAAGTGGATTTACCTTCAGGCGATCTGTTAAGCAAGCGCCGTTTAGAGAAGTTTGCTACACGCGTTAGCCAGCAGCTGGAAAGCAGCGATTTGGATCAATACCGTGCGTTGTTGGCTAAATTACAGCCAGCAGAAGAGCAGGATATTGAGACTCTGGCAGCGGCACTGCTGAAGATGGCTCAGGGCGAACGCCCATTAATTCTGCCACCGGATGCACCTGTTGATCGTCGTCCACGTCGCGAAATGCGCGATCGTGACGATCGTGGCAGCAACGACCGTTTTGGTCGTCGTGAGCGCGATAACAGCAATGGCCGTGAAGCACCAGCCCGCCGTGAACGTCGTGACGTTGGCGAGATGGATATGTACCGTATTGAAGTGGGTCGTGATGATGGTGTTGAAGTTCGCCATATCGTTGGCGCTATTGCTAACGAAGGTGATATCAGCAGCCGCTACATTGGTAACATTAAATTGTACGCCACTCATTCAACGATCGAGTTGCCAAAAGGTATGCCTGGAGAGCTGTTACAGCACTTCACCAAAACTCGCGTGCTGAATAAGCCATTAAATATGCAACTGATGGGTGATGCACCTGCCAGTGAACCTCGTCGTGGTGGCGGTGGTCGTCGTGATGGTGCTCCTGCTGCTGGTGGTGAGCGTCGTCCTTTTAATGGTGAACGTCGTTCTTCTGGTAATGGTGGCGCGGGCCGCGGCCGTGACGGTCAATCTCGTGGTCCACGTCGTGAATCTGGTAGCCGTGAGGGTGGTAATAGCGCCCCACGTCGCCGTTCATATTCTGGTAATGAATAAGATGTAAGGAATATGGGTAAAGGTTTGTAAGCCATTATTCATTAAAAATTACATAAAAAGCACCTGTGAGCACTCTCATCAGGTGCTTTTTTTTATTATGCTATTATATAAATAGGAGCATTCACCTATTGTCATTATTAATGGAATTAATCTGATATTAACCCGACTCCTGCATATAATGAGGTGACAGGTTTTATTTATTTTTTTAAATTTACGGATAATTAACACATGAATACAGCAACAAACGTTTTACCTATTCCGGCATTACCTATTATTCAAAGTACTGTTTTAGCTTCAGCACCGACCTTTGCAGGTGGACGTCATGATGGGCATATGAATGTATTATGTGCATTAGTTCGTGGTGAAAAAACGGCTGAGGAAGCAGCAAACTATTTAAAAGAAAACGTTATTGATACTTCTAATGATAAGGCATTCTCATTATTTGTTGGTGAGCGTCGTCCTGAGCAGGATGCGGCATGTGCTGCGTATATCGCTTCAACAGTTTTAATCCCGCCTAATTTTGGTGAGTTTCTGGAGCCTGCGGCAAATAAGAGCGAAGATAATAAAGATGATAAGCAAGAGTTCTCGATTAATCAGGAACGCTTGAATGCTTCATTAACCACTAAGCTGGCCGTTGCTTTAGCTAACGTTGATGTGTTTGCATTAATTGCCCGAATTTTACCAGAAAATCTAACGGTTGAAGCTTACCGTACGGAAATCGCTCGTCTGTTTGGTTTATTAGCGCCGGTATATATGGAGCGCGTTCAGGCCTATTTCCACAATGGATTGACTTTCAATCTATTACAAATGCAAAACAATCAATTCACCTTTACCAGTTCAAACGGTTATGTATTTAACTATGATATTAATGGGTTGAGCCTGAGATTGGGCGGCATTAACTGGTATGGCAGTGGTCAACTTATGGGGCAGGAACACTACCTGAACGTGGATTACTTCACACCAAAAGTTGCTGAGTTACTGAAATAAGGTTTACGGTAATAAGCGTAAAAAAAGACGGCCTCAGTGCCGTTTTTTTATGGCGATAAACTTTTCTTAATGACACAAAAATATCACGGTTTTTTTACATGTTATTGGGTAAAATAGCGCGGCACTGATGCTAATAGCTCAGTGCGTGTTCGTTACTTAATACTGCAATACATCAATTCTTATCTTGTTTGTCGCCGTCTGGCTGGCAAGTGCTGATACTGTTCCTGATTAAGATTGATTTATCACTATTGAGAACAATTATTTATTTAAAATAATTTTTTCAAGGATAAGAAATCTATGCGTTGGCAAGATTTTAAAACCCAGTATTTAATAAAATTCTGGGCACCTCTCCCTGCGGTTATTGCAGCAGGTATTCTTTCTACTTATTATTTTGGCTTAACCGGCACATTTTGGGCGGTAACGGGCGAATTCACTCGCTGGGGTGGTCATATCGCTCAGCTATTTGGTGCCGATCCTCAACAATGGGGCTATTTCAAGGTGATTGGCCTTGAAGGAACGCCACTGGATCGCATCGATGGTATGATGATTATTGGTATGTTCGGTGGCTGTATTGCCGCGGCACTATGGGCCAATAATATTAAGCTGCGTTTACCACAGCATCGTATCCGTATTTTTCAGGCGGTACTGGGAGGCATTATTGCCGGTTTCGGTGCTCGTTTAGCGATGGGCTGTAACCTGGCGGCTTTCTTTACCGGTATTCCTCAGTTTTCACTGCATGCCTGGTTCTTTGCGTTGGCTACGGCAGTAGGGTCTTACTTCGGTGCTCGTTTTACTCTATTGCCAATATTTCGTATCCCGGTCAAATTGCAAAAGGTCAGTGCCGCATCACCATTGACTCAAAAACCTGCTCAGGCTCGTCGCCGCTTTCGTATGGGGATGATTATCTTCCTGGTGATGGTTATCTGGGGAATGGTGGAGATTACCAATAGTCCTAAGCTGGGAATTGCAATGCTATTTGGGTTGGGGTTTGGTTTGTTGATTGAACGAGCCCAAATCTGCTTCACATCGGCTTTTCGCGATCTGTGGATCACCGGACGTACCCATATGGCGAAAGCCATTATTATCGGTATGGCGGTGAGCGCAATTGGGATCTTCAGCTATGTCCAGATGGGTGCCCATCCAAAAATTATGTGGGCCGGGCCAAATGCGGTATTGGGTGGCTTACTGTTTGGTTTTGGTATTGTATTAGCCGGTGGTTGTGAAACGGGTTGGATGTATCGTGCAGTTGAAGGGCAGGTTCACTATTGGTGGGTAGGCCTGGGTAACGTTATTGGTGCGACTATTCTGGCCTATTATTGGGATGATATTGCGCCGGCACTGGCAACTAACTATGACAAAGTGAACCTGCTTGATACCTTTGGCCCTTATGGCGGTTTGCTAGTGACATATATTTTATTGGGCTTAGCCTTTGTCGCCATGCTGTGGTGGGAGAAGCACTTTTTTGCCAAAAAGAATGCCCAAAGCGCCATTTCCCTTGATACCAGTAAGGAACCCGCATGAGTCAGGATAACCAAAATATAGTTCCGGATTACCGTTTAGATATGGTGGGTGAGCCTTGTCCTTATCCCGCGGTAGCAACACTGGAAGCCATGCCTCAGTTGAAGAAAGGGGAAGTACTGGAAGTGATCAGTGATTGCCCGCAATCCATTAATAATATCCCTCTTGATGCCAAAAACCATGGCTATGAAGTGCTGGATATTCAGCAGGATGGACCAACCATTCGTTATTTAATCAGAAAATAACAGAAAATAACGGGGCAATGATGATGGCTCACATTGCCCCGTTAACACATCAGATTTAGTTCACCACGTTTTGTAGCTTACCGGCGATGAAATGCTTCAGATTGTTTACCGTAATCTCCATCAGACGCAGACGAGCCTCTTTAGGGGCCCAGGCGATATGAGGAGTGATAATGCAGTTGCGGGCATTGAGTAATGGATTGTTTTCTGATGGCGGCTCGGTGGACAGTACATCCAGTCCTGCACCAGCAACTTTTCCACTGTTCAGCGCATCTGCCAAATCCTGTTCGACAATTAACCCACCACGCGAGGTGTTAATCAGCATCACACCATTCTTCATTTTGGCGATATTACTCTGATTAATCAGACCGGTGTTCTGTTCGGTCAGGGGACAGTGCAAACTAATCACATCTGACTCTGCCAACAGTTGGTCTAACATAACCACACGCAAATTAGGTTGTTCAATACTCTTTCTCTGGCTTGGGGTATACACCAAAATTTCCATGCCCATCGCCAGTGCTATTTTAGCAAAGGCAGAACCAATCTGACCGTAGCCAATCAAGCCCAGTTTTTTACCCATTAACTCAATAAGCGGTGAATGCCAATAGCAAAAATCGATACTTTTCGACCAGCCGCCAGAACGAACATCGTTACTGTGTTCGCCAACGTGGTGGCATAGTTCCAGTAACAGTGCGGTGCTTAACTGAGCAACTGACATAGTGCTGTAACTGGGAACATTACATACCGGTATGTTTCTTTGACGGGCCGCTTTAACATCAACAATGTTATAACCAGTCGCTAATACACCAATCATTTTAATTGAGCGGCATTGCTCAATGGTTTGCTGGCTAATCGGCGTTTTATTGGTTAACACAATGTCAGCATCACCGATTCGTTCGACAATGAGTTCCGCCGGAGTGCGATCGTAAACGGTTAACTGACCCAGCTGTTCAATCTCAGTCCAGGAAATGTCTCCCGGATTCAGGGTATGACCATCTAAGATAACTATTTTCATAATTCACCAGAACGTCCATTAATGTAGAAAGTGATGATAATGTTTGCTCCCATTGCTGTTTATTCGCATTTGTGACGGTTATTTGGCTAAATCAGCAGAGATCTCCGCAATAAGTTCAAAAGAGCGCATACGGGCAGAGTGATCGAATATCTGTCCATTAATCATGATCTCATCTGCATCAGTTTCTTTCAGCAAATTTTGTAATCCGTTACGGACACCATTTTTATCACCGATAACTGACAGGCTCAGGGTATGGTTAGCGCTGTAAAGTTCATGTTTGGCCACCACTGAGTTAATGTCTTCGACCGGATGTGGCAATGGACCTGGTGTTCCGCGCAGCATGTTGACAAAGTGCTGCTGTAAGGAGGTAAACATATACTCTGCTTCAGCACCGGTATCGGCGGCAATGGCATTAACACAGACCATGGCATAAGGTTTTTTCAAATCGGCAGAAGGCTTGAACTCACGGCGATATAATTCAAGTGCTTGTAGCATCATATCCGGTGCAAAGTGGGAGGCGAAAGCATAAGGCAGTCCCATACGTGCAGCCAGTTGAGCGCCATACAGGCTTGAGCCTAATAGCCAAACGGGAACCCGTAATCCCTGACCCGGAATTGCCTTGATGGTCTGGGTAGGTTTTTCATCATCAAAATAACCGGTCAGCTCGGCAATATTGGCAGGAAAGTTCTCTGAGGTATCATGATCATTACGGCGCAGAGCCTGTGCCGTTTCCTGATTGGTACCCGGTGCACGTCCTAAACCTAAATCGATACGATTTGGATAGAGGGATGCCAGGGTGCCAAACTGTTCGGCAATCACCAGCGGTGAATGGTTAGGTAACATCACGCCACCGGCACCAACACGAATGGTTGATGTCGCTCCGGCAATATAACCAACCAGTACGGAGGTTGCTGAACTGGCGATACCCGCCATGTTATGGTGTTCAGCCATCCAGTAGCGATGATAACCAAGACGTTCTGCCAGAATGGCCAGCTCTTTTGAGCGAGTGAATGCCTGAGGGATGGTGCCACCCTGGATAATGGGTGAGAGATCAAGCACTGAAAGTGGTACGCTGGAAGAATTAGACATACTGATAATCTCCGTTATCGCTATTATTTAATAGATACTCCCGCCGAATTACGCCGGTTGAGAGTGATACGAACTGATTAACTGTTCCAATTTAGCTCGATTAGTTTTACCCGAATCGATTTTTACATAGGCAGACTGTTCTTCCGGCACAATGACGACATCATTCACACCGGCAACCATTTTCAGGTAACTTTCTAACAGACCGTCTTGCAATGCTGTTGCTGGTAATTCAATGCGCAGGCTGCTGACATAAGGTGGTTGTTTCATTGTGGTACTGAGCATGAACCACAACGCACAGAGCACAACGCAGCCAGTAAATACTGCACTTGTTCCGTTAAGGCCAAATAACCATCCACCCAAACTTCCGCCGATAGCCACACCAATAAATTGGCTGGTTGAATAGACACCCATCGCTGTACCTTTATAACCTGCCGGGGCTTCTTTACTTATCAGCGAAGGTAAGATGGCTTCCATGATATTGAAAGCGATAAAAAATAGCTGAACACCGATAAAAATAGTCCACAGGTGTTGCCCGCTGGAAAAAAGTATAGACTCTGAAATAAGAAGCAGTGCGACACAGGTTAAAAATACTTGCTTCATTTTGCGTTTTTTTTCCGCAATTATGATGAAGGGCACAACTGCGACAAAAGAAACCAACATCGTGACCAGATAAACCTTCCAGTGATCGGCTGGCATAAAACCGGCATTTTCCATCGCTACCGGCAGAGCAAGGAAGGTTGCCATCAGTAAAGTATGCAGGCAGAGAATGCCGATATTCAGTTTTAGCAAACGTTCATTTCTGAGGACTTTACTAAAACTGCCTTTTACCATACCGGATTCCCGGTTTAATACATGACCGGAAGGCGTAGGTATCAGCGTTAGCGTCAGTACTATTCCTGCCAGTGCCAATACGGCGATACCCCAAAACAGTGCATTAAGGCCAAAAGCGTGAGTAACAATAGGCCCCAGTACCATTGCAATGGCAAAAGTAATACCAAAGCTGACGCCAATAAACGCCATGGCTTTAGTACGGTTTTGTTCCCGGGTCAGGTCTGAAAGCAGAGCCATAACTGCGGCAGCAATGGCGCCAGAGCCCTGCAGTGCGCGTCCCAGAATCACGCCCCATATCGAGTCACTTAAAGCCGCAATCATGCTGCCGATAGCAAAAATCAACAATCCGCCAACGATTAGCGGTTTACGACCAACCCGATCGGAAATCAGGCCAAAAGGAATTTGGAAGATAGCCTGTGTCAGGCCGTAGATGCCAATGGCAAGGCCAATGAGCGGTTTAGTTGCCCCTGCCAGAGCCATACCGTAAGTGGTAAGAACCGGCAGTACCATAAACATTCCCAGCATACGCAGGGAGAACACTAATCCCAGACCAAAGGTAGCCCGGCGCTCTCCCGGAGTCATTGCATAATCGTTCATATCACCTCAAATCACTTCGCGTTCACTGTTGGAATTTTTCAACTGAAAACGAACGGCCTGTTGTTATTTTTATTCTGCCACTGGTTAATTAAGCCACTGGATTATAGCGTTGGATAGAATAGTAGTAAGCCGGGTGAATTGCTTTATATTTCTGGTAAAGATTGAGATAACGACAAGATTTAGGGTGGATTAGCGACAACGCACTCAATCGAGCGGCTGCCGCCATGTTACAGATAACTATTACAGATAGTTATGGCCAGACGAAGGTAAGCAGCGACTCAGGTGCTGCCACCTGAGAGTAGTCTACCGACATCATGATGCTTAGCGTAGTGATAGCCACAATGGAGAAGATGAACAGCTTTCTTGCCCAAATTTTGTTATCTGTTGTTTTATAACCGGTTAAAGCCATAATCAGCCAGCCAAAACCAACCACTGCTGCAACAAACAGATAGCTATAACCCGCATAGCCACTAATAGTTAACATCAGTGTCGCCACAATAAAGCCGATGATATACAGCGTAATGTGGTTTTTGGTTACGGAAATCCCGCGTTTTACCGGCAGAACCGGAATTGACGCAGCCAGATAATCCTTATAGCGGAAAATAGCGATAGCGTATGAATGAGGCATTTGCCACAGGCTAAAAATTACCAGCAGAATTAATGCCCCGGTATCAAACTGATTGCTCACCGCACAGTAACCGATAACCGGTGGAGCGGCACCAGACAGACTTCCGACCAGAGTACCGTAAACGGATTTACGTTTCAGATACAGACTGTATAGCCCCACATAAACCACGAACCCTAACAGAGCAAACTCTACCGCCAGTAAATTGGTATAGACGTAGAGTAAGGCAAAGCCAGCAATTCCCAACATGCAAGCGTAGAGAATAGTGATGGCAGGGGAGATTAATCCCTGAACCAGAACGCGGTTCTTGGTTCTTTCCATCAGGCAATCAATATCCCGGTCAATATAGTTATTAAACACACAGCCGGATGCCACTACCAGAGAGACGCCGATAATAGTGGCAAACAGCAGGGAGAAATCCACGCTGCCCTGAGAGGCGAGCAGGAATCCTCCAATGACTGAAATCATATTGCCAAAAATGATTCCCGGTTTGGTGACTAACAGATATTTCTTAATCATCTGAGTAGCTCTTAGTGAACCATCATGTTGGTATTAAGGTTGTACATAATCCATAGTGAACCTACAACGACGATGGCGATTATCAATCCGGTGAATACCAGGGCGACAAAGTTCCAGCCACCCTCTGATTTTGTGTTCATATGTAAGAAATAGACCAAATGAACCACGATCTGGACTACGGCAAACAGAGAGATAACGACAGCCAGAGTTGCTGGTGCTGCGGCTCCTGTCATAACCATCCAGAAAGGAATTGCCGTCAGAATAACTGAGAGCACAAACCCGATAAGATAAGACTTAACCGAGCCATGGCTGGCGCCGGAAGCGTCTACAGAGGTATGTTTCATTTAGATTGCCCCCATCAGATAAACCACGGTAAACACGCAAATCCAGATAACATCCAGGAAGTGCCAGAACAGGCTGAGGCACATTAAACGCGCATTATTTTTTGGCGTTAAACCCTTCTTCGATACCTGAATCATCATGATTGCCATCCAGATCAGACCCAGGGTAACGTGCAGTCCGTGAGTACCAACCAGAGTAAAGAATCCTGATAAGAAGGCGCTGCGCGATGGGCCATAACCTTCACTGATCAGCAGATGAAATTCATTGATTTCCATGCCGATAAAGCCAAGGCCGAACAGGAAAGTGATGGCTAACCAACCAATAACCTGACTCTTATTACCCTTGTACATCGAAATGATAGCCATACCGTAAGTAAAGCTACTTAATAACAGCAGGGCTGTTTCACCGATAACATAAGGCAGTTCAAAAATCTCTTTGCCTGATGGGCCATCTGCAATTCCGGTTGCCAGTACGGCATAGGTAGCAAATACTGAGGCGAACAGAATACAGTCGCTCATCAGGTAGATCCAAAAACCGAATACGGTCTTGGCACCACTATCGTGATCGTGGTGCTCATGCTCATCAAGGTGAGCGTGAGAATTGATCAAGGTATCAGTTGCCATGATTTACCCCTGCCTGGCTTAATTGTTCAAAACGCTGATTTTCGATTTTCTCAATCTCTTCAACAGGTACGTAGTAGTCGGTATCATCATTGAAGGTATGGGCAATATAGACCACCGCCATACCAATCAGACCAACGATAGCCATCCACCAGATTTCCCAGACCATGGCAAAACCAAACACCACGCTAAAGGCTGCAATGATGACGCCGGTGCCGGTATTTCTTGGCATATGAATTGGCTCATAACTCGCCGGGCGCTTATAGACAGTACCGTCATCTTTCATATCAGAGAAAGCATCAATACCTTTAATCACCGGAAGATGCGCGAAGTTATAGAACGGTGCCGGAGAAGAAGTTGCCCACTCCAGCGTACGGCCGCCCCATGGGTCGCCGGTAACGTCCATATTTTTCTTACGATCTTTGATACTCACCAGTAACTGCAGGATTTGACAGGCAATACCCAAGGCAATCAGTACCGCACCGAAGGCAGCAACCACCAGAAGCGATGTCCACTCTGGTTGCAGGCTGTAGTTCAGGCGGCGGGTCATGCCCATAAAGCCCAGAATGTACAGCGGCATAAAGGCAACGAAGAAGCCAATAATCCAGAACCAGAAGGCGTATTTACCTAAAGTTTCGTTCAGTTTGAAACCAAACGCTTTCGGGAACCAGTAGTTAAAACCAGCCAGACAGCCAAACACCACACCGCCAATAATAACGTTATGGAAGTGAGCAATCAGGAACAGACTATTGTGCAGTACCATGTTGGCACCCGGTACTGCCAGCAGAACCCCGGTCATACCACCCACGGTAAAGGTCACCAGGAAGCCTAGCGTCCACAGGATTGGCGTAGAGAACTTAATACGGCCCTGATACATGGTAAACAGCCAGTTGAAGATCTTCACGCCGGTAGGAATGGAGATAATCATAGTGGCAATACCAAAGAAGGCATTCACGTTGGCACCCGCACCCATGGTAAAGAAGTGGTGCAACCAAACGATAAAGGAGAGCAGGGTTATAGCAACCGTTGCCCATACCAGCGAGGTATAACCGAACAGACGTTTTTTACTGAAGGTTGCCACGACTTCGGAGAAGATACCAAAACAAGGCAGAATCAGAATATATACTTCAGGGTGACCCCATGCCCAGATCAGGTTGACGTACATCATCTGGTTACCACCAAGGTCATTGGTGAAGAAGTGGAAATCCAGATAGCGGTCAAGGGTGAGCATCGCGATGGTAGCGGTCAGAATCGGGAACGCCGCAATAATCAGGATGTTGGCACATAATGCAGTCCAGGTGAAAACCGGCATTTGCATCATTTTCATGCCAGGGGCACGCATCTTCAGAATGGTGGCAAAGAAGTTAACCCCGGTAAGCAAGGTACCGACCCCGGATATCTGTAAGCTCCATATCCAGTAATCGACCCCGACCCCTGGATTATACACCTTACCCGAGAGTGGCGGATAAGCCAGCCAGCCGGTTTGTGCAAATTCGCCTACGCCAAGAGAGATGTTGATTAACACCACACCGGCAACGAACAGCCAGAAACTCAGGGAGTTCAGGAATGGGAATGCCACATCGCGGGCACCGATTTGCAGTGGCACCACAATGTTCATCAGACCAATAACAAACGGCATAGCCATGAAGAAGATCATGATAACGCCGTGAGCGGTAAAGATTTGGTCATAGTGATGAGGCGGGAGGAAACCTTCCCCACTGGTGGCAGCTGCCACCGCCAGCTGAGTACGCATCATGATGGCATCGGCGAAGCCGCGTAGTAACATCACCATGGCGACCAGAATATACATCACACCAATTTTTTTGTGGTCAACGCTGGTGAGCCATTCATTCCACAGCCATTTCCATTTTCCTGCCCAGGTAATCAGAGCAAGTAAGGCAATTCCGCCGACGACAATCAGGCCAACAGCACCCATAATAATCGGTTCATGGTAAGGAATCGCTTCAAGTGTTAATTTTCCTAACATCGTTTATTCCTCGCCTCCAGAATGATGTGAGTGCTTGCTGGTATCCATTTTCATATATTTATTAATAATATCGAGATACAGACCAGGCTTAACCGTTGAGAAATACTCAACAGCATTGTTTTCGCTTGGTTTAGCAAGTTGATTGTAATCTTCCCATTGAAGTTGATTTGGGGATTGCTTAACTTTTTCAACCCATTTATCAAAGTCTTCCTGAGAAGTAACAATAGCGTTGAACTTCATTCCGGAGAATCCTTTGCCGCTGTAGTTAGCCGACATGCCCGGATAAACGCCTTTTTCATTAGCGACCAGATGTAGAATATTCTGCATGCCGCCCATGGCGTAAATCTGGCTGCCCAGACGAGGAATAAAGAAAGAGTTCATAACGGTATCGGAGGTAATTTTAAATTTCACCGGCACGTTCTCAGGGAAAGAGAGTTCGTTAACCGACGCAATACCGAGGTCAGGGTAGATAAATAACCATTTCCAATCCATGGAGACTGCTTCAATGGTAATCGTTTGGGCTTCACTTGGAATGGTCTGACGCGGGTCAAGCGCGTGAGTACTTTTCCAGGTTAACGTACCTAATACCAGAATAATGACGCAGGGAATGCCCCAAACGACCATTTCAATTTTATTGGAATGGGCCCAGTTAGGTGTGTATTTAGCCTCTTTGTTCGATTCGCGGTATTTCCATGCGAATAGAAAAGTCATAATGATAACGGGAACAACAACGATCAACATCAGAAGAGTAGCCGTAATGATCAGGGATTTCTGTTCCATCCCGATCTGGCCTTTAGGATTCATCAGAGCCATGTCACAGCCGGTGAGCAGCAACGCTGCCAGGCCGAGCATTAGCACTTTAGAAAACTTATTGCATTGTTTGAGTCTCATTGAACGACCTCATGACAAAGTACATAAGCGCTTTGTGGTATTGAGAACCGATGAAAATTGGTTCCGGGTGTGCGGCAATTTTATGGAAAAGTTACAAATATGTAAATATCATTAAATCGTTGTCATCAAATGATATCATTTTGTTGTGGTTTAATTGAGCGGATGATGCGGATTTTTCGAAAGAATCAGGAATAAAGCCCTGCTTTAAAGGGGGTTATTTAGTTATTTTCTATCAAAAATAGTTAAATATTATTTATTGCAGTTTTTTATATTACAGACTAAAAGATTATGCCCAAAGTGTTAAATTTGTTAAAAAACGACTCGTCTGGCGAATAACGATATTATTCACCAGAAAGTAGAATTAGCTTAAACAGAATATAAAGACTATCAAAGGGATAGCTTATACCGATGATGAGGCTATTGAGTGGTTATTTATTCTTCTTAATGCTATCAGGGCTAACATTATAACGACACCCGGTAGCCAAACCCACAGTAATTCTGACTGAATAACCGCGATACCATTAGGTTTCAGGTACTGTGCCAGCTGGAATGGCGCAACCTTGATCACCTGAACTGGTGCAAAAAAACGCTCTTCTGACCACGGCCACAGCCAGCTAACGCCCATCCCTCCCGTAGTTAATGAATCCAGCACACTATGAGATAACAGTGAAACGGTTAAAAATCCCCAAATTCGTCGGTAACCTACTTTAAACGCATTTTTGAATAACAGCGCCAAAGTTGGTAGAGCAAAAGCAAACAGCAGAGAGTGGGTAAATCCCCGATGACCAAAAGCATTGGCGTAGGCTATGCCAAATTTGAAGGCCAGTACGTCCAGATCGGGTATCATTGAAAAGGCAATTCCGGTTATCAATAACGCCGGTGGTATTTTACGCGATCCTAATCCAATACCCAGACAGATAGGTACTGCGGCATGGGTGACAATCGTTGGCATATCAACATCCTGTAAAAGCTCGCTACAAGCATAAGTTACTGAGGTTATGAAATTCAGCATAAGTGTTTTATGTGAAGCATAGATGAAGTGATTTAATTTTCTTTGTGTGGTTTTTTTTATGCGTTGTATAACACATTCGTGATAAATCGATTTATCATTGGCATACAGAAAAAATCATGCCGGCAGCAAGGCTGATAATCGATAGCGTATTTTGGAGAGTTCAATGAAGTGCTTTTCTCGCACGGTTGTATCCGTACTGCTTCCCTGTGTGTTGTCCGGGTTAGTTTTTCCTTCAGTTAGTTTAGCAAAATACGATCCCACTAAAGACTATCAGGAAATTCCCGCTATCGTAAAACAGTTTCCGGCCCCCAGCCTGATAGAACTGGGTACACCCGCCTTTGATAAAGATAAAACTGATTTCACCTCCCAGCAGGAGATGGAAAAATTTATTAATGACCTGAGTAAGACATCCGGTACATTGCGGGTGAAGCAGATTGGATTATCCCAACAGGGAAAATCAATTTCACTACTGGTATTTTCTGGCTCACAAACGGCGTCACCGGAAGTTTTGCTGAAAAATGGCAAACCGACGGTACTGATTATTGCTTTACAGCATGGCAATGAGCCAGCTCCGGGAGAAGCCGCACTGGCCTATGCAAAAAGCCTGGCTGAGGGGAAAGAAGGGGATGTACTTACCCGGGTTAACGTATTAATTATGCCCAGAGCCAATCCGGACGGTGCCGAAAGTTTCAGCCGCGATTTGGCAAACGGTATCAATTTAAATCGTGACCATTTACTGTTGAGTACGCCGGAAAGTCGTGCCATTGCACAGGTATTTATTCAGTATCAGCCGGATGTAGTGTTAGACAGCCATGAATATAGCGTTGCTGGTCGCTGGGTGGAAAAATTTGGTGCGGTGCAACGTTATGACGCCATGCTGCAACAGGCGACCACGAATAATTTGCCAGCGCGACTAACCAAGATGATGGATAAACCGTTTCGTGAAGGTATCGTCAGTACCTTTGAAACCAATGGATTAAGCCACTCCTGGTACTACACCACGGATAAGTTAGATAAGCAGGATAAAACATTGTCAATGGGGGGCATTGAAGCCGATACGTTGCGCAATATTGCCGGGCTACGCAATTCAGTTTCATTTTTGCTGGAAAACCGGGGTGTGGGTTTAGGGAAAGCGCACTTTGCCCGTCGGGTGTATACCCAGTTTTTAGCCATGCAAACTATGGTTAAAGTCAGCGCTAAAAATAGTGCTGATTTGCTTAATAATGGGCAAGAGATTCGCCACGATATTGCTACTCAGGCCGGACAGGGCGCTATCGTTGTTAAAGGCGAAATGACGCCAGAAAAACGGACTATTTCTATGATTGATGCCAAAACAGCCGATGGCATCAAAGTGAATGCTGACTGGCGCTCGGCATTAAGCATTATGCCGGTGATTACCCGCACCCGTCCTTATGCTTATTTATTGGCGCCAACGGAGAAAAAAGCGGTACAGAACCTTCAGGCATTAGGAATAGAGGTTTACCAAATTGTTCAGCCTCAAAAAGTTAAGGTTCAGCAATATACTCTGGCAGATCGTAACGAAAGTACCAAAAAGGATGTTACCGGCAGCATAGGGCAAAAAGGGAATCAGATGATTCAGGTCACTACCCGAATAGACGATCGGGAACTGGATTTGTCTGCCGGGTACTATTACATTCCGCTAAATCAGCCTTTGGCAAATCTGGCCATAGCGGCGCTGGAGCCAGAAACGCAAAGCAGTTTTGTGGCAAATGGCATTATTAGTCTACCGAAAGTAAAAACAGAAAAGAAAAAGGCCAAAACCAAAGCGAAAACTCAGGCCACTAATGCCGAAGTGGCATTGCCCGTGTTACCGCTTTATCGTTTAACTGAACGCGCTGATATCTCATTGGTATTAGTAGAATAAAAATATATCAGGGCAGATTTTCACCGGACTAATCTGACAGCCAGACTCTGCGCATTTCTCTGGCAAAGGTTTCCAGATTTTTCGGTGTTCTGCCCGTTAGTATTTCAACTTCATTGGTTAGCCGGGTTTCTGCACCGCCTGCAATCATTGTATCCAGAGAAGCCAGTGCACGCGCATAATTCTCATTCATTCCCTGAGCCACAAAACGTTTAGCCAGCCCTCCCTCGGTCAGTTTGATATGGTCTATTTTCAGTCCAATTGCGGCACTAATAATCTTTGCCACCTCACAATAGGAAAGCGCTTTAGGGCCAGTAATAACCACATCCCGGTTTAATGAATCAGGGCGTAACAGTGCGGAACAGGCAACCGCTGCAATATCACTGGTATCAACAAATGGAACTCGTCCATCAAAGGTGGCGGAGTAGATACGGCTTTCATCCAGAATGGAGGACATATGATACTCCTCCGAAAAATTCTGCATAAACCAGGTGGGGCGCAAAACTGCCCATTCAGGTACATTTTGTTTCAGATAGCTGTGCACAGTGCCAATCATGGGGCCGCCTTCCTCTAGCAGGGAGGCACTGAGTAGTACAAAGCGGCGAATACCCTGTTTAAGTGCAAGGTCAATAAAGGGACGCATCACCGTCAGTGGTTCGGCCACATTGGGTGGCGCTACCAGATAAACCGCATCAATACCCTGTAGAACATCAGCATGATTAAGCCTGTTGCTCCAGTCAAAACGTATTGCCTGATGGCCATAAATCGATGAACCAGAACGTGAAGCAATGACGCAGGAATGTCCTGCATCTTTTAACTGGGATGCAATACGCCGGCCGGTCTTACCCGTTCCGCCGGTAATAAGAATGGTAGGATTTGTCATGATGAACGCTCTCTGTAACCTGAACTTATCGCCGGTGATTGGCCTGGTAAAGCATCGGAACTCTGAGTAGGCACGAAGCCAGCGTTAATTTGAACATAGCATAAAAACAGGAAAGATCGACCCTGTAGCCCCTGTTACAGTGGGATATACGTTAATATTTATGTCGACTATACCCTTACGGGGATTTGAATCTATCCAACTTCAGAGTGATAGCAAATTTGTCTGTTTCAATTTCAGTAGATATTCCGGCCGTAAAAGCTATGAGAAAAATCATCATCGTGCTCGGCCGGAAGGGCCATATACTCAGCTTGAGTGCTCATCCTGGCTGACGCCAGGTCGCCCCAACCACCGCCTTCCCGACAATGAGCTGTTTTAAGCCATCACACTAAACTATCAGACTTTGTCATCGACCTGAGCGGAAAGATTCTTATTCCTCCACCAACTCCAGTCCGGCAATACGCTTCCAGTAGCCATTACAGTCTGCCTGATTTTGCAGTTGCAGCGGTGACTGACCTTGTTCGTTATTGCGAAATTGGGTGATCAGTTTCAGAGTGTCGTGGTCCTGTGGTGACAGGCGCACGATATCCACCAGTCCATCCATCTCTTTCAGATTATTACCGAGGTTATAGCAATAGCCACTTTGTGTTTGAATGCCATTTAACACAAATACCTGTTGGTTCTCCTGAGAGATAACGTTGCGGCCTGTTGGGTAGTTAATGCAGCAGGTCTCACACTCATCTTTGGGACGGTTTTCTGAACGGGCGGTAAAGCAACGGGCTGAATAGGCCAAAGGTAGATGACCATAGCTGAATACTTCCACTTCAAATTGACGGCGAATACCTAACTCTTCGCATTGATTTAGCAAATTAGACAACCAGTCGCGGGAAAGCTCCACCGGCATACACCAACGAATCATTCCCTGTTTGTGCAGTGAACGTAGGGTATAGGCGTTATAGCAGTTAAGGGCCGGGCCAGCGACATAGGGTAATCCATGTTCTGATGCCATATTGACGGCACCCAGATCGTTGGCCTCAATCAGGAATTCACCATTTTCGATATAGCGTTTTAGCTCAGTTAATTCTGATGGTGCCTGAATAAGTGCCAGTGTGGATAACACCACCTGTTTACCTGATTGGGCCAGCGTTTTCGCCAGATCCAACCAGTCATTAACCTTCATTTCACGACGTTTACTGCAAACTGCTTCACCTAAATAGATAATATCGGCACTGCTTTCCATTGCCGAATGATAGAAAGCTTCGGTTTGGTCTTTAGGCCAGTAGTAGAGCAGAGGCCCCAGAGAATATTTCATTGTTGCCTCCTGTTATTGCCATTTACGGTGATAAGCACCCAGAGTGGTTTGGGTACCTTCGGACATTGCGCCCAGCGTTTCCATCCAGGATTTCTCTACGCTGAAGTTTTGTGGATCCGCCAGACAGCGATCGATCGCCTGGCGCCACACTTTTGCTACCTGACTGACATAAGCAGGGCTGCGCTGACGACCTTCAATTTTTACTGAGGCAATATTGGCGGCTAGCAAGTCTGGTAACAGCTCCAGCGTATTTAAACTGGTTGGCTCTTCCAGAGCGTGATACAGCTCATCTCCCACCTGATAACGCCCCTTGCACAGGGTTGGATAACCGGCATTTTCACCGTCTTTATAACGGTCGATCAGCACATCATTCAGGCGAGACTCTAAACCCTGTGGCGTTTGCTGCCAGCGCACAAAACGGGCTGGCGAACACGCACCGACGGTATTAGGGGATTCGCCGGTAAGATAAGAAGAGAGATAGCAGCGCCCTTCAGCCATAATGCACAAGCTGCCAAAGGCAAAAACCTCCAGCGGTACTGGACTGGTACGGGCCAGCTGTTTAACCTGATGCATAGAAAGTACCCGTGGTAAAACGACCCGCGCAACATCAAAATTTCGTTGGTAGAAACGAATTGCCTCTTCATTGGTTGCGGATGCCTGAACCGAGACATGACGTTCAAGATGTGGGTAACGTTCTGATGCATATTCCAGCATGGCAATGTCTGCCAGAATTAAGGCGTCGGCACCAATATCCGCTGCCTGATCCACTGCCCGTTGCCAGCGGCTATAACCGTCCGGATGGGCGAAAGTATTGATGGCGATATGCAGTTTGCGCCGATGGCGATGAACATAACTTACCGCTTCCTCAAGTTTTTTATCGGTAAAATTCAAACCGGCAAAATGACGGGCATTAGTATCATCTTTAAAGCCAATATAGACGGCATCAGCGCCGTTATCTACGGCTGCTTTCAACGCCGGTAAATTACCGGCAGGGCACAGCAGTTCCATCTTATCGTCCTGCAAAAAGTAAGAAGGTTATTAAAGCGAAGCGCTTAATAACCTATTGAAGTCGTTACCTGAATCTGTTGGCTGATTGTAATTAACCTTTTGATAACGATTTTTGATTTGAGGCAGCTTATTGCTGATTGGTCAGTTAATTATGGTGTCCCAAAGTACAGGAGCCGTAGGGAAAAGTATTTTCATTCTGAGGTTATGGCATTTAGCAGTAGATAATTTGATAATTTTTTGACCTGACTCGATGATCTCATGTCTCATTGTGGCAAAATAGCTTAATTATTTTTTGCAGGAGTCAGCCCGTGTTTGAACAACTGAGAGCCCGTTTGGTTCGTCAGGGACCTTCCCTTCTACGTTTACCAATAAAGTTAACCCCGTTTGCTTTACAGAAACAGGTTTTGCAACAGCTATTGGGTTGGCAATTTCGCCATGCATTGGCAGAAGGTGATTTAGATTTTCTTGAACAACGCTGGTTGAAAGTTGAAGTTCGCGATCTTGGCCTGCGTTGGTTTGTTACTGTGCGCGAAGGCGTATTGTTGGTGAGTGATGAGCAGCAGGAAGATGTCAGTTTTAGCGGAGATGCTAACGATTTGATTCTGATTGCAGCCCGTAAACAGGACCCGGATACACTATTCTTCCAGCGCCGTTTAGTGATTGAAGGTGATACTGAACTGGGCCTGTACGTAAAAAACCTGATGGATGCAATTGAACTGGAAAATATGCCGACTCCCCTGCGAATCGGATTACAGCAGCTGGCTGATTTTGTTGAAGCCGGTTTAAAAGAGGGCGGCGAAGAGCATTCGCGCGCACCGGCATCGTGTTAATTCGTGTTGAAATACCCGTTGATGCGGCAGGCATAAATAAGCTGTTGCGCAAAGCTTTTGCCAGTGACGGTGAAGCTGAACTGGTTAATCATCTGCGTGAAGATGGTTTGATTACGTTGGGCATTGTGGCTACTGATGATTACGGTGGTGTGGTTGGCTATGCGGCATTTAGCCCGGTGATGGTTAATGGGGAAGATCGTCAGTGGGTTGGTTTAGCGCCATTAGCCGTATCTGAAAAATACCGTGGCAAAGGTTTAGGTAAAGCATTAGTTTACGAAGGATTAGATGCGCTTAATGAATTCGGCTATGCCGCCGTTGCGGTATTAGGTGAACCAGCCTATTACGGCGCTTTAGGTTTTAAAACCGCAGCCGGGTATGGCTTACACTGCAAGTGGCCGGATACCGTTTCTGCTTTCCAAATCTATCCTTTGGCTGAAGAGTCCTTACAAGGGGTTTCCGGATTGGTAGAGTACTCCGCACCCTTTGACCGCTTTTAATGATTCAACAACATAGTTAACTGCTCTATGGAAGGCTGGTCTTTGACCAGCTTTTCTTTTTTGGCTTTAGTCAGCTGCTTTATTCGATATTCCATTTTTAATGCCTCGGAGTGCCCGGCTGTTTTAATCTGATAAACCAGTATCAGCTCTCCGGCATTTCTTAGCGCTTTAGCTCCGCTACCGGATTGATGCTGTTTAAAACGACGCTCGATGCAGGTCGTGATCCCGGTGTACAGGCGATTATCAGCGGTACGTAAGATATACAAATGCCAGTCACGGTTTTCTGCCAGGGAGTCGCTCTGTTTCACACCAGTTCCATTTTCGGTTGCTAAATCAGCATGCATATTATCAATTTTATCGTCTGAAAGCAGCGCACGGCTTTGCTGGTGCTCAGAATTACCCTTTGTGTTAACTTGGCGGCAGAATTTTATTTTCATCGTGGGATATGAATCTGATGACAACCGATCCTGAATACAGCATGAAAGCCATTTGTCGCTATCTGAAAAGAAATCATGTTGTTAGCTTATGTACCATGAGTTCCGATGAGTTGTGGTGTGCCAGCTGTTTTTATCTGTTTGATATGGAAAGTATGGGGCTAATTTTGATGTCAGAACCTCATACCCGACACGGCAAACAGGCACTGGTAAACCCTCAGGTAGCAGGTACTATTTCGGCTCAGACAAAAAACATTGCCTTAATTCAGGGTATTCAATATACCGGCCAGCTTCATTTGCTGAGTGGAGAAGATGAGCAAAATGCACGGGAAAAATATGTTCAACGTTTTCCTGTAGCCAGGCTAACTAGTGCACCTTTGTGGCGATTGAGTTTTGATGAAATCAAAATGACTGACAATAAGCTTGGGTTTGGTAAAAAGTTTTACTGGCTGCGCGATAATGCGTAATTTAGTTTGATTTATCTATTAATGTGTGTGTTTTTTTGTTGGATTCATTTTATATGTGTTATTTTTTGTTTTTATAATTGGTTTATTATAAATTTATTTTTTTTAATGCGTTTTATTACCATTTGGAATGTCTGGTATGGGAAAGGATTCATTCTGCTCTTTATCTAAGATTTGAATTGAAAATGTATTAAAAAAAAAGTTACTTTAATAAATAACATGGATTAATTTTTATGACAGAGATGTTAAACACGAAAAAATTCCTGCTGTGCAGCTTATTGCTAGCTTCAATGTTATCTAATGCAGTTGCATCTGATAAAAAATCAATAAAATTCATATCACAAATCGAAGATATTTCTGTTGGACGTGGTGTCATGACATTTGTTGATAATGATGTAAAACTTATTGCAGCCGAGAAAATAACCTTCCGTACCGAGTCACCATGCGGTGAATCTACTATAGCTGTCAATGCGAAATCGTTGGGTATGAAGGATGAAGTTTACGTTAGTCACTTAACAAATATCGCTCAGGCCGCGAAGAACGATGAGTATTATGAGATAACAATAGGCTCGTGCGATAGAGCTAAAAGATCCCAAAAACGGCAATTTATCACTAAAATTCGACCCTGTACTAGTGCAATCTGCGGAAAAAAATATATTACTAATAAGAACATAATTTGGCTGGATGAATCATTTGATCGGACCGTTAAGAGAAATGCCAGCTTTTTTATGGAAAAACCATTTATTTTCGATAAGCAAAATAATATATGGAAGATGACTGGGTGGTATGTAGATAAGGATAAAACTCAAAATGGCATCTCATCGAATAATGCCAAGAAAATTAAGGCATTTGAAGGTTATACCAATACTAAAGACTTTAGTTCTCTACAGTTTGTTTCTAAATTTACCGTTTACTACCCGTCAGGCACAATAAAATCTCAGAACAATTTTGATTCTGAAGGGAAGCTGGATGGTGAAACGAAAAATTACTTTGCAGATGGAAAACTATATCAGATAGCTATTTATAAAAACGGTAAGGTTGATGGTGTGGTTAGTACTTACCATGAAAACGGTAACATAGAGAGTAAAATGCGTTTTCATCAAGGTGTAGCGGCTGATGGGCAGTGTAATCACTATGGTCCCGATGGGCAATTAGAGCGTGAACATGCTTATCTGAATGGTAAATACGATGGTAAATATGTTGATTATTTTCCTGACGGGAAAATAGAAACGGAGTCATTTTATGCTGGAGGGAAACTCGTTGGTGAATCCAAAGCGTATTATCAGTCAGGGCAATTAAGGAGTATCTCGCGTAATAACGAAGAAGGCTATCGGGACGGTAAACAACAGAATTTTAATGAGGAAGGGACTCTCATCACTGAAAGTATCTATAAAGATAGCTTCAATTTGTCGCATAAATCTTGGTATGACAATGGTAACCGCCGTGAACAAGAACAATGGCGGCAGACTTCTGAAGGCGAAAGTGAAAAGTATGGTGATTTCAAGACGTGGTATGAAAATGGTAAGTTGAAGTCAGAAACGTCTTATTCAAAGGGACTGGCGGTATCCAATCAGGAATGGTACGAAGATGGTAATAAGAATTTTCTTTCTGAATATAAGGATGGTGAAATAGACGGAGTACTGAAAGAGTGGGATCGCGTAACAGGGAAACTAATCAAAGAAGAGCACTACGCCAAGGGTAAACAGCACGGTAGCAGTAAACGTTGGGATGCAGAAACAGGCAATCTGATTAAAGAAGAAAACTATCAAAACGGCGAATACCATGGGGCATATAAAAAGTACGATGCGAAAACCGGTAAGATAAGAGAGGAAAGGTCTTATCTTGATGGCAAATTTGATGGTCCATGGAATCAATGGGATGAAGAAACTAATCATCTCGTTAGCGAGAGTTTTTTTAAGCAGGGAAAACGTCAAGGTATACAGAAAGGATACGATAAAACAACAGGCGAATTAGCGAATGAAGTACTTTATGCTGATGATAGACCTGTCAATGGCTTACAAACCGGAAAGAATTATAAAGACGGTAAACTAACTTCCTATGACTGTTATGCGGATGGTTTCAGAAAGGCCAGCCTTAACGAACCTGATGATATAGAAAGCAGAGCTCAAAATAGCGATGCCACAGCACAGACGTTATTGGGCCAGTTCTATTTTGAATGTGGTTATTATGATGAAAGTCGAAAAGTGCTCAATCATCCAATTATTCAGTTGCGTCCTGAGGCGCTTTATCTTCAAGCCCGTATGTATATGCTTGGGAAAGGTGAACCTCTGGATCGCCAAAAATCTATCGACTTGATGTTTAAAGCTGCCGAAGGTGGTTATGTGCTGGCTCAGAAACAAGTAGGGTTATTATATATTCCTGCTGATGGGCGTATGCTTGATAAAAAGATACCAAGAGATATTAAATCCAATGCCACTTTAGCGCGTAAGTGGATTTTGGCGGCTGCTGAGCAAAATGATGTTGAATCTTTATATGTTTTAGGGGTAATGAGTGAAACTGGCGTTGGCGTTAAGAAAAACCTGCGTCAAGCTCTGGAATACTATGATCAAGCCGCTGAAGCTGGTTTTAATAGAGCATATGTTCGAAGCGTCAAAATAAGAGAAGATGCAAAAGTAAAAAGTAAAAAGTAAAAAGTAAAAAGTAATAGAGTGAGAGAGCAAAAAGAATAAATTCCCTCCGGGCGGCGTTCGCGCCGCCTAAACTTATGGTTTGAATATGCTGGTTGAAATTAATTCACTGGTGTTTCACCAGATCTATTGTTTTCTCGTTGAAAGATTGACGATGAAACAGATGGTTAGAGCGTAAAAGTATACAGATTGCGAGGTATACCGACATTTCTGTACTGAATGAAAGGTAAACTGAAGATGTGATATTTATCGCAATTTATGCACTACCTGGTTACTGCTACCGCGCCACAATAGCGATGGATCGGCTAACTCTTTAACAAATTTACCATCGATCAATACATTAATTAAATCCACTACTTGTTGCTGCTCAGGGGTGAGTTCAGACAGTAAGTATCCGGTCCAGAGCCAGATATCTTTCCCCGGGCACTCTTGTCGCACTCGTTTTACCAGTTTCAATATATCGGGAACGTTCTGCGGATGTAGCGGATCGCCGCCGGACAGGGTAAGGCCTTGACGAGAGATTCGAGTATCGTTGAGATCGGCAATAATGCGATCTTCCATTTCAGAGGTAAACAGTACTCCCGAGTTCAAACGCCATGTGCTTTTGTTGTAGCAACCAGGGCATTGATGAACACAGCCAGAGACAAACAGCGTACAGCGCGTGCCGGGGCCGTTAACAATATCGACGGGATAGTACTGGTGGTAATTCATAGTTTAAATATCTGTATCCGGGAAGCGGTTAACTTGCAGCAGAACCCGATAACATATTGGATTCTGCTGCTTGTCAGGTTAAAGCAGAGTTTTTGTTAGCTGGCCTGACTCTCGCTTTGATCTAACTGGCCATTGCCTAAATGTTTCACGCGGCGTTTTACTTCTTCCTGCTTACCGGCATTAAACGGACGGGCATCCGGGCTGCCAAGGTAACCACAAACGCGACGCGTTACTGACACTTTGGATGAGTCGTGGTTGCCGCATTTCGGACAGGTGAAGCCTTTGCTGGTGCACTCAAACTCACCAGAGAAACCACATTCGTAGCACTCATCGATTGGCGTATTAGTTCCATAGTAAGGAACACGGCTGTAGCTATAATCCCATACGTCTTCCAGTGCTTTCAGGTTGTGCTGAATGTTTGGATATTCGCCATAACAAATGAAACCACCGTTAGCCAATGGCGGGTAAGGTGCTTCAAAGTCGAGCTTGTCATATGGATTAACTTTTTTCTCAACGTCCAGATGGAAGCTGTTGGTGTAATATCCTTTATCGGTCACATCTTCAATAACGCCAAACTCAGTAGTATCTAAACGACAGAAGCGGTTGCACAGGTTTTCACTTGGTGTGCTGTACAGGCTGAAACCGTAACCGGTCTCTTTTTTCCACTCTTCGGTAGCTACTTTCAGGCGTTGAACGATTTCCACACCTTTGTCGCGCAGTTGCTGGCTATCGTAAGGATGCACTTTATTACCAAACAGCGCATTTACCGTTTCGTGAATACCAATGTAGCCCAATGAAATAGAGGCGCGACCATTTTTGAAAATCTCTGAAATGTTGTCATCAGCTTTCAAACGTACGCCGCAGGCACCTTCCATATACAGAATGGGTGCAACACGCGCTTTAATACCGTCAAGGCGTTCGATACGCGTCATCAGGGCGCGTTTAGCCAGCGTCAGGCGTTGCTCCAGAATTTGCCAGAAGCGGGATTCATCCCCACGTGCTTCCAGCGCAATACGCGGCAGGTTAAGGCTGATAACACCAAGGTTATTACGACCATCGTGGATTTGCTCGCCGTTCTCTTCATAAACGCCGAGGAAGCTACGACAGCCCATTGGGGTTTTAAATGAACCGGTAACTTTTACCACCTGATCGTAGTTAAGAATATCCGGGTACATCCGCTTAGAAGCACATTCTAATGCTAGTTGTTTAATATCGTAGTTAGCATCACCGAATCTATGGTTAATCCCATCTTTAATTGCAAATACCAGTTTAGGGAACACCGCGGTTTTATGGTTTTTTCCTAACCCGGCAATACGATTTTTCAGAATAGATTGTTGAATCATACGAGATTGCCAACTGGTACCCAGACCAAAGCCAAAGGTAACAAATGGCGTCTGACCATTGGCGGTATGAAGGGTATTTACTTCATATTCCAGTGACTGGAAGGCGTCGTAGCACTCTTTTTCCGTTCTGGATTGAGCGTACTCGTCTGCATTCGCAATATTCCACTCTAACGCCACTTTTTTATGTTTGTTATAGCTTTCTGTGACAAATGGCGCGAGTACTTCATCGATACGGTTAATGGTGGTGCCACCATAAATATGGCTGGCGACCTGAGCGATGATTTGAGCCGTTACTGCGGTAGCGGTAGAAATAGATTTTGGCGGCTCAATTTCTGCATTGCCCATCTTGAACCCGTTGGTCAACATGCCTTTCAGATCGATAAGCATGCAGTTAAACATGGGGAAGAAGGGGGAATAGTCCAGATCGTGATAATGGATTTCGCCACGCTCATGGGCCATGACAATATCGCGAGGCAACAGATGCTGTTTGGCATAATGTTTAGCCACGATACCGGCTAACAGATCGCGTTGGGTTGGGATAACTTTACTGTCTTTGTTGGCGTTCTCATTGAGCAGGGCGAGATCGCTTTGCTCAACCAGACCTTGAATCTCTTGGTTCAGACGACCACGTTTCTCCCGTGAAATATCACGATCGTGGCGGTATTCGATATAGGTACGGGCCAGCGTCTTGTAGTTACCGCTCATTAGCTGGTTTTCTACTGCCTGCTGGATCTCATTAATATCAACAGCGGTTCGGCCTTCCATTTGCTCTGAAACTGCTTTTGCTACGTCGGCACAATAGTCGTCGTCGTAGATATTGGCGGCAGTGGCTGCACGTACAATCGCTTCCTTGATTCGTACTTCATCAAAAGGCACTTTGCAGCCATCACGTTTAATCACAACTGGTTTCACTATTGACTCCTTCACTAGCTGACTGTTTAGTCTTCTTTATTCGTAGTTATCCACAAGAAATACTACCTCCGGGGAGGGGGTTCTTGTGGATGGAATGTGGATAAATCACTATATATAGGCGTGTTCGAAATTGCGTACACTATATATTGTATCTAGCACAAATAAAAGCCGATTTATTTGACGAAGAACAAGGAATTGATTACTTGCTCATTCTTCAGGCGAAAATAATCGGAAAAAGTGTGTTTTTTCATCAAATCTATTGTTATTAATTTCAGTGCATTGGTAATAATTACGTAAGTGATTACTATTTGTCCGTGATTCAGCGTAATAAAACGGTATAATTCCCGGCCTGCCGTATCGTCGGTTCCCCTAATAACGTTTAAATGAGTTTTCTATGAGTAGCAGCATTAGTCTGATCCAGCCTGAACGTGACCTGTTTTCCTACACGCCTTACTGGGCGGAGTGTTTTGGCACGGCGCCCTTTTTGCCGATGTCCCGCGAGGAGATGGACACATTAGGTTGGGATAGCTGTGACATTATTATCGTGACCGGCGATGCTTATGTTGACCATCCCAGTTTTGGTATGGCGATTGTCGGGAGAATGCTGGAAGCTCAGGGGTTTCGTGTAGGCATCATTGCTCAGCCCGACTGGACTAATAAAGACGATTTTATGCGGCTTGGAAAACCTAATTTGTTTTTCGGGGTAACCGCAGGAAACATGGATTCCATGATTAACCGCTATACCGCCGATCGACGTATGCGCCATGATGATGCCTATACGCCGGATAACATTGGCGGTAAGCGGCCGGATCGCGCTACGCTGGTGTATACCCAACGTTGTAAAGAAGCCTATAAAGAGGTTCCGGTAATTCTTGGTGGAATTGAAGCCAGCCTGCGTCGTATTGCTCATTATGACTACTGGTCTGATACGGTGCGCCGTTCTGTTTTGGTGGATTCAAAGGCAGATATGCTGGTGTATGGCAATGGTGAACGACCAATGGTTGAACTGGCTCACCGTCTGGCTGCCGGAGAAGCAATCGCCGATATTCAGGATGTACGTAACACCGCGTTAATGCGTAAAGGGCCTTTGCCGGGCTGGTCAGGGGTAGACTCTACCCGACTGGATAAGCCGGGACGTATCGATCCTATCCCTCATCCTTATGGTGATGACCTGCCTTGTGTTGATGAAGACAGCCCGTTTGCTCCCGAAAAACAGCCGGTGGCAAAAGCGGTTATCGTTCAACCCGCTAAACCAAAGCCATGGGAAAAAACGTACGTTTTGCTGCCGTCTTATGAAAAGGTGAAAGCTGATAAAATCATGTATGCCCATGCCTCACGTATTTTGCATCATGAGACTAACCCAGGTTGTGCCCGGGCATTATTACAAAAACATGGGGATCGCTATGTGTGGATTAATCCACCGGCTATTCCCCTGTCGACGGAAGAGATGGACAGCGTATTTGCGCTGCCATATCAGCGAGTTCCTCATCCTGCTTATAACGGTCAGAAACTACCTGCGTATGAGATGATCCGTTTCTCCGTTAACATTATGCGCGGCTGCTATGGCGGTTGCTCATTCTGTTCGATTACCGAACACGAAGGGCGCATCATTCAGAGTCGCTCAGAAGATTCGATTATTCGTGAAATCGAAGAGATCCGCGATAGCGTACCGGGCTTTACCGGTATTATTTCAGACCTCGGCGGGCCAACGGCCAACATGTATATGCTACGTTGTCAGTCGCCAAGAGCTGAGCAGACCTGTCGCCGGGCTTCCTGTGTTTATCCTGAAATTTGTCAGCATATGGATACTAACCATGAGCCGACCATCAAACTCTATCGTCGGGCCAGAGATTTAAAAGGGATCAAAAAGATCCTGATTGCTTCCGGCGTTCGTTACGATTTGGCGGTGCAGGATCCCCGCTATATTAAGGAACTGGCAACCCATCACGTTGGTGGCTATTTGAAGATAGCGCCGGAACATACGGAAAAAGGGCCGCTATCCAAGATGATGAAGCCTGGTATGGGCAGCTACGATCGTTTTAAAGAGCTGTTTGATACCTACTCTAAACAGGCTGGTAAAGAGCAATACCTTATTCCTTATTTCATCTCGGCTCATCCAGGTACTGAAGATGAAGACATGGTCAATCTGGCGCTGTGGCTGAAGAAGAACCGCTTTCGTCTGGATCAGGTACAAAACTTCTATCCGTCGCCGTTAGCCAATTCAACCACCATGTATTACACCGGTAAGAACCCGTTATCAAAAGTGGACTATAAAAGCGAAGACGTCACCATTCCAAAAGGGGATCGTCAACGCCGGTTACAAAAAGCACTGCTGCGCTATCACGATCCGGCTAACTGGCCATTGATTCGCACCGCACTGGAAGAGATGGGATTAAAACATCTGATAGGTAGCCGCCGTGATTGTCTGGTACCCGCGGCAACCATTGAAGAGCAAAGAGCGGCTAAACGTAATTTGCGTCAGACGCGCCCTGCGTTAACCAAACATACGGATATTACTCGCCAGAGAGATCCGGCAAAAGGGCAGCAATCCGCAGAAACCGCGCATAAGCCAACCAATAAAGCGAAAAGCGTTAAACCACAAGGCGGTAAGCAGGAAACGGCACCTTCTGCGAAAGGTGGAAAATCGAAGAGTTCAGTCAGGAAAAAGCCGTCTTTTTAAGGACTGAAATTTGTGAGGCGGGTGAATATTACATTCACCCGCTTAAATAAAAAGTAGTCTGAATAACTTATCGGTTGCCCGATGAGGTTTTTGAACGGCTATCGGTTTTAAATGTAAAACGCGATCTTGTCTTTTGTCGATGCTCGTCAGTTTCGTTCGGTGAAACCGAATTTGAGCGGATATCGGTCAGCGTTGTTAGTCTTGGCAGCGAAAAATCTGCCAGCCCCAGCATGTTGGCTCGAAAGCAGGATAAGTTCATAGCATCCCCCCGTAAATATCTTAACCACACCTGTTAACTATAGGACAGGCTAATCCATCTGTCCGTTTTTGCTGTCACATTCCCGTCAAATGTTATCTATCAATACAAGGCCAGAGCTACAGACCGTTTGTTAGCGATAGTCAGAAAATGGTCATCATAAAACCGGATGAATTCGGTTTTTTTCTGGTTTTTCACTTTCCGCTCATTTTGTGATCTCACACAAATAAGGTAATGAAAGAATTTTCATAAAAATAATATCCAGCTGAATAAGGAGTAACTCATTTTTTTTCTGATTAATGACTTATTTATGCAATTTTTTTCAAAAAAATCCGTTGAGGCATAACTTTTTTTATCGTTAGCTAACGTCAATTACCTGTGACTATTGCTAACTATAAAGACGAACATCATGAAAACACTAAAGAACTGGACGTTGCAGCAACAGCTCCCCGATCGTATCGAACTCAATGTTGATAATCGCCATTGCTTTTGTCTGTATGTGCTGGAGTCAGATCTATTTCGGGTTTTGATCAAGCAAAATAACCAATTAGCTCTGGACCGTACCTGGACGATAGCACCGGATAGT